>NZ_JBWLKM010000339.1:0-200 GCF_059026085.1 Streptomyces sp. a15 | reverse complement strand
CCTGGAGATGGACCGTACCGCCCGGACCGACCTTCGCCTTCGCCACACCCGTACCCGAACGCGTGTCCATGATCCGCGTCGGGCCGACGCTGGTGAGCTTCGATCCGCTGCCGTCACTGGTGTAGTAGCCGGTGATGTCGGCGATGAGGTTGACGCTGCCGGTGTTGTTGTAGAAGTCGACCTTTCCGTCGACCACAGGG
>NZ_JBWLKM010000338.1:0-201 GCF_059026085.1 Streptomyces sp. a15 | reverse complement strand
CACCTGGCCGAACACAAGGTGGCCTGGCGACCGTGACCGGCACAATCCACGCCGCCGGCCGCCACGCCGCCATCTCGCCGGGACGGAGTCCGGCACGCCGCCGGAGGCCGCCGACGAATACAGCCCGGACGGCTGGGAGGCCAACCACACGGTGCTGGCACACCTGGCCGAACACAAGGTGGCCTGGCGACCGTGACCGGC
>NZ_JBWLKM010000337.1:0-202 GCF_059026085.1 Streptomyces sp. a15 | reverse complement strand
ACCGGGTCGAAGGTCCAGTTGGACGCCTCGGTGTCGACGAAGATGATCCGGGCGTCCTGGTACTGCTTGTCGTCGTCGGCCCACATGTAGTAGTCGCCGTACGGCCCGTCCGGGTCCTTCCTGGACTCCTGGAACCACGGGTGCTGGTCGCTGGTGTGGTTCATGACGAAGTCGATGATCACGCGCATGCCGCGCTGGTGGG
>NZ_JBWLKM010000336.1:0-206 GCF_059026085.1 Streptomyces sp. a15 | reverse complement strand
GCCCCGCTCGGGCGCCAACGCGCCCGGCGGGGCTCAGCCCTGCTTCGGGGGCGGACGCGGCCAGCGGGGCTCAGCCCGGCATCGGGGCGGACGCGGCCAGCGGGGCTCAGCCCTGCGGCACGGACACACCCGGGACTGACGACGGCCCCCGGCCCCGCTCGGGCGCCAACGCGCCCGGCGGGGCTCAGCCCTGCTTCGGGGGCGGA
>NZ_JBWLKM010000335.1:0-208 GCF_059026085.1 Streptomyces sp. a15 | reverse complement strand
CGACTCCCCGCGCACGGAGACCAGGCCACTCCGGGAGTGATCACACGGCCGCCCGGACCGGGCACCGGGCACCGGGCACCCGGCACCGGGCACCCGGCACGTCGGCGGCACGGGCCCCGCACGCCGACAAACCGACTCCCCGCGCACGGAGACCAGGCCACTCCGGGAGTGATCACACGGCCGCCCGGACCGGGCACCGGGCACCGGG
>NZ_JBWLKM010000334.1:0-211 GCF_059026085.1 Streptomyces sp. a15 | reverse complement strand
GGGAGCGGCACAGGGGTGCCGCAGCGGGCAAGTCGGGTCGAGGTCGTCCCAGTGACCGGTGAGCCACGAGTTGCCGGGCGGGCACGTCGGCCACGACCCGACCCCACGTGCTGCCCGGGTACTCAAGAGCCCTCCGGCCGGCAGTACGGGCACCACCACACCGTAGGGAGCGGCACAGGGGTGCCGCAGCGGGCAAGTCGGGTCGAGGTCG
>NZ_JBWLKM010000333.1:0-211 GCF_059026085.1 Streptomyces sp. a15 | reverse complement strand
CCCACTCTCGACTTCGCTCGAGCGGGGGGACCCCCATCGCATCGACGCCCTCCTCCGCCTTGCAGCCCGACGCACCAAGCCCCGCTCACCTGCGTCGATCAGGCACCGCCGATTTCCTGCGACCTGATCCGCCGGACAGGCCCTAGGGGGTGTTTCGAAAGTCCCGCACAGCACCCACGGCGCCCGGCACGCACCCTCGCCGCACCGGCCA
>NZ_JBWLKM010000332.1:0-212 GCF_059026085.1 Streptomyces sp. a15 | reverse complement strand
CACGGCCTGATCTTCGAGCGGTTCCTCAACCCCGAGCGCGTCTCCATGCCCGACGTCGACATCGACTTCGACGAGCGTCGGCGCGTCGAGGTGATCAGGTACGTGACGGAGAAGTACGGCGCCGACAAGGTCGCCATGATCGGCACCTACGGCAAGATCAAGGCGAAGAACGCCATCAAGGACTCCGCGCGCGTGCTGGGCTACCCGTACGC
>NZ_JBWLKM010000331.1:0-220 GCF_059026085.1 Streptomyces sp. a15 | reverse complement strand
TGTACGTCCGTTGCTTGGACCCCATGAACCCCAACTTCCCCTGCAATCACGGACTCCACGCTACGAGGGGAGGGACAGCGCGCCGTTCCTCTACGCTTGAGGGCGTCATCAACTACCGCATGACATCTGCCCGGTGACGGAGCCGGCGTGGGGTGCGCGTCCCCGCTCCACGCCACCACTGGACGGCTTCAGGCGCAGCCACGGGTCGGCACATCCGGAC
>NZ_JBWLKM010000330.1:0-221 GCF_059026085.1 Streptomyces sp. a15 | reverse complement strand
ACCACACAGCATGACCCGCACCACCGAGCGCCGCACCGCAGTCCCCAAGACCGGTACGGGAGCCGCTGGGTCCGCGCGGGGCGACGGAACCGTACGTCCGGACGACGACTCGGTTCCGCCGCCCCGCGCGGTCATGTGCGGGGCCCGCGCATATCCACCGTTTCCCAGCGGTAGTACGCGCCTTGGTGGCAGTCTGCTCAACAGCAGATACGCAAAGTGGC
>NZ_JBWLKM010000329.1:0-226 GCF_059026085.1 Streptomyces sp. a15 | reverse complement strand
ACGGCGACACGCTGATGGAGGCGGAGTCCCCGGCGTCGCCGTCCACGACCAGCAACGATGTTGGTTACGGCGACGACAGCGACAGCGGCTACGGCGACGACAGCGGCTACGGCGACGACTCGGACACGGGAGGCTACGGCGACACGCCCACCGAGCCGCCCATCGAGCCGCCGACCAAGACCGAGCCGCCCATCGAGCCGCCGACCAAGACCGAGCCGCCCATCGA
>NZ_JBWLKM010000328.1:0-236 GCF_059026085.1 Streptomyces sp. a15 | reverse complement strand
CGCTCGGTGTCCGCCGCCGCCTCCTCGTCCTCGGCGGCGGCGCCGAGCCGGTCGGCGGCGGCCTCGGCCGCCTCGCTCTGGCGGGCGTGTTCGCGGCGGCGGGCGGCGAGTTCGCGGACCGCCGTCTCGAAGGCGCGGGTGGCGGTCTCGACGGCGTCGACGCGTTCGGTCTCGATGGTGTGCTCGGCCGCGGTGCGGCGCAGGGCTCGTTCGGCGACCGAGCAGGCGGCCACCGA
>NZ_JBWLKM010000327.1:0-239 GCF_059026085.1 Streptomyces sp. a15 | reverse complement strand
CTAGTGTCTCGTGACCCTGATTGTGTTACTTCGAGTTGTTATTGACGAGTTTCTTCACGCTGGTCTGGACGAGTCGGACCTTCGCGAGCACTTCGTCGGCGGTCGCGGTCCAAGTGAAGGGTTTCGCCTGCTCGTTCCAGGAGTCGATGTAGTCGCGGATCTGTTTGATTAGGACGTTGACACTGGAGAACGTGCCACGGCGGATGGACTGCCGGGTGATGATCCCGAACCAGATCTCG
>NZ_JBWLKM010000326.1:0-241 GCF_059026085.1 Streptomyces sp. a15 | reverse complement strand
ACGTGAACCGGCCACCCGCACTGCGCGCCGTCATCGCCGACGACCAGGCCCTCGTACGGACCGGCTTCGGGATGATCGGGCTGCGCGAGCGCCTCGCCGTCCACGACAGTGAACTGACGGCCGGTCCGACCCTCGCCGGCGGCTACCGCATCAGGGCCCGAGTACCGTGGCGGACCACGTGAACCGGCCACCCGCACTGCGCGCCGTCATCGCCGACGACCAGGCCCTCGTACGGACCGGC
>NZ_JBWLKM010000325.1:0-245 GCF_059026085.1 Streptomyces sp. a15 | reverse complement strand
GACCGCGGCGAGAAGACCGGTGTCTGGCCCGGGGAGAAGGGCTATGTCGGGGGCACGATCGACGCCTCGACCGGTCTGACACACCTGGGCGCACGGGAGTACGACTCCACGATCGGCAAGTTCATCTCGGTCGACCCGATCATCGACTACACCCAGCCGCAGCAGATCAACGGCTACTCCTACGCCAACAACTCACCGGTCACGCACGCCGACCCCAGCGGCATGATCATCCCGGAGTGCCGGGA
>NZ_JBWLKM010000324.1:0-247 GCF_059026085.1 Streptomyces sp. a15 | reverse complement strand
ACACGTCGGCGCCGTACACGGTGCACGAACGGCTGCGCGGACACCGCTGAGCACCGCACGGTGAGCACGGGTGCCCGAGACCGGGCGCGGCCGTGGTGTGACTGGCATCGGACGCCGCTCACGGGGTGACCAGGGCGGACCTGCTCGTGGACGGAGGGACACGGGTGTAAGGCCGCGTACACGTCGGCGCCGTACACGGTGCACGAACGGCTGCGCGGACACCGCTGAGCACCGCACGGTGAGCACG
>NZ_JBWLKM010000323.1:0-248 GCF_059026085.1 Streptomyces sp. a15 | reverse complement strand
AAACCCGGCGGCGGGCACAAGCCGAGAACCCAACGGCGCAAACCCAAAACCCGGCGGCGGGCACAAGCCGAGAACCCAACGGCGCAAACCCAAAACCCGGCGGCGGGCGAGCCGAGAGCCCGGCGGCGCAAGCCGAAAGCCCGGCGGACGCAAGCCCAAGACCCGGCGGCGGGCGCAAGCCGAAAGCCTGGCAGGCGCAAACCCAAAACCCGGCGGCGGGCACAAGCCGAGAACCCAACGGCGCAAAC
>NZ_JBWLKM010000322.1:0-252 GCF_059026085.1 Streptomyces sp. a15 | reverse complement strand
GGCCGGGGGAGCGGCGGCGGGGGCGTTGCTGAAGGCGGTGAAGGAGCAGTCGCGGGCGGTGCCCGGGGACGGGCTCGGCTACGGACTGCTGCGCCACCTCAATCCCGAGACGGCGTCGGTGCTGGCCGAACTCCCCACCCCCCAGGTGGGCTTCAACTACCTCGGCCGTTTCCCCGCCCCCGCGACGCAGGTGGCCGCCTGGCAGCCCGCCGGCCCGTCCGCCCTCGGCGGCTCGAACGACCCCGACATGCC
>NZ_JBWLKM010000321.1:0-257 GCF_059026085.1 Streptomyces sp. a15 | reverse complement strand
ACCCGGGCCGTGGTGCCCTCGACGCCGGTGATCCGGGCGCTCGTGGCGCCCTCGGTGGCGCCGAGCCGCTCGGCGTACGCCTTCAGAGCCGCGCCCTGCTCTTACATGCCCTCGCCATCAGCAGCAACCTCATGGCCGCCCTGTCCCTGCTGATGGGGACCCTGGTCATGGTCGGCGCGGTCGGCATCATGGGCATGGACGCCGCCCACCTGCCCCTGCTGTGGCTGTACTCGGTGTGCGCCATCGCCGTCACCGGG
>NZ_JBWLKM010000320.1:0-265 GCF_059026085.1 Streptomyces sp. a15 | reverse complement strand
AGCCACCCTGAGCGTCCGGGTCCTCGCTCTTGCCGGAGCCGGCCCCGTAGTCGCTGTCGGCCCCGTAGTCGCTGTCGCTGTCGCCGTCGTCGCCGTAACCAACGTCGTTGCTGGTCGTGGACGGCGACGCCGGGGACTCCGCCTCCATCAGCGTGTCGCCGTAGCCACCCTGAGCGTCCGGGTCCTCGCTCTTGCCGGAGCCGGCCCCGTAGTCGCTGTCGGCCCCGTAGTCGCTGTCGCTGTCGCCGTCGTCGCCGTAACCAAC
>NZ_JBWLKM010000319.1:0-267 GCF_059026085.1 Streptomyces sp. a15 | reverse complement strand
AGGGTTGCGCCACCTGCCCGCCCCGCACTCGTCTTGCGGCGGGTGCGGGTGGCGCGGGTCTTACGGTCGGCTCCACGAGGCTTCGACACCACGGGGGTGTCCTGGTCTCCGGCCACTCCGGTACCAGTGGTGCGGGCCGCCGCGAGGGCGACCAGGTTGCGGGCTGCGTTCTCGTCCCGGTCCATCACAAGCGGGCACTCGTCGCAGTCGAAGACTCTCACGTGCACGGCAGCTTGGCTTTCGTTGCGCCGCAGTTCGAGCAGGTCT
>NZ_JBWLKM010000318.1:0-275 GCF_059026085.1 Streptomyces sp. a15 | reverse complement strand
GGGGACCGCTGCAGCAATGCAGCGGTCCTACCCGACGAGATCTGGTTCGGGATCATCACCCGGCAGTCCATCCGCCGAGGCACGTTCGCGAGCGTCAACGTCCTGGTCAAACAGATCCGCGACTACATCAACTCCTGGAACGAGAACGCGAAACCCTTCACCTGGACCGCCGCCGCGGACGAGATCCTCGCCAAGGTCCGACTCGTCCAGGCCAGCGTGAAGAAACTCGTCAATAACAACTCGAAGTAACGCAATCAGGATCACGAGACACTAGT
>NZ_JBWLKM010000317.1:0-275 GCF_059026085.1 Streptomyces sp. a15 | reverse complement strand
TACAAGGGTCACCGGTACCCGGTCGAGGTCATCTCCCACTGCGTGTGGCTGTACTTCCGCTTCCCGCTGTCGTTCCGCGAGGTCGAGGAGCTCATGCTCGAGCGCGGGATCGTCGTCTCCTACGAGACGGTGCGCCGCTGGTGCGCCAAGTTCGGACAGCAGTACGCAGGCGCGCTGCGCCGCCGGCAGCCCCGGCCCGGGGGACAAGTGGCTCTACCTTCTTGAACGGGTTGGTCCTCCCGTTCGTAGGGTGAGGACACCCAGGGGAGTCGGGT
>NZ_JBWLKM010000316.1:0-281 GCF_059026085.1 Streptomyces sp. a15 | reverse complement strand
TCGGGCAGGTCTGCGCCGGAGTAGTCGCCGCCCTTCACCCAGACCTGCGGGCGGAGGTCGGCCAGCAGCCGCTCGGGGGTGTCCTCGTCGAACACGGCGACGGCGTCGACGCAGGCGAGGGCGCTGAGCACGCGGACGCGGTCGGCCAGCGGGTTCACCGGCCGCTCCGCACCCTTGCGCCGCCGCACCGACGCGTCCGAGTTGACGCAGACGACCAGGCAGTCGCCGAGACGCCGGGCGGCCTGGAGCAGTCCGACGTGCCCGGCGTGCAGCAGGTCGAA
>NZ_JBWLKM010000315.1:0-281 GCF_059026085.1 Streptomyces sp. a15 | reverse complement strand
GGAGCCGTCGAGGTGACCGTCCAGCTGCCCGCCGGCTCCCGCGTCGACGCCAAGGCGGCCGACGGCGAGCTCCGCGGTGTCGGACGGCTCGGCGACGTCACCTTCGAAGGCGCCCAGGGCACGGTCAAGCTCGACGAGACCGCCGACGCCCGCCTCACCCTCCTCGCCGGCGACATCTCGGTCGGACGCCTGGGCGGCCCCGCCCGGATCAGCATCCAGAAGGGCGACATCCACATCACCGAAGCCCTGCACGGCACCGTCGACCTGCGCACCGAGGCCGG
>NZ_JBWLKM010000314.1:0-289 GCF_059026085.1 Streptomyces sp. a15 | reverse complement strand
GGGTGGGCCGACGGCGCGCCGTGACCGCAGGACGGCTGTTCGGTAACGCGCCGGGAGCGCAAGGTCGGTGGCCGGCCGTCAGGGTCTCTCGGCTGCGGAGCTGTGTGCGCCGGCGCGCTGGGCCTGGAGGGGGGTGGGCCGACGGCGCGCCGTGACCGCAGGACGGCTGTTCGGTAACGCGCCGGGAGCGCAAGGTCGGTGGCCGGCCGTCAGGGTCTCTCGGCTGCGGAGCTGTGTGCGCCGGCGCGCTGGGCCTGGAGGGGGGTGGGCCGACGGCGCGCCGTGACCG
>NZ_JBWLKM010000313.1:0-300 GCF_059026085.1 Streptomyces sp. a15 | reverse complement strand
CCGGCCGCCACCCGCTCCAGCGCATCGAGAAACTCATCCACCCGCCCGACCCGGTCCTTGAGCAGATAACCCACCCCGCTGCTCCCACCACCCAACAACTCGGCGGCATACGACTCCTGCCGAGCAGTCCCGAGCCGGCGGCTCGTCGGCGCCGCCCTGGCCCTCGTCGCGGACGTACACCGTCAGGCTGCGCCGGGTGCGGGCGAGGCGCACCTCGGCCGCCCCGCGTGAGCGTGAGGTGCTGAAGCTGATGGCGGAGGGGCACGACAACGCGACGATCGCGAAGACTCTGGTGGTGAC
>NZ_JBWLKM010000312.1:0-314 GCF_059026085.1 Streptomyces sp. a15 | reverse complement strand
GGTCGTCGATCGTCACGGCCGGCGCGGAATCCTCCAGCACGAACGCGACCCGCTCCGCCGGATAAGCACCATCCACCGGAACGTAGGCCGCCCCCGCCTTCCACACACCCAGCAGAGCGCCGACCAGATCGGCCGACCGCTCCAGCCGCACCGCCACCCGATCGCCCCGGCCCACCCCACGACCCCACAGATAAGCGGCCACCCGATCCGAGGCCGCATCCAGCTCCCCGTACGACACCCGCCGCCCACCATCGACGACAGCCACCGCATCCGGCGCCTGCGCCACCCGCGCACGGAACAACTCCACCACCGAG
>NZ_JBWLKM010000311.1:0-317 GCF_059026085.1 Streptomyces sp. a15 | reverse complement strand
CCGTGCCGTACGGACAGGGTGAGCAGGTGCTGTTCGCCGAGCACCTCGCGCCGGGCCGCGTAGACCTCGCGGAACTCGGCCTCCGCCGCCTCCAGTTGGCCCCGGTCCGTCAGCAGGTCGGCCAGGTTGTGGCGGACCGCGAGGGTGCCCGGGTGGCGGGGGCCGAGGGTGTCGATGCAGTCGGCGAGGACTGTCCGGTACTCGGTCTCGGCCCGGTCGGTGCGCCCGCGCAGATGCAGGACGTGCGCGGCGCCGTGCCGTACGGACAGGGTGAGCAGGTGCTGTTCGCCGAGCACCTCGCGCCGGGCCGCGTAGAC
>NZ_JBWLKM010000310.1:0-317 GCF_059026085.1 Streptomyces sp. a15 | reverse complement strand
CACACCAGGATGTCGTCCACCCCCGGCAGCAACCGGGCCGCAGGAGCACCCCGCGGCCCGCACAACACCGTCACCGAGTCCGCCCCGGCCGCCACCGCACGAACCGCCGGCCCGGCAAGCAACACATCACCGAAACTGTCCAACCGCGCCACCAGAGCCTTCACCGCCCCCACCCACCCACGTCGCCGGGCATACAGGGAGCCTCCACGGACCTCCTCGCAGCGGCTGGATCATGGAACAGGGGGTGGCGACTGCTCGTTGAGGAGCGTGCATAAGGTCGCTTTAGCTCGATCGTGTGATGGTCGTCTTCCGGGCTT
>NZ_JBWLKM010000309.1:0-320 GCF_059026085.1 Streptomyces sp. a15 | reverse complement strand
CGGTTTAACTCGATCGTGTGATGGTCGACTTCCGGGCTTGCGGCGTCCTGGTCCGTTCGGGCTACGGTGATCGTGTGATCTGGGACGCCGGGTACGGCGCCAGCGTGCGGGGCCCCCGCTCCACCGGAGTGATGGTTCGGGGCCTCCCCGTCGCCTCTGGCTGTACCCATCTGGCCAGGTCGTGAGGGAACCGGCCTCCCGGGATCGGACCACGGACAGGATCCGTGTCGCTGCCCCGGGGTCGAGTACGCCGGGGACCTGGGGGTCCCCCCGGACGAAGTCTGGGGGAGCGCCCAAGACCGTTCGGGGCGTGCGGCTGA
>NZ_JBWLKM010000308.1:0-323 GCF_059026085.1 Streptomyces sp. a15 | reverse complement strand
CGTGAGGACGCCCGCAAGGCCCAGCAGCCGTTCCCGAAGATCGGCGAGCTGTCCACCCGCCTGATCACCCAGGCGAAGCAGACCACCTCACGCTCCTGGCTGGGCGAGGTCTCCGCGGTCGTCCTGCAGCAGTCCCTGCGCGACGTCGAGACCGCGTACCGCAACTTCTTCGCCTCCCTCAAGGGCACCCGCAAGGGCCCCAAGGTGGGCGCCCCGCGCTTCAAGTCCCGCAAGGACGCCCGGCAGTCGATCCGGTTCACCGCCAACGCCCGCTGGCACATCACCGACAGCGGCCGGCTGAACCTGCCGAAGATCGGTCCGGT
>NZ_JBWLKM010000307.1:0-326 GCF_059026085.1 Streptomyces sp. a15 | reverse complement strand
GAGGACCCGACGGGGGTGAAATGGAAGTGGACGTGCGGGTTCTTCGCCAGCCACGCCTTCACGTCCGGGGTGGTGTGCGTGGACAGGTTGTCCAGGACGATATGGATCTCCTTCCCTGTATGCGGCTTGACGGCCTTCTTCAGGAACGCCAGGAAGTCCGCGCCGTTCCGGCTCGGCTTGCACTCGCCCAGCACTTCACCGGTCGTGACGTTCAGCGCGGCGAACAGGTTCGTGGTGCCGTGCCGCACATAGTCGTGGGTGCGCTTCTCGGTGGCCGCGAAAGCCACCGGCAGCACCGGCTGGGTCCGGTCCAGAGCCTGCACCTG
>NZ_JBWLKM010000306.1:0-327 GCF_059026085.1 Streptomyces sp. a15 | reverse complement strand
CTGCTGATGACCATCGGCAGCACCGTGATCGGGGCCGCGATCTCTGTCTCCATGGACATGACCGAGGGGCTCATCGCCCGCTTCCGCACGATGGCGGTCTACCGCGGGTCCGTGCTGGTCGGGCACGTCGTCGGCAGCGCGCTGCACGTGCACGCCAGCCTGGTCCTCGTCGGTGCCATCGCCGTGGCCATCGGCTTCCGGTCCACGGACGCCACCGCCCTGGAGTGGCTGGCGGCGTTCGGACTGATCGCACTGTTCACCCTGGCGCTCACCTGGATCGCGGTCGGGATGGGCATGGCCGGCCCGAACCCCGAGGCGGCCGGCAAC
>NZ_JBWLKM010000305.1:0-327 GCF_059026085.1 Streptomyces sp. a15 | reverse complement strand
CTGCTGATGACCATCGGCAGCACCGTGATCGGGGCCGCGATCTCTGTCTCCATGGACATGACCGAGGGGCTCATCGCGCGCTTCCGCACGATGGCGGTCTACCGCGGGTCCGTGCTGGTCGGGCACGTCGTCGGCAGCGCGTTGCAGGTGCTCGCCAGCCTGGTCCTCGTCGGTGCCATCGCCGTGGCCATCGGCTTCCGGTCCACGGACGCCACCGCTCTGGAGTGGCTGGCGGCGTTCGGACTGATCACACTGTTCACCCTGGCGCTCACCTGGATCGCGGTCGGGATGGGCATGGCCGGCCCGAACCCCGAGGCGGCCGGCAAC
>NZ_JBWLKM010000304.1:0-329 GCF_059026085.1 Streptomyces sp. a15 | reverse complement strand
CCGCGAAGCCCGGGGCAGACGAAGCCGCGCAGGACACCACCGAGGCCGGGACGGCCGAAGGGCCCGCCAAGGACGCCGTGGAGCCGCAGGCCGGCAGCTCCGACGCCGAAGAGGCCGGGCAGGCCGGGCAGGCCGCACAGGACGCCACAGAGCCGCAGGCTGACGGCGGGAAGCCGGAGGCCGACGAAGCCGCTCAGGACACCACCGAAGCCGGGACAGCCGAGAAGGCCGCCAAGAGGGCCGTGGAGCCGCAGGCCGACGAGGCCGCTCAGGACACCACCGAGGCGGAGGCTGACGCCGCGAAGCCCGGGGCAGACGAAGCCGCGCAG
>NZ_JBWLKM010000303.1:0-329 GCF_059026085.1 Streptomyces sp. a15 | reverse complement strand
GCGGATCATGGACACGCGTTCGGGTACGGGTGTGGCGAAGGCGAAGGTCGGTCCGGGCGGTACGGTCCATCTCCAGGTCGCCGGTGTGGCCGGGGTGCCGACCAGTGGGGTCACCGGCGTGGTGGTGAACGTGACCGCGACCGGCGGGACTTCGTCCAGCTACGTCACCGTCTATCCCGACGGCAGTCCGCGCCCGGCGGTCTCCAACCTCAACTTCAGCGCGGGCGAGACCTTCCCGAACCTGGTCGTGGTCCCTGTGGTCGACGGAAAGGTCGACTTCTACAACAACACCGGCAGCGTCAACCTCATCGCCGACATCACCGGCTACT
>NZ_JBWLKM010000302.1:0-331 GCF_059026085.1 Streptomyces sp. a15 | reverse complement strand
TGTGCGGCACGGCACCACGAACCTGTTCGCCGCGCTGAACGTCACGACCGGTGAAGTGCTGGGCGAGTGCAAGCCGAACCGGAATGGCGCGACTTTCCTGGCGTTCATGAAGAAGGCCGTCAAGCCGCATGTGGGGAAGGAAATCCATGTTGTCCTGGACAACCTCTCCACGCACACCACTCCCGACGTGAAGGCATGGCTGGCGAAAAACCCGCACGTCCACTTCCATTTCACCCCCGTCGGGTCCTCGTGGTTGAACCAGATCGTGCGACACGAAGTCGCTTGAGAAGAGTGGTATTCACCGAGGAGGTTCGACTGATGTCGAAGGTGT
>NZ_JBWLKM010000301.1:0-344 GCF_059026085.1 Streptomyces sp. a15 | reverse complement strand
CCGGCCGCGAACGGACAGGCCACGAACCGCTCGGCGGACAGTGCGGCCCGTCCCGGATAGCCACGGGCGAGACCGGCCCCGGCGACGTACAGCTCACCGGTCACACCGGGCGGCACCGGCTGGAGGAAGGAATCGAGGACATACACCTGGCGGTTGTTGAGCGGCCGGCCCAGCGGCAGTACGTCACCCTGCTCCTCGCCGGGCTCGAACAGATGCCAGGTGGCGCACAGGGAGACCTCGGTGGGGCCGTACAGATGCCGCACCCGCACCTCGGGGCAGGCCGCGCGCACCCGCTCCACCGCCTCCAGTGGCACGACATCACCGCCGGTCAGGACCTCACGTGC
>NZ_JBWLKM010000300.1:0-345 GCF_059026085.1 Streptomyces sp. a15 | reverse complement strand
AAGGACCGGGATCCCGAGTGGTTCAAGCGCGCCGTCTTCTACGAGGTCCTCGTCCGCTCCTTCCAGGACAGCAACGGCGACGGTGTAGGCGACCTCAAGGGACTGACCGCGAAACTGGACTACCTGCAGTGGCTGGGCGTCGACTGCCTCTGGCTGCCGCCCTTCTTCAAGTCACCCCTCCGGGACGGCGGTTACGACGTCTCGGACTACACCGCCGTCCTGCCCGAGTTCGGCGACCTCGCCGACTTCGTGGAGTTCGTCGACGCCACCCACCAGCGCGGCATGCGCGTGATCATCGACTTCGTCATGAACCACACCAGCGACCAGCACCCGTGGTTCCAGGAG
>NZ_JBWLKM010000299.1:0-345 GCF_059026085.1 Streptomyces sp. a15 | reverse complement strand
CTCCTGGAACCACGGGTGCTGGTCGCTGGTGTGGTTCATGACGAAGTCGATGATCACGCGCATGCCGCGCTGGTGGGCGGCGTCGACGAACTCCACGAAGTCGGCGAGGTCACCGAACTCGGGCAGGACCGCGGTGTAGTCCGAGACGTCGTAACCGCCGTCCCGCAGCGGCGACTGGAAGAAGGGCGGCAGCCAGAGGCAGTCGACCCCCAGCCACTGCAGGTAGTCGAGCTTGGCGGTCAGTCCCTTGAGGTCGCCCACACCGTCACCGTTGCTGTCCTGGAAGGAGCGGACGAGGACCTCGTAGAAGACGGCGCGCTTGAACCACTCGGGATCCCGGTCCTT
>NZ_JBWLKM010000298.1:0-347 GCF_059026085.1 Streptomyces sp. a15 | reverse complement strand
ACGATGGTCGACCAGCTCTCCGCCTTCGCCGACGAGGTCACGCGCGTGGCCCGCGAGGTCGGCACCGAAGGCAACCTCGGTGGCCGGGCCCAGGTGCGGGGCGTCTCCGGCGTGTGGAAGGACCTCACCGACAACGTCAACTTCATGGCGGACAACCTGACGTCGCAGGTCCGCAACATCGCCCTCGTCTCCACGGCCGTGGCCCAGGGCGACCTGGGCAAGAAGATCACGGTCGAGGCGAAGGGCGAGATCCTGGAGCTGAAGTCGACGATCAACACGATGGTCGACCAGCTCTCCGCCTTCGCCGACGAGGTCACGCGCGTGGCCCGCGAGGTCGGCACCGAAGG
>NZ_JBWLKM010000297.1:0-347 GCF_059026085.1 Streptomyces sp. a15 | reverse complement strand
ACCATGAGCGGCAAGCTGTACGACTCCGCGCTCGGCCTCGTCCTCATCCATGTCGCGTTCCAGTCCGGCTTCTGCGCGTTCGTGCTGAGCAATTACATGCGCTCGCTGCCGCACGAGCTGACCGAGGCCGCGCTGGTGGACGGCGCGTCGGTGTGGCGCATGTACTGGCAGATCGTGCTGCCGCTGTGCCGCCCGGCGATGGCGGCGCTGGCCACGTTGCTGTCCATCTGGATCTACAACGACTTCTTCTGGGCCCTGGTCCTCATCTCGACCGGCGAGAACATGCCGATCACCTCGGCGCTGAACAACCTCACCGGGGCGTACTTCACCGACCCCAACCTGGTCGC
>NZ_JBWLKM010000296.1:0-347 GCF_059026085.1 Streptomyces sp. a15 | reverse complement strand
GCGACCAGGTTGGGGTCGGTGAAGTACGCCCCGGTGAGGTTGTTCAGCGCCGAGGTGATCGGCATGTTCTCGCCGGTGGAGATGAGGACCAGGGCCCAGAAGAAGTCGTTGTAGATCCAGATGGACAGCAGTGTGGCCAGCGCCGCCATCGCCGGGCGGCACAGCGGCAGCACGATCTGCCAGTACATGCGCCATACCGAGGCGCCGTCCACGAGGGCGGCTTCGGTCAGTTCGTGGGGCAGGGAGCGCATGTAGTTGCTCAGTACGAAGGCGCAGAAGCCGGACTGGAACGCGACATGGATGAGGACGAGGCCGAGCGCGGAGTCGTACAGCTTGCCGCTCATGGT
>NZ_JBWLKM010000295.1:0-348 GCF_059026085.1 Streptomyces sp. a15 | reverse complement strand
CACAAGAACTCTCAAGTGAAGCCTCCGCTCAATCAGCGCGTGCTGGCCATCGGCATCCGCGCTGATGCGTTTGCGCCGTAAGATTTGCCGCCGGGGTTTGCGACGGTCGAGGAGCTGGCCACCCAGATCGACCGCGGCTGGGCGTCGCTCCAGGCCGCAGGCATCGACGGCGAGATGTGCGGCATCGGCTTGGACCCCGACGAGGCTGAGGCCGAGCTGCGCCGGCGGTTCGACGGGCACTCGTTCGGGGTGGCGCTCATCGGGGGCGGCATTCGGAATGTCCCGGAGAACACCGTCCTGTTCGAGCGGATCGTCAACGTGCTCATCGACCTCCAGCCGGGCATCCGG
>NZ_JBWLKM010000294.1:0-363 GCF_059026085.1 Streptomyces sp. a15 | reverse complement strand
GTACTTGGTGGTCTCGGTCGAGGTGCGCCAGGTGTCGCCCTTGACGCGCTCGCGGGTGCGAACGGTCTCCGGGCGGGTCATCCACGCCTCCAGCGGCGTGGTTCCGGCACGGGTCCGAGTCGCCGTCTTCACCGCCCACGGGGTGGTGACGGTCGCCGAGTCGACCGGTCCGCCGTCGGAGGCGTAGGTGATCTGCTCCAGCAACTGGCCCTGATAGTGCGGCAGGTCGTCGTTGTCCGTGCCGTCGCTGGTGGTGACGGTCGAGGTGCGGGTGCCGGAGGGCAGCTTGTCGCCGTGCAGGCCGCGGAAGTAGCGGTGCTCGGTGAGCTGCTTGACGTCGTCTTGGCCGCCCTGCCGGGTGCG
>NZ_JBWLKM010000293.1:0-363 GCF_059026085.1 Streptomyces sp. a15 | reverse complement strand
CGCACCCGGCAGGGCGGCCAAGACGACGTCAAGCAGCTCACCGAGCACCGCTACTTCCGCGGCCTGCACGGCGACAAACTGCCCTCCGGCACCAAGACGTCGGCCGTCGTGACGAGCGACAACACCAGCTACGACGACCTTCCCCAGTACCAGGGGCAGTTGCTGGAGCAGATCACCTACGCCTCCGACGGCGGACCCGTCGACTCGGCGACCGTCACCACCCCCTGGGCGGTGAAGACGGCGACCCGGACCCGTGCCGGAACCACGCCGCTGGAGGCGTGGATGGCCCGCCCGGAGACCGTTCGCACCCGCGAGCGCGTCAAGGGCGACACCTGGCGCACCTCGACCGAGACCACCAAGTAC
>NZ_JBWLKM010000292.1:0-368 GCF_059026085.1 Streptomyces sp. a15 | reverse complement strand
CAACCGTTCCTTTGGACTGAGCGGGAGTGAGCCCGTTCAGCCGCACGCCCCGAACGGTCTTGGGCGCACTGGTCCCCGGCGTACTCAACCCCGGGGCGGCGACACGGATCCTGTCCGTGGTCCGGGCCCGGGAGGCCAGTTCCCTGTGCGACCTGGCCATGTGGATACGGCCAGAGGCGACGGGGAGGCCCTGAACCATCACTCCGGTGGAGCAGGGGCCCCGCACGCCGGCACCGTACCCGGCGTCCCAGATCGCACGCTGACGCTACCCCGGCCGCCTCAGGGCACCGCAAGCCCGGAAGACGACCATCACACGATCGAGCTAAAGCGACCTTATGCACGCTCCTCAACGAGCAGTCGCCACCCCC
>NZ_JBWLKM010000291.1:0-382 GCF_059026085.1 Streptomyces sp. a15 | reverse complement strand
GGACGCCGCCGACGTCGAACGAGGACGCGAAGATCTTCTTGGCCTGGTCGAAGCCGTCCATGTCGCTGATGTCGTCGGTGGCGACGTTGCCGGTGACCAGCTTGGTCACCGCGAGGTTGGCGCCCTGGAGGATCAGGAAGGTGCCCAGGGTGACCAGGAAGCTGGGGAGCCCCGTCCTGACCATCACCCAGCCGTTGAAGAAGCCGACCGCCAGCGACACGATCAGCGCGGCGATCACACCGACCCAGACGTTCGTGGTCAGCTGGAAGCTGAGCATGGCCGCGGTGAGCGCCGAGGTGATCACGGCGACACCGGCCGACAGATCGAACTCCCCGCCGATCATCAGCAGCGCTACCGGCAGCGCCATGATCCCGATCGTCGA
>NZ_JBWLKM010000290.1:0-382 GCF_059026085.1 Streptomyces sp. a15 | reverse complement strand
GGACGCCGCCGACGTCGAACGAGGACGCGAAGATCTTCTTGGCCTGGTCGAAGCCGTCCATGTCGCTGATGTCGTCGCTGGCCACGTTGCCGGTGATCAGTTTGGTGACCGCGAGGTTGGCGCCCTGGAGGATCAGGAAGGTGCCCAGGGTGACCAGGAAGCTCGGCAGGCCGGTCTTCACCAGCAGCCAGCCGTTGAAGAAGCCGACTCCCAGCGAGACGAGCAGGGCGACGAACACGCCGGCCCAGACGTTCGCGGTCAGCTGGTAGCTGAGCATGGCCGCAGTCAGGGCCGAGGCGATGACTGCGACACCGGCCGACAGATCGAACTCCCCGCCGATCATCAGCAGCGCTACCGGCAGCGCCATGATCCCGATCGTCGA
>NZ_JBWLKM010000289.1:0-403 GCF_059026085.1 Streptomyces sp. a15 | reverse complement strand
TCCACCGTGCGCCCTTAAAAACTTGGCCACAGATGCTCGCGTCCACTGTGCAGTTCTCAAACAACGACCAGCCACCCGTCACACACCACTTCCGTGATGCTGCACCGGGGCCGGCATCGAAGGTCCAGACTGAAAAGCCCGTACCCTCAGACACCCAACAGCGTGCCCGACACCCTCGCCACTCGCCTTCCATTCCACGCCGAAGCAGTACTAGGAAGACAAGCTGGTCAAGTGTGCCGAATAGTCAACGTTCCACCCTTGAGCAACCAGCACCGGACATTCGCCGATGAACTGGCCTCTGGACAGCCAAGCAAGCTCGGCCGCCGAGAAGTGCTCCTTAGAAAGGAGGTGATCCAGCCGCACCTTCCGGTACGGCTACCTTGTTACGACTTCGTCCCAATCG
>NZ_JBWLKM010000288.1:0-404 GCF_059026085.1 Streptomyces sp. a15 | reverse complement strand
CGATTGGGACGAAGTCGTAACAAGGTAGCCGTACCGGAAGGTGCGGCTGGATCACCTCCTTTCTAAGGAGCACTTCTTACCGATCCCTTCGGGGTGAGGTCAGAGGCCAGTTCATCGGCGAACGTCCGGTGCTGGTTGCTCAAGGGTGGAACGTTGACTATTCGGCACACTTGATCGTCTTCTCCTTCCAGTACTGCTCGCAAGAGCGTGGACCGTTGAGGGGAGCGGGAAGGGTGTCGGGCACGCTGTTGGGTGTCTGAGGGTGCGAGCGTCTGCTCGTTCCTTCGGTGCCGGCCCCAGTGAACTTGTCCGTGAGGGCAGGGTGATGGGTGGCTGGTCGTTGTTTGAGAACTGCACAGTGGACGCGAGCATCTGTGGCCAAGTTTTTAAGGGCGCACGGTGGA
>NZ_JBWLKM010000287.1:0-431 GCF_059026085.1 Streptomyces sp. a15 | reverse complement strand
ATGACCGGGAAATGGAAGGCCATGTGGCATTCGTCGCCGCCGGCCCGGTAGTCGCCGAAGTAGTCGACGACGTCCTCCGGCCACTGGTTGGCCTCCGCGAGCAGCACCGTGTCCGGATACATGGCGTCGATCTCGCGGCGCACCCGCCGCAGGAACTCGTGGGTGGCGGGCAGGTTCTCGCAGTTGGTGCCCTCCTGCGCGTACAGGTAGGGCACGGCGTCGAGCCGGAAGCCGTCGATGCCCAGATCCAGCCAGAAGCGAAGGGCGGCCAGGATCTCCTCCTGGACGGCCGGGTTCTCGTAGTTGAGGTCCGGCTGGTGGGAGAAGAACCGGTGGAAGAAGTACTGCTCCCGGACCGGGTCGAAGGTCCAGTTGGACGCCTCGGTGTCGACGAAGATGATCCGGGCGTCCTGGTACTGCTTGTCGTCGTC
>NZ_JBWLKM010000286.1:0-431 GCF_059026085.1 Streptomyces sp. a15 | reverse complement strand
GACGACGACAAGCAGTACCAGGACGCCCGGATCATCTTCGTCGACACCGAGGCGTCCAACTGGACCTTCGACCCGGTGCGCAAGCAGTACTACTGGCACCGCTTCTTCTCCCACCAGCCGGACCTCAACTACGAGAACCCGGCCGTCCAGGAGGAGATCATCTCCGCGCTGCGGTTCTGGCTGGACCTCGGCATCGACGGATTCCGGCTGGACGCGGTGCCGTACCTCTACCAGCAGGAGGGCACCAACTGCGAGAACCTTCCGGCGACCCACGAGTTCCTCAAGCGGGTCCGGAAGGAGATCGACGCCTCCTACCCGGACACGGTGCTGCTCGCGGAGGCCAACCAGTGGCCCGAGGACGTCGTCGACTACTTCGGCGACTACCGGGCCGGCGGCGACGAATGCCACATGGCCTTCCATTTCCCGGTCAT
>NZ_JBWLKM010000285.1:0-432 GCF_059026085.1 Streptomyces sp. a15 | reverse complement strand
AGGCGGACCTCACCCCCGGGGCTGCGCCCCCAGGGGTGGGCGGGGGCTGGGGATGGTCTCCACCCACCACCCGACTCAGTCGGTCGAGAGGTGGGCCTCACCCCGGGGGCTGCGCCCCCAGGGGTCGGTCGAGAGGTGGCTGGGTTTGTCCTGGGGCTGCGCCCTCAGCCGGTGGGCGGGGGTTGAGGATGGCCTTTGCCCACCGCTCGTCTCGGTTGGCCGAGAGGTGAGCGTCGTCCTGGAGGCTGGGCTGCGCCCCTAGCGGGTGGCCGACTCGGCCGGCCGACAGGTGACGGTGGCCGGAAGGTGGACGCTCCCGCACTCGCGTACGGCGGGAAGGGGCCGTGTCGGGGGGTGTCCGCCCGCAGCGGTTGGCGCGTCAACACCGGCACGTTGGTGAGAAACCGATTCCGCGCCGTTCCGAGGACGGAC
>NZ_JBWLKM010000284.1:0-437 GCF_059026085.1 Streptomyces sp. a15 | reverse complement strand
AAGTCCAACCTGCTCTTCCGCGGGCAGGACAGCGCGCTCGGCTACGTCTGGATCGAGTTCACCCACCGGGAGACCGGCGAGGCCGTCACCTGCGGCATCGGGCTGCACGCCCAGCGGCACCGCGACACGCCCGCTCGCTGGCACTTCGTCGCCGAGGGCCGGGTCGGCGAGGACTTCTCCCTCCTCACCCACGACGACCGGCCGATGACGAAGAAGCAGCTCGCCGCCGAACTCGGACGCGAGCTGATCGCCTCCACCGCCGACTACCGCGCCGCCGTCGACCAGCGCCTGTTCGGTCTCGGTCCGGAGCGGTACGAGCAACTGCTCACCCTGATCCTCACGCTGCGCCGTCCGCAGCTGGCCAAGAACCTCGACCCGGCCAAGCTCTCCGACACCCTCACGGCCGGTCTGCGACCGCTGGACGACGACCTGATCGC
>NZ_JBWLKM010000283.1:0-437 GCF_059026085.1 Streptomyces sp. a15 | reverse complement strand
AAGTCCAACCTGCTCTTCCGCGGGCAGGACAGCGCGCTCGGCTACGTCTGGATCGAGTTCACCCACCGGGAGACCGGTCAGGCCGTCACCTGCGGCATCGGGCTGCACGCCCAGCGGCACCGCGACACACCGGCGCGTTGGCACTTCCTCGCCGACGGCCGCGTCGGCGAGGACTTCTCCCTCCTCACCCACGACGACCGGCCGATGACGAGAAAGCAGCTCGCCGCCGAACTCGGACGCGAGCTGATCACCTCCACCGCCGACTACCGCGCCGCCGTCGACCAGCGCCTGTTCGGCCTCGGTCCGGAGCGGTACGAGCAACTGCTCACCCTCATCCTCACCTTGCGCCGCCCGCAGCTCGCCAAGAACCTCGACCCGGCCAAGCTCTCCGACACCCTCACGGCCGGTCTGCGACCGCTGGACGACGACCTGATCGC
>NZ_JBWLKM010000282.1:0-450 GCF_059026085.1 Streptomyces sp. a15 | reverse complement strand
ATCGCCGACGTGACCGCCGCGCTGAAGGGCGTCCGGCGCATCTACTTCAGCATGAGCCTGTCGCCGTACTACACCGATGCCGTCAGCCTGATGGCCGCGGCGGCACGGGGCCCAGGGCGACATCGAGGTGTTCGTCAACATCTCCGAGTCCTACGCGCTCACCGGCCCGGAGCTGAAGGACATGCACGGGTTCGCGGAGGACTACGCGGCCGCGCTGGGACGCCAGGTCACGTACGTTCCCGAAGACGTCGAAACCTGGAACGAAACCTACGTCGACCCCGCCCTGGCCGCGCTCCCGCACACCGCCGAGCACCTGAAGACCCTGCCCCGGCTGATGGGCGGCGGCGGCTACCGCGGCACCACCGACCAGCTCGAAACCCTGCTCGGACGCCCGCCGAAGACCGTGCGGTGGGCGCTGGAGAACCATCCGCGCATCCGAAAGCTGGCGGC
>NZ_JBWLKM010000281.1:0-462 GCF_059026085.1 Streptomyces sp. a15 | reverse complement strand
AGGGCGGCTCCGGCGCCGATGGCCATGACGACCTTGAAGCCGTTCTCCGAGGGCAGGGGGAAGCCGCCGTAGTCGGTGGTCATCTGGGCGAGGATGACGCCGGCGATGGCGCTGGCGAAGCTGGTGCCCAGGGAGCGCATCAGGGTGTTGAGGCTGTTGGCGGCGCCGGTCTGGGTGGGGTCGACGGCACCCATGATCAGGGCGGGCAGGGCGCCGTAGGTGAAGCCGATGCCGGCGCCGATGATGCAGGAGACCAGGACGAGGTGCCAGACCTCGCTCATCAGCACGATGTTGAGGCCGTAGCCGGCGGCCACGATCAGCGCGCCGATCATCAGGGTGAGCTTGGGGCCCTTGGCCTTGGTGATGGCCGCGGAGACGGCGGACATGGCCATCATCACCAGGCCCTGCGGGGCGAGGACCAGGCCGACGGTGAGCATGGACTTGCCGAGGCCGTAGCCGGTG
>NZ_JBWLKM010000280.1:0-472 GCF_059026085.1 Streptomyces sp. a15 | reverse complement strand
CGGCCATCTCGAACGCCGCGGACGGCCCCAGCTGCGCGAGCTGCTGTTCCCACCGGCTCTTGGCGATGGTGATGTGCGCCGTGTCCTGGGCGCTCCCCGGGTAGCCGGGCGCCTGCGGCAGCGTCGCGTTGAGGTCGATCTCGAACCGTACGTCGCCGGTGCGGCCTTCCTCGATCGCATGGACCTGCAGCAACGTCAGCGGGAAGGACAGGTTCACGCGGTGGACGGTGATCTTCGGGGTGTACGCCAGGTTCGCCGTCGTCCGGGCGAGCCGTTGGCGCTGCCCTGTCGTGTCGAAGCCGAACAGGTCCGTCTCCAGGGCGAGGATCTTCCCGGCCTCAATGAAGGGCGACACTCCGACGGCTAGTTGGACGCTCAGCTCGTGGGCTCCCAGGGCGCGCTTCAGCCACGTCTGATCGCTGCTGACCGTTGCGGTGAACCGGATGTCGTCGTCGAAGCGAAGTTCCTGCAT
>NZ_JBWLKM010000279.1:0-515 GCF_059026085.1 Streptomyces sp. a15 | reverse complement strand
ACTGAAGCTGGCGATCGGCACGATGATCGAACTGCCGCGCGCCGCTCTGACCGCCGGTCAGATCGCCGAGGCCGCGGAGTTCTTCTCCTTCGGCACGAACGACCTGACCCAGACGGTGTGGGGCTTCAGCCGGGACGACGTGGAGGCTTCGTTCTTCACGGCGTACCTGGAGAAGGGCATCTTCGGAGTCTCCCCCTTCGAGACGATCGACAAGGACGGCGTGGGCTCGCTGGTGAAGCTGGCCGCGGAGGCGGGCCGCGCGACGCGCCCCGACCTGAAGCTCGGCGTCTGCGGCGAGCACGGCGGCGACCCCGAGTCCGTCCACTTCTTCCACGAGGTGGGCCTCGACTACGTCTCCTGCTCGCCGTTCCGGATCCCGGTGGCGCGGCTGGAGGCGGGGCGGGCGGCTTCGCAGTCGGCGGGGAGTGATCACCGGTAGGGCTTGCGGGCACTGGCCTCACGGCCACTGAACCCCGGAACCGCCGACCGTCCCCGACCGACCCTCACCGATGGGC
>NZ_JBWLKM010000278.1:0-541 GCF_059026085.1 Streptomyces sp. a15 | reverse complement strand
CCGTCGACTCCTGGGCGCTGGACCAGTCCTTCCCGGCCACCGGTGACGGCACCTCCCCGGCCCTGTGGCTGGAGTCCGTCACCCGCACCGGCCACGGCGCCGGCGCCACCGCCGCCATGCCGAAGGTCACCTTCGCGGGACTCCAGCTCGACAACCGGGTCGACGGGGTGGAGGGCCTGCCGCCCTTCTCCCGCTACCGGATCCACGCCATCGACACCGAGACCGGCGGCCGCATCGGCGTCAAGTACTCCGACCGTGACTGTCGGGTCCTTGAGCCGAAGCGGATGCCGGCGTCCCCCGAGTCCAACACCCTGCGCTGCTTCCCGCAGTACTGGACGCCCAAGGGCGCCCTCAACCAGGTGAAGGACTGGTTCCACAAGTACCTCGTCACCGAGGTCCGCGAGGAGGACCTGGTCACCGACAGCCCCGCCAAGGTGACCTCGTACGAGTTCCTCGGCGGCGCGGGATGGGCGTACGACGACAGCGAGTTCACCGAGAACAAGCACCGCACCTGGTCGCAGTACCGCGGCTACGAGCGGGT
>NZ_JBWLKM010000277.1:0-541 GCF_059026085.1 Streptomyces sp. a15 | reverse complement strand
CCGTCGACTCCTGGGCGCTGGACCAGTCCTTCCCGGCCACCGGTGACGGCACCTCCCCGGCCCTGTGGCTGGAGTCCATCGCCCGCACCGGCCACGGCGCCGGCGGGACCGCGGCGATGCCGAAGGTCACCTTCTCCGGCGTCCAGATGGACAACCGCGTCGACAAGGTGGAGGGCCTGCCGCCCTTCTCCCGTTACCGGATCCACGCCATCGACACCGAGACCGGCGGCCGTATCGGCGTGACCTACTCGCCGCGCGACTGCCAGGCACTGGAGCCGAAGCGGATGCCGGCGTCGCCCGAGTCCAACACCATGCGCTGCTTCCCGCAGTACTGGACGCCCAAGGGCGCCCTCGCACCGGTGAAGGACTGGTTCCACAAGTACGTCGCCACCGAGGTCCGCGAGGAGGACCTGGTCACCGACAGCCCCGCCAAGGTGACCAGCTACGAGTTCCTCGGCGGCGCCGGATGGGCGTACGACGACAGCGAGTTCACCGAGAACAAGCACCGCACCTGGTCGCAGTACCGCGGCTACGAGCGGGT
>NZ_JBWLKM010000276.1:0-543 GCF_059026085.1 Streptomyces sp. a15 | reverse complement strand
ACGCAGACGACCAGGCAGTCGCCGAGACGCCGGGCGGCCTGGAGCAGTCCGACGTGCCCGGCGTGCAGCAGGTCGAAGCAGCCGCCAGCGGCGACGACGGTGCCGCCGGTGGCGCGGACCCGCGCGACCAGGTCGCGGGCGTCGGCGGCGTCGGTGACGACCGCCGGGCCGACGTCGTCGGCGTAGGTGACGGCACCCGTCCCGCCGGCGCCCACGAACTCGGTCGCCGCGGCCACGGCACCCTCCACGGCCTCCCCGACCAGGGCCCCGTCGGCCAGCAGCCCGGCCGCCGTGGCGGCGAACCGGTCCCCGGCACCGCAGGGGTCGCCACGGTGCGCGGTGCCCGCGGGGACGAGCAGCGGGTGCTCCCCGTACGACAGCAGGGCTCCGCGAGCGCCGAGGGTCACGGTGACGGCGGCGACCCGCCAGTGCCGGACGAGTGCGGCGGCACCGCGGGCGGCACCGCGCAGGTCGCCGTCCGTCGCGCCGCGCTCCCCGGACAGCGCGTACGCCTCCTTCTCCGACGGCGAGACCAGCCGGGTG
>NZ_JBWLKM010000275.1:0-543 GCF_059026085.1 Streptomyces sp. a15 | reverse complement strand
CACCCGGCTGGTCTCGCCGTCGGAGAAGGAGGCGTACGCGCTGTCCGGGGAGCGCGGCGCGACGGACGGCGACCTGCACGGTGCCGCCCGCGGTGCCGCCGCACTCGTCCGGCACTGGCGGGTCGCCGCCGTCACCGTGACCCTCGGCGCGCGCGGAGCCCTGCTGTCGTACGGGGAACACCCGCTGCTCGTCCCGGTGCCCACCGTGCACGTCGGTGACCCGTGCGGCGCGGGCGACCGGTTCGCGGCGACGGCGGCCGGGCTGCTCGCGGACGGCGCGCTCGTCGGCGAGGCGGTCGAGGGCGCGGTGGCCGCCGCGAGCGACTTCGTCGGCGCGGGCGGTGCGGCCGCCCTCGCGTGCGAGGAGACGGACGCTCCGGCCACCGAAGGCGACCCGGGCGATCCGTTCGCCCTGGCCACCCGCGTCCGCGCGGCGCACGGCACGGTCGTCGCCGCGGGCGGCTGTTTCGACCTGCTGCACGCCGGGCACGTCGGACTGCTCCAGGCCGCCCGGCGTCTCGGCGACTGCCTGGTCGTCTGCGT
>NZ_JBWLKM010000274.1:0-551 GCF_059026085.1 Streptomyces sp. a15 | reverse complement strand
CCGATCCGGGCGGCCATGCCCGACATCCAGAAATGGGCATGCACCACCCCGGGCCGCTCACGAGCGAAGGCACGCGCGAGGTAGGAGCCGAACGCCGGCATGTGCGGGAACAGGTCGTCCTTGGCAACGGCCTCGGCCGGCCCGGCCGGCACATGCTCGACCACCGCACCCCCGGGCAGCGGAACCCGGTCCGGCAGACGCGTACCGTCGCGGCGGGTGTAGACCGTCACGTCATGCCCGCGCCGGGCCAACTCCTCCGAGAGGCGGGCCACATACACATTCTGGCCGCCCGCATCGACACCACCCAACGCGGCAAGCGGACTGGCATGCTCGGACACCATGGCGATCCTCATCAGGCCACCACCTCCTTCAACAACCGCTCCCAGTCCTCCAGGAAACGCGACAACCCATACCGGGCCAGCACCGCCGCCCGCGCCCCCTCACCCACCACGCGGGCAGACAACGGATCAGCCAGAAAACCCCGCACCGCCTCATGCAGCACCTCAACCCGGTTCGACACCACCCCCGCCCCCACAGGCACCGCCTCCACC
>NZ_JBWLKM010000273.1:0-569 GCF_059026085.1 Streptomyces sp. a15 | reverse complement strand
GCGTACTTCCCAGCGGGTCTCCGTAGGCGGCGGGGTCCGTGGAGCCAGGCGATGGCGGACTCGGCGACCCACCGCACCTGGCCCAGGCCCGAGCCGTGTGGCTGGCCGCGTCGGGCGATCTTCGGTGTGATGCCGCGCTCGCGCAGGCGGCGGCGGTAGATGTCGTGGTCGTAGCCGCGGTCGGCGTATAACGTGCGGGGCCTGCGCCGGGGCCGGCCCCGCTTGCCCCGCACCGGCCCAAGGCTGTCGATCAGGGGCAGGAGCTGATGACGTCGTTGCGGTGACCGCCGGTCAGCGACACCCGCAGGGGGATGCCGTGCGCCTCGGTCAGCACGTGATGCTTCGAGCCCGGCCGTGCACGGTCAACCGGGCTCGGACCGACTTTTGGGCTGCTTCGCCCCCGCTTGGCCTGCACGTGAGACGCATCGATCGTCGCGCGGGAGAAGTCGAGGCGGTCAGCTGCCCGCAACCGGTCCAGCAGCACCCGCTCAAGTTCCTCCCACACCCCCGCCTGCTGCCACTCGGCCAGCCGACGCCAGCAGGCAGGACCGGAACCGAATCCCAACTCC
>NZ_JBWLKM010000272.1:0-578 GCF_059026085.1 Streptomyces sp. a15 | reverse complement strand
GCCCGTACCGTTCGGGAAGGGGCTGTCGGAAAAGGACCCGAACCACAGGCACCTCGTCGGCAGCCTACTTCACTCTGAGGGGGCCCCGGCGCAGTAATGCGCTGGGGCTACCCGACAACACCGCGTCCGACCACATCACCGCCGCCCAACTGGCCCTGGCCCAGCTGCCAAAGAAGTACCGGCGTGGGCGCCGGACCCTGGTCCGCACGGACTCCGCGGGCGGTACCCACGACTTCGTCGCCTGGCTCGCCCAGCGAGGACGGTGGCTGTCCTACTCGGTCGGCATGGTGATCACCGACGTCATCCACAGCCACGTCCTGAAGGTTCCCGCCTCGGCCTGGACGCCGGCCGTCGGGGCGGACGGCGAGGTCCGTGACGGGGCCTGGGTCGCCGAGCTCACCGGCGACGTCCTGGACGGCCGGCCCGAGGGCGTGCGGCTGATCGTGAGGAAAGAGCGTCCGCATCCTGGGGCCCAGTTGAGGCTCACGGACGCGGACGGCATGAGGCTCACCTGCTTCGCCACCAACACGCCCGGCCGGCCGATCGCCGAGCTCGAGCTCCGTCACCGGCTGCGGGCC
>NZ_JBWLKM010000271.1:0-597 GCF_059026085.1 Streptomyces sp. a15 | reverse complement strand
GAGAACACCCCGCTGCGCGACGGCAGCGAGGAGTACCTCGACTCGGAGAAGTACCAGATCAAACCCCGCGACTGGGAAGCGGCCGACCGCGAGGGCCGCTCCCTGACCCCCCTGATCACCCGGCTCAACACGATCCGGCGCGCGAACCCGGCCCTGCGGCAGCTGCGCGATCTCCACTTCCACCAGGCGGACCAGGAAGCGGTGATCGCGTACTCGAAGCGGAGCGGCTCGAACACGGTTCTGGTGGTCGCCAACCTCGACCCCCACCACACCCAGGAGGCCACGGTCTCGTTGGACATGCCGCAACTCGGCCTGGAATGGCACGAGTCGGTGCCGGTGCGCGACGAGCTCACCGGTGAGACCTACTACTGGGGCAGGGCCAACTATGTGCGCCTCGAACCGGGCACCCGGCCCGCGCACATCTTCTCGGTTCTGCGACCGTCCACCCCGCAGATCGGAGGGTCACCCACATAATGATCGTCAACGAGCCCGTCCAGGACACCTTCGAGGACACTCCCGCCAAGGACCGGGATCCCGAGTGGTTCAAGCGCGCCGTCTTCTACGAGGTCCTCGTCCGCTCCTTCCAGGACAGCAACG
>NZ_JBWLKM010000270.1:0-600 GCF_059026085.1 Streptomyces sp. a15 | reverse complement strand
CGTTGCTGTCCTGGAAGGAGCGGACGAGGACCTCGTAGAAGACGGCGCGCTTGAACCACTCGGGATCCCGGTCCTTGACGGGGGTGTCCTCGAAGGTGTCCTGGACGGGCTCGTTGACGGTCATGATGCGGGGGACTCTCCGATCTGCGGCGCGGCGGACGGCCGTTGGACGTGGAACACGTGCGCGGGCGCCCGACCGGGCTCCAGCCGCACGTAGTTGTTCCGGCCCCAGCGGTAGGTCTCGCCCGCCAGTTCGTCATGGACGGACAGGGACTCGTGCCACTCCAGGCCGAGTTGCGGCATGTCCAACGAGATCGTGGCCTCCTGGGCTCGGTGCGGGTCGAGGTTGACCACCACCAGAACCGTGTCCGGACCCGTGCGCTTGCTGTACGCGATCAGCGCGTCGTTGTCGGTCGGGTGGAAGCGGATGTTCCTGAGCCGTCGCAGGGCCGGATGGGCGCGCCGGATCGTGTTGAGCCGGGTGATCAGGGGGGTCAGGGAGCGGCCCTCGCGGTCGGCCGCCTCCCAGTCGCGGGGTTTGATCTGGTACTTCTCCGAGTCGAGGTACTCCTCGCTGCCGTCGCGCAGCGGGGTGTTCTC
>NZ_JBWLKM010000269.1:0-705 GCF_059026085.1 Streptomyces sp. a15 | reverse complement strand
GCATCCTGGAGGACGCCCTGCTCACCCGGCTCGCCCAGCAGATCCACGACCGCACCGTCGACGCCCGCGACCTGATCAGGCGGATGAACACCGACATGCGCCGGCGCACCATGTCCTCGGGGACGACGGTCGGGGTGAGCTGGCTGCTCGCCGATCATCTCGACGACGAGCAGCGCGGCGTCTGTGCCCTCCTCGACGCCGACGCCGCCCGCCTCGGCCCCGACGGTCTCGCCCGGGTGCGCACGCACTTCGCCGCGCAGATCAAGACCGCCCGCGCCCGCCACCGCGACCAGCCCTACCGGGAGTTGCTCGCCGAGGTCCTCGACTACCGGCGCTGGCGGCAGTTCGCGTTCCAGCTGGTACGCCCGGACAAGACGGAGGAGCGGCTCACCCGTGCCCGGCACAGCCGACTGTCGGGCGGTGAGCAGTCGGTGTCGCTGCACCTGCCGCTGTTCGCCGCCGCGCACGCCATGCTCAACTCCGCCGATCCGCACGCCCCGCGCCTGCTCGCCCTCGACGAGGCCTTCGCCGGAGTGGACGACACGGGGCGCGGCGAACTCATGTCACTCGCCGCCCAGTTCGACCTCGACCTGTTCATGACCGGCTACGACCTGTGGGCCGCCCACGCCTCCGTGTCCGCCGCCGCCCACTACGACCTCGCGCACACCGCCGTCGACCACACCGTCTCCGCGCTGCTGCTCGTCT
>NZ_JBWLKM010000268.1:0-705 GCF_059026085.1 Streptomyces sp. a15 | reverse complement strand
GGGAGTTCCTCGACGTCGACGCCGCGGACCTGGGCCAGCTCGTGCTTGAGGGCGGCGAGTTCGGTGCCGCCGGCCATGTGGTTGGTGAGCTCGTCCAGGCTGACCTCGCTGCGGTCGGCGGAGAGTTCCATGGTGCCCAGGCGCAGGACGCTGAAGTGGTCGCCGACCATGTAGGCGTGGTGGGGGTTGTGGGTGATGAAGATGACGCCGAGGCCGCGGTCGCGGGCGGCGGCGATGTACTTCAGCACCACGCCGGACTGCTTGACGCCGAGGGCGGCGGTGGGCTCGTCCAGGATCAGGACGCGGGCGCCGAAGTAGACGGCGCGGGCGATCGCGACGCACTGGCGCTGGCCGCCTGAGAGGGTGCCGATGGGCTGTTCCAGGTCGTCGAGGACGATGCCCATGTTGCGCAGTTCCTCGTCGGCGGTCTTCTTCATCTTCTCGATGTCGAGGCGGCGGACGGGCCAGGGGCCGCGGGTCATCTCGGAGCCGAGGAAGAAGTTGCGCCAGACCGGCATCAGCGGGACGACGGCGAGGTCCTGGTAGACGGTGGCGATGCCCTTGTCGAGGGCTTCGCGCGGGGTGGAGAAGCGTACGGGGGTGCCGTCGACGAGGAAGTCGCCCTCGGTGTGCTGGTGCAGCCCGGAGATGATCTTGATGAGGGTGGACTTGCCGGCGCCGTTGTCGCCGAGCACGCAGGTGACC
>NZ_JBWLKM010000267.1:0-710 GCF_059026085.1 Streptomyces sp. a15 | reverse complement strand
GGCCGGTACCGACCTGCCTGCCCGCCCCAAGGGCATCGACAACGGCACGGCCGACCTTGTTTCCGTCCGCGCCCTCGCGCTCGCCAACCCGGACCTGGTCGAGCGGCTACGCTCTGACGCGCCGCTGAACACCCCCGACCCGGCGACCTCTACGGCGGCGGAGTGGCCGGCTACACCGACTACCCCACCCACACCGTCTGAGGAACCCAACCATGCCCGCCCCCACACCCCGCATCCCCACCACGGCCAGCGAGGGACCGATGAGCTACGCGATCTACCAGCTCGCCCGCGCTCACCGCGCCCGCGCCGCCGCCATGCTCCGCGAGATGGACCTGCATCCCGGACAGGAACTGCTGCTGATGCACCTCCTCGACCAGGACGGCCAGACCCAGTCCGAACTGCTCGAAAGCGTCGACGTGGACCACTCCACCATCTCCAAGGCCCTACGCCGCATGCAGGACGCCGGCCTGCTCGTCCGCGCGCCGGCCGAACACGACCGACGCGTCATGGTCGTCCACCTCACCGACAAGGGCCGTGCCATGCGCGAGCCCATCGCAGCCATGTGGCAGGCCCTGGAAGAGACCTCCGCACGGAACCTCTCGACGCAACAGGCAGACTCCTTCGTCCGCACCGCCTACGCCATCACCGACGCGATCAACAACCGCCCCCTTCCGGAAGAAGAGTCCAAGTAACTCCCCCGTTTGCACCCC
>NZ_JBWLKM010000266.1:0-722 GCF_059026085.1 Streptomyces sp. a15 | reverse complement strand
CCGCCGAACGGCGCGTAGTGCAGCAGGTCGCACGGGATCGGTTCGAACCCCCACGCTTCGAGCGCGCGCAGCATGCCGGTGTGGTGCCGCTCCGCGATCACCTGCTTCTCGTCGATCACGAGAACGTTCATGCTGAGCCACTTGCCGCACATCGAGGTGATCCTGAGCAGGCGCTCGTCGATCGGGTCGGGTTCGGGGGCGATCAGGATGTCCCACGAGCTCAGCACCTCGGGCAGGCGGTCGACGTCGATGTATTCCGGATTGACCAGCGCCTTGCCGGGCGCGAGCGGGACGAACGTCGTGTCGATGTGCATCGGCGTGCGGCAGCGGCTCTCGATCTCGTGGATGCGATAGCCGGGCCCGAGATGGCGGCGCAACCAGTCGATGCCCATCCGGTTGGTGACGTTGCTCCGCGTGACGAACAGGTCGCGTCCCGCGCGCACGAAATCCGCCGCGTCAAACACCGGCTCGAACTCGGTCAGGATGTAGCGCATGGGCTCGCCGGCCGCGGGGACACGGAAGTCCGCCTCGAACAGGTCGTCGGTGAGCTGCGGCTTCGGCGCGGCCGTCCAGCGCGCACCGCGCCGGAAGTAGTCCTTGAGGACCGGGCGGTAGGAGTGGGTCTCGAAATACCGGCACGGCCATGCCATCGGGGTCTCGATGATCTCGTCGCCGATCACGAGCATGCTGTCCCGCGGACAGGTGTTGCAGAACCCGCGCGA
>NZ_JBWLKM010000265.1:0-757 GCF_059026085.1 Streptomyces sp. a15 | reverse complement strand
CGACGACATCAGCGACATGGACGGCTTCGACCAGGCCAAGAAGATCTTCGCGTCCTCGTTCGACGTCGGCGGCGTCCAGGTGAAGATCACAGTCGTGTGGTGGCTGGTCTTCGCCGCGATCGCCACCTGGGTGCTGCTGCGCACCAAGTACGGCAACTGGATCTTCGCCGTCGGCGGCAACAAGGAGAGCGCGCGGGCCGTCGGTGTGCCCGTGACCTTCACCAAGATCTCCCTGTTCATGCTGGTCGGCCTGGGTGCCTGGTTCGTCGGCATGCACCAGCTGTTCTCCTTCAACACCGTCCAGTCCGGCGAGGGCGTGGGCCAGGAGCTCATCTACATCGCCGCGGCGGTCATCGGCGGCTGTCTGCTGACCGGCGGCTACGGCTCCGCGATCGGCCCCGTCTTCGGCGCCTTCATGTTCGGCATGGTCCAGCAGGGCATCGTCTACGCAGGCTGGAACCCCGACTGGTTCAAGGCCTTCCTCGGCGTGATGCTCCTCGGCGCCACCCTCATCAATCTGTGGGTCAGCCGCGCGGCGACCCGGAGGTGACCCACCCCATGACAACCACCCACGACATCACATCCGAAGACGCCCCGGTCGTCGAGCTGAAGGCCACGGGCAAGGCGTACGGCAACATCCGCGCCCTGCACGGTGTGAGCCTGGCCGTCCACCCCGGCAAGGTCACCTGCGTGCTCGGCGACAACGGCGCCGGCAAGTCCACCCTCATCAAGATCATCTCCGGGCTGCACCAGCACA
>NZ_JBWLKM010000264.1:0-761 GCF_059026085.1 Streptomyces sp. a15 | reverse complement strand
GACTTCATCGTGCGGTCCTCGGCGGCGAACGGGTTGAGCCGCTTGGGGTCGATACGGCCGTCGAGGACGAACGGGAACAGAACCTCCAGCGCCTTGGTCTTGCCGGACCCGTTGGGGCCCCGCAGCACCAGCCAGCCGCCCGCGAAGGAGAACTCCTCGTCCCGGTAGTCCCACAGGTTGATGATCCCGGCACGGGTGGGAACGAACCGGGCTGAGGGGGTGGGTGCCTGGGTGGGAGCGGGGGTGTTCACGGAGTCGGGTCCTTGGCGGTGTCGTCGGTGAACAGGACGGTCTGAGAGGGCGGCCCGGCCGCCGTACGGGTTCTCACGCGGGCCGTGACCCCCCGGTAGCGGGCGAGCAGCGGAAGCGCGAGAGCCCCGCCATCGACCCGGACGATCAGCGACATGGCGGCCAGCAGGTCGAGCGCCTGGCCGAGCAGCCGGTCCGGGTCGCCGCGCAGGTCGGCGGCGAAGCCCGCGCCGTACTCGGCGGTGATCTCCTTGAGTCTGCCCCGGAGCCAGGAGTCCGTGACGAAGGGGGAACGGATCTCCGCCGGTTCCTGGCCCTCGTCGCCGGGTGCCTCGTACGCCGACGCCTCGTCCGGCTCGGCGAGTTCGGCGATCAGACCACGCGACGGCAGGGCCGCATCGATACGCCGGGCGCGCGCCGCGAGGCGTTCGGCGGCGGTGGGCGCGGGCAGCAGTTCGAGGGCGTGCCGTCCGGAACGCTGCACGGCGGCGCTGATCCGGGCGGCGAGCAGC
>NZ_JBWLKM010000263.1:0-762 GCF_059026085.1 Streptomyces sp. a15 | reverse complement strand
GAGGGTCGTGTGCGTGAGGAAAACGGAGACAGCATGCACAAGCTCAAGAAGGTCGCGGCCGTGGCGGTCATGGTCGGCGGCATCGGCCTGGCCGGTGGCGGGGTTGCCAGCGCCACTGCCGGCCACGGCTCCGACGACCCGTTCCCGTACGGCGTCGTCATCGACAACCTGCAGGTCCAGGAGTGCGAGCAGGACTTCAATGCTGGCACCATCGGCGCCGTCACCGGTGGCGCCGGCGCCATCGGTGACCAGGAGTTCGGGCTCGGCAACTTCTGCGAGCAGAGCGCCGTCGAGGACGACTGACTTCCGGAACGCCGTAACCAGTCGGGTCTCGTACCTCCGGTGCGAGGCCCGACTCGTTTGTTCTTCCGCGCCTCCGGCTGTGGTGAATGGGGATATTTGAGCTCCTCGTCTCCGCGCCGGTCGGAGGCGCTTTTTTTGGGGCGTTGTGACCTTCGGGGCCTCTTTCGGAAAGTCTCATGGGGTGTGCCTCGATCTCTGTGTGCGGCCGACGATGTCTTCCATCGAGGAGCTGTGGAATATCGAATGTCTGCTCGGCGCATCCTCTGTCCGGTTTCCGCATCTGGGTCTGCGCGACAGGCGATACCCCTAAATGGACGGAAGTAATCAACGACACCCATTCGGGCGCGTCGGGAATGCGGCTGTAAGTGAGGTGCGTGTTATTGTCTGTGACGAGTCGGACACGATCCGTAAGGAGGGTCGTGTGCGTGAGGAAAACGGAGACAGCATGCACAAGCTCAA
>NZ_JBWLKM010000262.1:0-782 GCF_059026085.1 Streptomyces sp. a15 | reverse complement strand
GCCGCCAGCTTTCGGATGCGCGGATGGTTCTCCAGCGCCCACCGCACGGTCTTCGGCGGGCGTCCGAGCAGGGTTTCCAGCTGGTCGGTGGTGCCGCGGTATCCGCCGCCGCCCATCAGCCGGGTCAGGGTCTTCAGGTGCTCGGCGGTGTGCGGGAGCGCCCCCAGGGCGGGGTCGACGTAGGTTTCGTTCCAGGTTTCGACGTCTTCGGGAACGTAGACCACCTCGCGTCCCAGCACGGCCGCGAAGTCCTCCGCGAACCCGTGCATGTCCTTCAGCTCCGGACCGGTGAGGTCGTAGGACTTGGAGATGTGCGGCGCCGGGTCGGTCAGGATTTTCACGCAGAGCTCCGCCACGTCGTAACCCGCGATGGGCGCGAGCCGGTGGTCAGCGAAGGGCAGGCGGAGTTCACCCCTGGCCAGCGGCTCCAGCGCCAGCCAGGTCATCAGGGGGTTCTCGACGAACATGGCCCCCCGCACGTTGACGGTCGGGAGGCCGGACCACTCCAGCACCTGCTCGGCAACCCAGTGAGCCCGCTGCTGCGGCGACCAGTTCGCGATGAGGCCACCGAGCCACGCGCGCCGTTCTTCCTCCGGCGCGGTCATCTTGTCGAAGGTCATGAACGACTGCTCGTACTCGGAGATGTTGACGAACACCTCGATGTCGCCCTGGGCCCGTGCCGCCGCGGCCATCAGGCTGACGGCGTCGGTGTAGTACGGCGACAGGCTCATGCTGAAGTAGATGCGCCGGACGCCCTTCAGCGCGGCGGTCACGTCGGCGAT
>NZ_JBWLKM010000261.1:0-793 GCF_059026085.1 Streptomyces sp. a15 | reverse complement strand
CGAGCGCGAGGCCGAGCGCGACCTGTCGCAGGAATGCGGAGCGGAGCAGGGCGCGTCCGGCGTGCCGGCGTTCGGCGTGGCCGGTGAGGGGCGGCATGGTGCGGCGCTGGGCGGCGAGGGCGAGCCCGCCGCCGACGACGAGCGCGGCGGCGAGCAGCACCCCGGCGCCCGGGTGGCCCGCCGCGCCGAGGATGCTCACCAGGGCCGGGCCGGCCAGGTAGGACACGCCGTTGGCGAGGGCCTCCAGGGCGAAGGCGGTGGGCAGCGCGGCGGCCCGTTCGCCGGACAGCAGGGCGGACCAGCGAGCGGCGGACAGGGCGCCGAGCTGTGGCAGCGTTGCCCCGACGAGCACTCCGGCGATGAGGTCCGGAACGGCGCCGGCGAGCAGCAGCGCCACGGCCCCGGCATGTGCGCCCAGCGCGCAGTAAAGCACCCGCGCCTGCCCGAACCGGTCGACAAGGCGCCCGATCTGGGGCCCGGCGACGGCATCCGCGACAGCGAATCCGCCGGTGACGAGACCCGCGGCGGCATACGACCCGGTGCGTGCGTACACCAGCCAGACGATGCCGATCCCCGTCATGGCGATGCCCAGACGCCCGACAGCGGCGGAAAAGAAGAAGGCCGCAGCACCCGAAGTGCGCAGCAGGGTGCGGTAGTTCGCCGACGCCGAAGGCACGGCGCATCCCTTTCGCCGGCCGGCGGGACGCGCCACACGGGGTCGTCGGCGTCCGGATGTGCCGACCCGTGGCTGCGCCTGAAGCCGTCCAGTGGTGGCGTGGAGCGGGGACGCGCA
>NZ_JBWLKM010000260.1:0-800 GCF_059026085.1 Streptomyces sp. a15 | reverse complement strand
AGGTCGCGGGCGTCGACGGTGCGGTCGTGGATCTGCTGGGCGAGCCGGGTGAGCAGGGCGTCCTCCAGGATGCGCTGTTCGGACTCGGAGAGCAGTTCGGCCTGGTCGCGGCGGTGGGAGGAGATCTTCTCGGCGAAGGCCGCCACGGGCAGCGGGCCCTCCTCGTCGGCCACGCGGACGAGGATGACGCCGTCGGAACCGTCCCATTCGGGCCGGTAGTCCTGTCCGGCGGCGGCGAGCTGCGCCTGCAGGTCGTCCAGGGCCCTGGTGAGACGGGTGACGGACTGCTTGAGGCTGCTCTCGGTGGGGGTAAGGTCGCGGGTGGCGGACAGGATCGCCTCAAGGACGGCGATCACGGCCGGCGGGAGTTCCGCACCGGCCCAGTCGGCCTCCCGGGCGGGCCAGGCGAGGCCGGCTGGGCTGCGCAGGATGTCGAGGAGTTCACGGGCGGCGTACGGGCGCAGCCCGCGGGCGGTGTCCTTCTCCTCCGCCGCGGCGACCGACCGGGCCTCGGCAGCGGCCGTACGGCGGGCCTCGGCCGCCGCGGTGCCGGCGATGGCGGTGTGCTGGGCGGTACGGGCCGCCTCGGCCTCCCGGACCAGGGCGTCGATCCCGTCCTCGGTCTCCTGCACCTGGCGCATCACCTCCTGCGCCTCGGCCCCGACGGCCTCCTGGAGAGCCTCCAGGCCCGCGGCCTCCTCGGTGTGCCGGCGGCGCGCCGCGCGCTCGGTGTCCGCCGCCGCCTCCTCGTCCTCGGCGGCGGCGCCGAGCCGGTCGGCGGCGGCCTCGGCCGCCTCGCT
>NZ_JBWLKM010000259.1:0-804 GCF_059026085.1 Streptomyces sp. a15 | reverse complement strand
GGTGGATGGTGCTTATCCGGCGGAGCGGGTCGCGTTCGTGCTGGAGGATTCCGCGCCGGCCGTGACGATCGACGACCCGTCGGTCTTCATCGGTGAGGGTGAGATTCCGTCCGCAGCGGTGAGCGGGGATGATCTCGCGTACGTGATGTACACGTCCGGTTCGACAGGCGTGCCGAAGGGTGTCGCGGTGCCGCACGGGAGCGTGGCGGCGTTGGTCGGGGACGCCGGCTGGGCGGTGGGGCCGGGCGACTCGGTGTTGTTCCACGCCCCGCACGCGTTCGACATCTCGCTGTTCGAGGTGTGGGTGCCGCTGGCGAGGGGTGCGCGCATCGTCGTGGCGGAGCCCGGTGTGGCGGTCGACGCGGCGGCCGTACGGGAGCACATCGCCGCCGGGGTCACGCACGTGCACGTCACCGCGGGACTCTTCCGGGTGCTGGCCGAGGAGGCGCCCGGCTGCTTCGACGGCGCACGCGAAGTCCTCACCGGTGGTGATGTCGTGCCGCTGGAGGCCGTGGAGCGGGTCCGCACGGCCTGCCCCGAGGTACGCGTCCGGCATCTGTACGGCCCCACCGAGGTCTCCCTGTGCGCGACCTGGCATCTGCTGGAGCCCGGCGAGGACACCGCCCGAGTGCTGCCGGTCGGCCGTCCGCTGGCCAACCGTCAGGCGTATGTACTGGACGCCTTCCTCCAGCCGGTGCCGCTTGGAGCCGTGGGCGAGGTGTACCTCGCCGGTGCCGGCCTGGCGCGCGGGTATCTGGGCCGAGCCGCTCTCACCGCCGAGCGGTTCGTGCCCTCCCCGTTCGC
>NZ_JBWLKM010000258.1:0-846 GCF_059026085.1 Streptomyces sp. a15 | reverse complement strand
ACGTCCTGGTACTGCTGTCCACCAGCGGCGCGAGCGCCAACCTGCTGTCCGCCGCCGACGCGGCACGCTCGGCGGGCCTGCGCGTGTGGGCCCTCACCGGACCCGCCCCCAACCCCCTCATGGCGGGCAGCGACGAATCCCTGTGCGTGAGCGCCGGCTCCGCCGCGACCGCCCAGGAACTCCACCTGGTCGCGGTGCACATGGTCTGCGCAGCCTTCGACGCGGCGGTGGAACGGAAGGGAAGGCCGGCACCGGAGCGGAAGGAAAGGCCGGCACCGGAGCGGAAGGAAAGCTGACGTGCCCCGCAAGTCCCCCCTCGTAGTGGTCGGCGACGCGCTGCTGGACCGCGACCTGACCGGCACCGCCGAGCGCCTCGCCCCCGACGCGCCCGTGCCGGTCGTCGCCGACTGCGCGCAGCGGGTGCGTCCGGGCGGCGCCGCCCTGGCCGCCTGCCTCGCGGCCCGCGACGGCCGTGAGGTCACCCTGATCACCGGTCTCGGCGACGACCCGGCGAGCGAGGAACTGCGCCGACTCCTGTCGCGGGAACTGAAGTTGATCGAACTCCCGCTGACCGGCGCGCTGCCGGAGAAGACCCGTGTGCTGGCGCAGGGCAGTCCGGTCGTCCGCCTGGACCGGGGCACGGGCCGCGTCCGCGAGGCCACGGACGAGGCGCGCGCGGCGCTCCGCTCGGCTCCCGCCGTGCTGGTCTCCGACTACGGGCGGGGCGCGGCGGACTCCCTCCGGGACGTTCTCGCCGAGCGGTCGCCCCTGGTCTGGGACCCACACCCGCGCGGCGGACCGCCGGTGCCGGGCACCCGGCTGGTCTCGCCGTCGGAGAAGGAGGCG
>NZ_JBWLKM010000257.1:0-858 GCF_059026085.1 Streptomyces sp. a15 | reverse complement strand
CCTCCTTCCGGGACCATCTGGCCTGGCTCGCCCGGCAGGACAAGGAGACGGCACGCGAGGCATGGCGGGCCGAGCTGGCGGACGCCGACGGCCCCACCCTCGTCGAGCCGGCCGAACCGGACCGCGCGCCCGTGCTGCCGGAGAAGCAGGAGCTGACCCTCTCCGAGGAACTCTCCGATGCCCTCACCACCTTCGCCCGCCGCCACGGCCTGACCGTCAACACCGTGATCCAGGGCGCCTGGGCGATGCTCCTGGCCCGGCTGACCGGCCGTACGGACGTCGTCTTCGGCGCGACCGTCGCCGGCCGTCCCGCCGAGATCCCCGGCGTCGAGTCGATGGTGGGCCTGTTCATCAACAGCGTGCCGGTACGGGGCCGCCTGGACGCCGACCAGCCCGTGCTGCGACTGCTGACCGAGCTGCAGTCCCGCCAGTCCGCGCTTCTCGCCCACCAGCACCTCAGCCTGCCCGAGATCCAGCGGGTGGGAGGACCTGGCGCGGTGTTCGACACCATGCTGATGTTCGAGAACTATCCCCTGCCGCCCCAGGAGGCGTCGGCGCCCGGCGAGCTCGCCTTCACGCACATAGAGGGCCACCAGGCGACCCACTATGCGCTGACCCTCGGTGTGATGCCGGGCAGGCCCATGAAGGTCCATGTGACCTACCGGCCCGACGCGATGGACGCCGACGTGGCCCGGGATCTGCCGGGTCGGCTGGCGTGGGTCCTGGAGCAGGTGGTCGCCGATCCGTCCGTGCTGGTGGGCCGGGTCGGCCTGGTGGGGCGGCTGGAGCGTGGGCTGGTGGTGGAGGGTTGGAACGCCACCGCCGGCGATGTCCCGCCGGGCTCCTCGGTGGTGGAGT
>NZ_JBWLKM010000256.1:0-861 GCF_059026085.1 Streptomyces sp. a15 | reverse complement strand
ACTCCACCACCGAGGAGCCCGGCGGGACATCGCCGGCGGTGGCGTTCCAACCCTCCACCACCAGCCCACGCTCCAGCGGGCCGACAACATCGACCCGCCCGACCGGCACGGACGGATCGGCGACCACCTGCTCCAGGACCCGTTCGATCTGCCGGGCCGCATGGAGGGCCTCGTCGCGGTCGAAGAGATCGGGCCGGTAGGTGACATGCACCCGCATCCGATCGCCGGGCATGACGCCGACCGCCAGCGGATAGCTGGTACTGGCGCGGGTGTTGACGCGATCGACGATGACTTCGTCGTCCTTGGCGGCGAGGCCGGACCTGTCGCCGGGATAGTTCTCGAACATCAGCATGGTGTCGAACACGGCGCCGGCGCCGCAGAGCGACTGGATCTCCCCGAGACCGACGTGCTGATGGGCGAGCAGGGCCGACTGGCGGTTCTGAAGCCGTGTCAGCATCCGCACGACGCTTTCCTCGCCGTCGAGCCGGACCCGTACCGGCAGCGTGTTGAGGAACATCCCCACCATCGACTCCACGCTCGCCAGCTCCGGCGGGCGGCCCGCGACGGAGACGCCGAACACGACGTCCGTACGCCGTGCGAGCCGGCTCAGCACCATCGCCCAGGCGCCCTGCGCGAGCGTGTTCACGGTCAGACCGTGTTCGCGGGCCACGCTGGTCAGGCCGCGGGTCAGCTCCTCGGAGAGCAGCAGCGAGTCGCCCTGCGTGGCCGCCGGTCCCCGGCCCGCGGTGGTGGGAGCGATCAGCGTGGGCTCGTCGGTGCCCGACAGCTCGGCCCGCCATGCCTCGCGTGCCGTCTCCTTGTCCTGCCGGGCGAGCCAGGCCAGATGGTCCCGGAAGGAGG
>NZ_JBWLKM010000255.1:0-877 GCF_059026085.1 Streptomyces sp. a15 | reverse complement strand
ACGTCCTGGTACTGCTGTCCACCAGCGGCGCGAGCGCCAACCTGCTGTCCGCCGCCGACGCGGCACGCTCGGCGGGCGTGCGCGTGTGGGCCCTCACCGGGCCCGCCCCCAACCCCCTCATGGCGGGCAGCGACGAATCCCTGTGCGTGAGCGCCGGCTCCGCCGCGACCGTCCAGGAACTCCACCTGGTCGCCGTGCACATGGTCTGCGCGGCCTTCGACGCGGCGCTGGAACGGAGGGCGGCATGACGGGCGGATGGGACGAGGGCGCGGCGGACGCGTCACGGGACGGTACGGCCGTCGCTCCGGGCGGGGGCGCGACGGGCGGCGTGCGCCGCCGGGCCCCGCTCCTGGTGGTCGGCGACGCGCTGCTCGACCGGGATCTCACCGGCACCGCCGAGCGGCTCGCGCCCGACGCACCCGTGCCGGTCGTCGCCGACTGCGGGCAGCGCGTACGGCCGGGCGGCGCCGCCCTCGCGGCCTACCTCGCCGCCCGCGACGGCCACGACGTCACCCTCGTCACCGGGCTCGGCGACGACCCCGCCAGTCGGGAGCTGCGGCGACTGCTCGAACCGTGGCTGACGCTGATCCCGCTCCCGCTGACCGGCCCGCTGGCCGAGAAGACCCGTGTGCTGGCGCAGGGCAGTCCCGTGGTCCGCCTGGACCGGGGCGACGGCCGGGTGCGGGAGGCCACCGAGGAGGCGCGTCGGGCGATCTGCCGGGCACCGTCCGTTCTGGTCTCCGACTACGGCCGCGGTGCCGCCGACTGTCTGCGCGATGTCCTGGCCGAACGCCCGCCCTTGGTCTGGGACCCACACCCGCGCGGCGGACCGCCGGTGCCGGGCACCCGGCTGGTCTCGCCGTCGGAGAAGGAGGCG
>NZ_JBWLKM010000254.1:0-884 GCF_059026085.1 Streptomyces sp. a15 | reverse complement strand
GCCCCCGCGACGCAGGTGGCCGCCTGGCAGCCCGCCGGCCCGTCCGCCCTCGGCGGCTCGAACGACCCCGACATGCCGCTGCTGCACACCATCGAGGCCGCCGCGGTGGTCCGGGACACCCCGGACGGCCCGGCGCTGACCATCACAGTGAACTGGGCCGAAGACATCCTGGACGCAGCCGACGCCGAACACCTCGGCGCCACCTGGCTCGCCCTCCTCACCGGCCTGGCCACGCACCTCGCGGACCCGTCGGCCGGCGGCCACACCCCGTCCGACTTCCCGCTCCTCGCCCTCGCCCAGTCCGACGTGGAGGAACTGGAGACCAGGGTCCCCGGCCTGACCGACGTCTGGCCGCTCTCCCCGCTCCAGGAAGGACTCCTCTTCCACACGGCCTACGACGACCAGGGCCCCGACGTCTACGAGACCCAGCGGGTGCTTGATCTGACCGGCCCGCTGGACGCCGACCGGCTGCACCGGTCCTGGAACGCTCTCGTCGCCCGGCACGACATGCTCCGGGTCAGCTTCCACGAACTGGCCGACGGCCGCAGCGTCCAAGTCGTCACCGGCGCGGCCGAGCCGCGCTGGCGTGTGGTCGACCTGAGCGGGCGGACGGAGACGGACGCGCTCGCCCAGGCCGAGTCGCTGGCGGAACAGGAGCGCGCCGAACGCTTCCACCTGGCCGAGGCCCCGCTGCTGCGGCTGCTCCTGGTTCGGCTCGGGGAGCGGCGCCACCGCCTCGTCATGACCTCCCACCACATCCTGCTGGACGGCTGGTCCACGCCGATCGTCCTCGACGAGACATCCCGGATCTACGCGGCCGGCGGCGACGCCTCCGGGCTCGGGCCGGCGCCCTCCTTCCGGGACCATCTGGCCTGGCTCGCCCG
>NZ_JBWLKM010000253.1:0-901 GCF_059026085.1 Streptomyces sp. a15 | reverse complement strand
GTTCACTTCATGTGCGTCCACACCTTCAGCGTTCCCCTGAACAGGACCGGCAGACAGACGTAACGGAGTCCTACTAGTACGTCGGTGGTGTCCTCACTCCTCGGCGCGCAAGGATTACGACGACTGCACCGCGAAGTACGGCCGTTACGGCATCCCCGCCTACCTGGTCGTGGACCCCTACGCCCGAGAGGTCGTCCTGCACACCGAACCCACCGCGAGCGGCTACAACACCACACACACGCGCATACGGCACGGGCAAACTCCCCATCGCCCTGGCCGACGGCCGCACCTTCACCCTCGACCTCGACGAACTCCCCGTGCCGGAGCCGGAGACCGACACTCACTGAGAAGACGCGCCCCGCGTCACGAAGAGGCACGAACGAGGTCGCCCAAGAATCCCGGCCGGGGCCGCTTCCCGCTGCCGAAGCCCGGCAGCCGGTCGGCGAGGACGCGATCATCGAAACCGCCGCTGAAGAGCTCCATGTCCCGGTGACCGGAAGGGAAGCCCCCAGGAAAGGACGGCACAAGTAGCCGGCGTTCGGGATCGTTCACCTCGGCCTCGGGCGCTGTCGCCAGGTCAGGTATGCGTGAGGTCGGATAGGAGCGCGGGCAGGAGGCGTTCCTCCATGACCGCACTGCCCGACTCCTCCATCGCGAGGGCCAGTTCGAGATCCCAGGGGCTGACCGCGGGCGGTCCCGCGAGCGGTGTGGACTCGCCCTCACCGAGTGCCGCCGTGTAGTCGGCGGCGGTCATCCGCCAGGGGTGGGCACCGTGGCGGGCCATGGCGTCCGCGGTGATGCGCAGGCCGGCCCAGTCGAAGTCTGCGCGCCAGTGCAGCCGGGCTCCCGCGCGTACGGCGTCGCCGAGCAGTTTGTGGCAGGCGGCGGACGGGACGCCCTC
>NZ_JBWLKM010000252.1:0-901 GCF_059026085.1 Streptomyces sp. a15 | reverse complement strand
TGCTGATTGCTCAGCGTCCGTCCTTGACCGAAGAGGTCGTCGACGAGTTCCGCTCCCGGTTCGTGATCGAGCCGCTGGAGCCGGGCTTCGGCTACACCCTCGGCAACTCCCTGCGTCGTACGCTCCTCTCCTCGATCCCGGGTGCGGCGGTCACGTCCATCCGTATCGACGGCGTTCTGCACGAGTTCACCACCGTGCCGGGCGTCAAGGAGGACGTCACCGACCTGATCCTCAACATCAAGCAGCTGGTCGTCTCCTCGGAGCACGACGAGCCGGTCGTGATGTACCTGCGCAAGCAGGGCCCGGGTCTGGTCACCGCCGCCGACATCGCGCCCCCGGCCGGTGTCGAGGTGCACAACCCCGACCTCGTCCTCGCCACGCTCAACGGCAAGGGCAAGCTGGAGATGGAGCTGACGGTCGAGCGTGGCCGCGGTTACGTCTCCGCCGTGCAGAACAAGCAGGTCGGTCAGGAGATCGGGCGTATCCCGGTCGACTCGATCTACTCGCCGGTTCTCAAGGTCACCTACAAGGTCGAGGCGACCCGTGTCGAGCAGCGCACCGACTTCGACAAGCTGATCGTCGACGTCGAGACCAAGCAGGCCATGCGTCCGCGTGACGCCATGGCGTCGGCCGGCAAGACCCTGGTCGAGCTGTTCGGTCTGGCCCGTGAGCTCAACATCGACGCCGAGGGCATCGACATGGGCCCGTCCCCGACGGACGCCGCCCTTGCAGCTGATCTCGCCCTGCCGATCGAGGAGCTCGAGCTCACCGTTCGGTCGTACAACTGCCTCAAGCGCGAGGGCATCCACTCCGTGGGTGAGCTCGTGGCGCGTTCCGAGGCGGACCTGCTCGACATCCGCAACTTCGGTGCGAAGTCGATCGACGAGGTCAAGGCGAAGCT
>NZ_JBWLKM010000251.1:0-941 GCF_059026085.1 Streptomyces sp. a15 | reverse complement strand
CTCCAGGCGCAGGACCCCACGCTGGAGGACTTCGAGAACCTCGAGGGCTGCAACGAGATCCTGAACCTGACCCGCCCGGACATCGTGCGCTCCGTCCACGAGGCGTACTTCGCCGTGGGCGTCGACTGCGTCGAGACCAACACCTTCGGCGCGAACCACTCGGCCGCGACCGAGTACGAGATCGCCGACCGCGTGTACGAGCTGTCGGAGGCGGGTGCCCGCATCGCCCGCGAGGTGGCCGACGAGTTCGCCGCGTCCACCGGGCAGCAGCGCTGGGTGCTGGGCTCGGTGGGCCCGGGCACCAAGCTGCCCACCCTCGGCCACATCTCCTACGCGACGATCCGCGACGGCTACCAGACCAACGCCGAGGGACTGCTGGCCGGCGGATCCGACGCCCTCATCGTCGAGACGACCCAGGACCTGCTCCAGACCAAGGCCTCGGTGCTCGGCGCCCGCCGTGCGATGGAGGCGACCGGCGTCGAGGTGCCCCTCCTGGTCTCTATGGCCTTCGAGACGACCGGGACGATGCTGCTGGGTTCGGAGATCGGTGCCGCGCTGACCGCGCTGGAGCCGCTGGGCATCGACATGATCGGCCTCAACTGCTCGACCGGCCCCGCCGAGATGAGCGAGCACCTGCGCTATCTCACCCGCCACTCCCGCATCCCGCTGCTGTGCATGCCGAACGCGGGCCTGCCGATCCTGACGAAGGACGGCGCCCACTTCCCGCTGGACCCGGAGGGACTGGCGGACGCTCAGGAGACCTTCGTACGCGACTACGGCCTCAGCCTGATCGGCGGCTGCTGCGGCACCACGCCCGAACACCTGCGCCAGGTCGTCGAGCGCGCCCGCGAACTCAGGCCCGGTGCGCGTGATCCGCGTCCGGAGCCGGGTGCGGCGTCGTTGTATCAGACGGTTCCGTTCCGTCAGGACACCGCCTATAT
>NZ_JBWLKM010000250.1:0-941 GCF_059026085.1 Streptomyces sp. a15 | reverse complement strand
CTCCAGGCGCAGGACCCCACGCTGGAGGACTTCGAGAACCTCGAGGGCTGCAACGAGATCCTGAACCTGACCCGCCCCGACATCGTGCGCTCCGTCCACGAGGCGTACTTCGCCGTGGGCGTCGACTGCGTCGAGACCAACACCTTCGGCGCCAACCACGCCGCCCTCGGCGAGTACGACATCGCCGACCGCGTGTACGAACTGTCCGAGTCGGGCGCCCGCATCGCCCGCGAGGTGGCCGACGAGTTCACCGCCTCGACCGGGCAGCAGCGCTGGGTGCTGGGCTCGATGGGGCCGGGTACCAAACTGCCGACGCTGGGACATGCCCCGTACAAGGTGCTGCGCGACGCCTACCAGCAGAACGCCGAGGGCATGATCGCGGGCGGCGCCGACGCGCTTCTCGTCGAGACCACGCAGGACCTGCTCCAGACCAAGGCCGCCGTCCTGGGCGCCCGCCGCGCCCTCGACGCCCTGGGCGAGGACCGCCCGCTGATCGTCTCGGTGACCGTCGAGACGACCGGGACGATGCTGCTGGGTTCGGAGATCGGCGCGGCGCTGACCGCGCTGGAGCCGCTGGGCATCGACATGATCGGCCTCAACTGCGCCACCGGCCCCACCGAGATGAGCGAACATCTCCGCTACCTGTCCCGGCACTCTCGCATCCCCCTGTCCTGCATGCCGAACGCTGGCCTCCCCGTCCTCGGCAAGGACGGCGCCCACTACCCGCTCACCGCCCCGGAACTGGCCGACGCGCAGGAGACCTTCGTACGGGAGTACGGCCTGTCCCTGGTCGGCGGCTGCTGCGGTACGACGCCGGAGCATCTGCGTCAGGTGGTGGAGCGGGTGCGTGACCTGACTCCGACGGCGCGTGATCCGCGTCCGGAGCCGGGTGCGGCGTCGTTGTATCAGACGGTTCCGTTCCGTCAGGACACCGCCTATAT
>NZ_JBWLKM010000249.1:0-948 GCF_059026085.1 Streptomyces sp. a15 | reverse complement strand
ACTTGGGGATACCACGGACCGCACGACACGCCGCTCGCTCACGGACGGTGGCCGACGGTTACTGGGAACAGCTCATTCTGTTCGGGCCACGGGGTGACAAGTCCGTGCGCCATACCGTGCAGCGGACCAGCGGGCCGATGATGTGGTCGCAGCGGATCAACACCGCCGGGCTCGGGGCCATCATCGAGTCGGCACGGCTTCACCGCAGTGTGGAACTGGTCAGCCTGCAGCAGCGGCTGCAGGAGAATCTGCGTCACTTCGACGAACTGGTGGAATCCGACGGACGGGCCAACGCAGTGCCGATCCGTTATATCGTCCTCGGCCTCGAGCGGGACGCCATCGATGCCTCACGGAAGTTGGCGGAAGCCGGCTACTACGTCGAACCGGACTTCTTCCCCATCGTGAAGAGGGGGACCGCGGGCCTGCGGGTGCGGATCCGGGCCTCTATGAGCCGGGACGACATCTCCGGCTTCGCAGCGGCTCTGAACGCCATCCCGAAGCACCAGCCCGCGAACCGGGCAGATGAGGTTAACAACCTGGGGTAGTCGTCGGCCTGGGCTGCGTGGGGGGGGCAGAGAAGAGAATTGCGACGCCCTGCCCCCATGCGCCACCGCCATGGATCGCTACTTCCAGGCGGACGCGTCTGCCCGCCGAGGCGATCACCGTGGGAGCCCAACGGGCGTCTCGACAATCCGGCCGACGTTCGACAGCGCGATCATCGCGAGCAGCAACAGGGCCTCTCTTCCGCACAGTTGCTGGCGGTTGGCGCGAGACCAAGGGCGATCCGGCGACCGTCGTCACCGCCCCACCGCATCCCCGTGTCCTTCTACGCGCTTCTGCCGGCCCGCCGAAGCACGTAGGGAATTCATTTAGAGGTTGTCTCACGTGGTGAGTTTTGCGAGCTTCTTGTAGCAGGTGAGGGCGGCGGCCAGGCCGAGGAAGGCGAGG
>NZ_JBWLKM010000248.1:0-991 GCF_059026085.1 Streptomyces sp. a15 | reverse complement strand
CCCAGGTCGGCCAGTTCGAGCACCTCGTCGGTGCAGGTCGCCAGGACCCGGTCACAGCCCCGGCCGATCTGCCGCTCGATCCCCACCCGCTCGGCCGGACTGGTGTCCTCGTGGCCCTGATGACGCCGCTTGACCGTACCCAGAGCATGAAACGTCTGCACCACCGGAACACCGCGAGGCCCCGCGCCGATCCGGGCGGCCATGCCCGACATCCAGAAATGGGCATGCACCACCCCGGGCCGCTCACGAGCGAAGGCACGCGCCAGATAGGAGCCGAACGCCGGCATGTGGGGAAACAGGTCGTCCTTGGGCACGGCCTCGGGCGGCCCGGCCGGCACATGCTCGACCACCGCACCCCCGGGCAGCGGAACCCGGCCCGGCACACGCGTACCGTCGCGGCGGGTGTAGACCGTCACGTCATGCCCCCGCCGGGCCAACTCCTCCGAGAGGCGGGCCACATACACGTTCTGGCCCCCGGCATCCACACCCCCCAGCGCGGCGAGCGGACTGGCATGCTCGGACACCATGGCGATCCTCATCAGGCCACCACCTCCTTCAACAACCGCTCCCAGTCATCCAGGAAACGGGACAACCCGTACCGGGCCAGCACCGCCGCCCGCGCCCCCTCACCCACCGAACGGGCAGACAACGGATCGGCGCGAAAACCCCGCACCGCCTCATGCAGCACCTCAACCCGGTTCGACACCACCCCCGCCCCCACAGGCACCGCCTCCACCACCTCCGTCGTCGCCAACGCCACCACCGGCACCCCCAGATGCATCGCCTCCAGCAACGACAACCCCAACGACGTCCACCGCACCGGATGCACATACACCCGCCGCCGCGCCAACGCCCCATGCAGTTCGCGCTGGACGAGTTCATGAGACCGACACCGGTCAGGCGACAGACCGAGATGGCCGGCCAGGCCTTCGGTGCCCATCCCGAACACGTCCAGCGGGGCCACGTCGGCGAACCCCGGCAGCAGATCGGT
>NZ_JBWLKM010000247.1:0-1011 GCF_059026085.1 Streptomyces sp. a15 | reverse complement strand
ACTTGGGGATACCACGGACCGCACGACACGCCGCTCGCTCACGGACGGTGGCCGACGGTTACTGGGAACAGCTCATTGCCCCCGAGTTGTAGCCTACCGTCCATGTTGAACGAAAAATGGAAGGCCTCGGAGAGTCGCTCTCGCCAATTGATGGCCCTTTGCGCTGCTGCTCCCTACGGAACTCAGCCTGGGCCGGCTCCCAAGTCGACACCCTCAACAGTCGAAGACCGGTGGTCTCTGCTGGTGTACGCGATCGCCGGAAGCACCGCGCTCGATCCCGGGGACATCGGACTTCGACATTTGCGTTTCCGAATATCCCAGTCGGCAAGCCCGGATGCCCTTGAAGGCTGGCTGTGTGCTTGCTTGCAGCGCTTGGGGCACGGAGTGCGCCGCGGATCACCGATCTCCATCGAGGAGAACGACGAGTCCGCCGAACTTCTCAGGAAACTACTGATCCGGAGCGCCACCAAGGATGCGACCGCAGACGAAGACCCGGTACTTCGCGCCTGGCACGCTGTGGAGTTCATCGACGCACACGTGAAGGAGCGCCCGGATGGACCAGCCACAGGCACGATTGAGACCCGGCGCTTCGCAAGCCTGCAACCCATGACTGCCGCCATCGATCTGGCGCTGACGGCTGCTGGCGGTGGTTACGCTCTAGGTGCCGCCATACGGTTCCGGTCGGGCACTGAATCACTTGCCGGAACCGTGGAATCACCTCTGTGGAGCCTCGACTCGGATACACAGACAGTTAGCGCAGGCCCCCCAAGCGGATACTTCGTCAGCGTAGTTGACGCTCACACCGGACTTCCGAGCGAGAAGACCATGACCATTTCGTCACGAGACGTATTCGTTCAGACTGATCCGGGCGAGGAGCCACGCCCTGAACGCCCGTGAAGTACACGACTTTTGTGTATATGGGTATCGCGCATGCCTAGCCTCGAAGTTTCGTGACGGTCCGCCGACGGAGTCGGTGGACCGTTTTCGTGCTGTGGACTGAGGCTGTGCAGG
>NZ_JBWLKM010000246.1:0-1065 GCF_059026085.1 Streptomyces sp. a15 | reverse complement strand
CGGAACGACAGCGGGAAGCGGAAGTACAGCCACACGCAGTGGGAGATGACCTCGACCGGGTACCGGTGACCCTTGTACGACAGCGACGCGCTCCCCACGGACGACCCTTCCCAGGTTGATCAACCCGAAGATCATCCCACCGGTCAGCAAACGTGACAGTGCCGTGGTCGGCCCCGTGGTCTGGGTTCCAGTGGTCGTTGCAACGCCCCGGTCGGGTGCGGCCGCTGCGTGCTCGCTACTCGGTATGCCGGACCGCCCGCTTCACCTCAAGCTCCACGCCAGCCCGCATCGCGCCCTGCTCTTTTGCGTGCTCGGTGACTGCGCCCTGCACGTCTTGGGCGAGGTCGCGCCATGCCTGCCATGCGGTCTCGTATGCGGGCGGGTCGCCTTGGTCGCGTAGGGCTTGGACGGTCGCGTGCGCTTGGTCGGCGGCGCGTTGCTTCTCCACGAGTTCTTCGAAGGTGTGTGCCATTGGTAGTCAGGGGCGCGGTGCCCTCGCGGGCCCGTTTCCCCATTCCCCTTTCAATCCGTGCGTGCGGTTTTCCCGCACACCGATGATCTTCTTGGCGGGGTTACGCCGCCTTCGGATAGCGGATCGTGCCACGCAAACGATGCAGGCCGTGCCCGTTGAACCACTCTTCCTTCCAAATCATGACCTGCCCTGCCCGTAGATTCCGACCCCGATTCATCACCATGAATCCACGAAGCCGCGATACCACGTTGTCAACGGTCACCTGTTTGAACTTCTGGGCAGCGTTACCGGTTCGGAAGTAGGCACCCCAGCCGCGCAGGATCGGATTCAAGTCCGCGATCACGTCGCGGATATCCGTTCCCGACCGGCGGCGGTCGGTCCGTTCACGACCTTGTCCCGGAGTCTCTTCATCGCCGCCTGCGATGGCCAGCGATGCAGGTAGAACCGCACCTTGCGATACCTCTCCCACACCCTGTCCGAGAAGCGGGCTCTGAAGTGGCAGCCGAGGAAGTCGAGTGTCAAGCCCCGGGTTTCGTGGAGACTGAGTTAGCTGGCTTTCTGGAGTGACGTGGGGGGTTCGACCGCGAGGTAGT
>NZ_JBWLKM010000245.1:0-1117 GCF_059026085.1 Streptomyces sp. a15 | reverse complement strand
CTGGTGGACAGCAGTACCAGGACGTCGCCGGGGCGGCCGTGGGCGCGGACCTGGCGGGCGAACACCTCGTCGACGCCATAGTCGTTGGCGATGGCGGTCGTACTGGAGGTGTCGGCGTGCAGGGCGATCGCGGAGAAGGCGGGCCGGTCGTCACGGTAGCGGCCCACCAGTTCGGCGGTCAGGTGCTGCGCCTGTGCCGCGCTGCCACCGTTGCCCGCGGCCAGCAGCCGACCGCCCCCGGTGAGCACTGCGGCGAGCCGCTCACCCCACCGCTCGGTGGCGCGGGCGGAGGCGCGGAACGCGCCCAGCGCGGCGAGGAGTTCGTCGCAGTGCGCGGCGACCGGGGAGACCTCTGTACTCATCACGCCACCTCCGACCGGATCTCGTCACGTGCCGTGACGCGTTGGTAGACCTCTTCGACGCCGTCCGCGACGCGCTGCCAGGTGTAGCGGGCGAGAGCGGCTTCGCGACCGGCCGTGCCCATGGCGCGGCGCAGCCGTTCACCGGCGAGCACGTCACGGACCGCCTCGGCTGTCGCCCCGAGGTCGCCCACCGGTACCAGTCGCCCCGTCACCCCGTCGTCGACGGTGTCCCGGTGGCCGCCGACATCGGTGGCCACGACGGGGACGGCACACGCCATCGCCTCCAACGGCACGATGCCGAACGGCTCGTACGTCGGCGTGCACAGCACCGCGTCCGCACTGCCGATCAGCGCGGGCATCCGGGCCGGGTCCACGGCACCGAGCAGCCGCACCCGGTCGGCCACGCCGGCGCGCTCGGCCAGACCCAGCAGTCGCCGCGCCTCCGGTTCGGCGTCCAGCAGTTCGGGCGGAGGCCCGCCCGCGATCAGGAGTTCGGTGTCGGGGATCCGGGTGAGGGCCCTGATCGCCTGGTCGTAGCCCTTGCGGCGGACCAGCCGGCCGCAGGACAGCAGCCGGTGCCGCTGCCGGCGTGCCGGGGTACCGACGGTCGGCACCCCGGGCCGGAACTGACCCACGTCCACCCCGCACGGCACCACGGACACCCGTCGCGGTGACACACCCAGGTCGGCCAGTTCGAGCACCTCGTCGGTGCAGGTCGCCAGGACCCGGTCACAGCCCCGGCCGATCTGCCGCTC
>NZ_JBWLKM010000244.1:0-1120 GCF_059026085.1 Streptomyces sp. a15 | reverse complement strand
CTGGTGGACAGCAGTACCAGGACGTCGCCGGGGCGGCCGTGGGCGCGGACCTGGCGGGCGAACACCTCGTCGACGCCGTAGTCGTTGGCGATGGCGGTCGTACTGGAGGTGTCGGCGTGCAGCGCGATCGCGGAGAAGGCCGGCCGGTCGTCACGGTAGCGGCCCACCAGTTCGGCGGTCAGGTGCTGCGCCTGGGCCGCACTGCCACCGTTGCCCGCGGCCAGCAGCCGACCGCCCCCGGTGAGGACTGCGGCCAGGCGTTCACCCCAGCGCTCGATGATGTCGGCCGAGGCGCGGAACGCGCCCAGCGCGTCCTGGAGTTCGTCGCAGTGTGCGACGGCGGGCGGGTGCAGGGTCATCAGGCCACCTCCTTCGGCAGGGCGCGTCCGACCGCCACCTGGCGGTAGACCTGTTCGACACCGTCGGCGACCCGGTGCCAGGTGTAGTGGTCGAGGACCCGGGCACGCCCGGCGGTGCCGTACCGGCGGCGGGTGCCGTCCTCGGCGAGCAGGTCGCGTACGGCGGCGGCGATCGCGCCGGGGTCGCCGGGCGGTACCAGTCGCCCGGTCACTTGGTCGGAGACGGTGTCCCGGTGGCCGCCGACGTCGGTGGACACGACCGGGACGGCGCACGCCATCGCCTCCAGCGGCACGATGCCGAACGGCTCGTAGACCGGCGTGCACAGCACCGCGTCCGCACTGCGCATCAAGGCGGGCATGTCCGCCGGGTCCACCGCACCGAGCAGGCGCACCCGGCCGGCCACGCCGGCCCGCTGCGCGAGCCGCTTCAGCCGTGCCGCCTCGGGATCAGCGTCCAGCAGGCCTGGCGCGGGACCGCCCGCGATCAGGAGTTCGGTGTCCGGGATCCGGGTGAGGGCCCGGATCGCCTGGTCGTAGCCCTTGCGGCGGACCAGCCGGCCGCAGGACAGCAGTCGGTACCGCTGTCGCCGGACGGGGGCGGGGGCGGTGCCGGGGTCGACGCCGGGGCGGAAGTGCCCGACGTCCACTCCGCAGGGCACGACGGACACCTGTCGCCTCGGTACGCCCAGGTCGGCCAGTTCGAGCACCTCGTCGGTGCAGGTCGCCAGGACCCGGTCACAGCCCCGGCCGATCTGCCGCTC
>NZ_JBWLKM010000243.1:0-1147 GCF_059026085.1 Streptomyces sp. a15 | reverse complement strand
ACCGTTCGCACCCGCGAGCGCGTCAAGGGCGACACCTGGCGCACCTCGACCGAGACCACCAAGTACGACAGCTACGGCCTGCCGTACCAGGTCGAGGAGAAGACACCGGGCGGCAAGGTCCGCTGCTCCACGGTCGGCTACGCCCGCAACACCACGGCGTACCTGATCGAGCTGGAGTCCCGCGAGAGGACGACGCTCGGGGCCTGCGGCACCACCGGCGGCGAGGTCGTGGAGGACACCCGCACGCTCTACGACAACCTGGCCTTCGGCGCGACCCCCACCAAGGGCCTGCCCACCGAGATCCAGGAGCTGAACGGCACCGGCGACGGCTACATCACCATCGACCGCACCGAGTACGACATCCACGGCCGGGAGACCGCGACCTGGGACGCGGACAACCGCAAGACGTGGATGGAGTACACGCCGGTCACCGTCGCGCGGCCGACCAAGCAGGTCTCGCACGACCCGCTCGGCCACACGGAAACCACGGTGTTCGACGACGTCCGCGGCCTGCCGCTGACCGAGGAGGACGCGAACGGCAAGAAGGCCACGATGGAGTACGACCCACTGGGCCGGCTCCTGAAGGTCTGGGAGATCGACCGCGACCCGGCGACCCAGACCCCCACCGCCACGTACGACTACACCGTCCGCCGCGACGGTCCGACCATCGTCACCTCGCGCACGCTGAAGGACAACGGCCAGTACGCCGTGTCCTACGAGATCCTCGACGGCCTGCTGCGCGAGCGGCAGACGCAGGACGAGGCGATCGGCGCGGGCCGGATCGTCAACGACGTCTTCTACGACAGCGCCGGCCGGGTGTGGAAGGAGAACGACGGCTACTACAACGTCGCCGAGCCCGAGGCGAAGCTGCTCCAGGTCGGGGACAACGACATCCCGTCCCAGAACCGCATCACCTTCGACGGGATGGGCCAGCCAACCGCGGAGGTCACGTACTACCGCGGCACGGAGAAGCTCCGCACGACGACCGAACGCGACGGGGACGTCTCCACGACGATCCCGCCGAAGGGCGACACGGTCACGGCGACCTTCGAGGACGCCGAGGGCCGCACGGAGCGGCTGCGCGAGTACACCGACGTGGCCCGCACCAAGTGGCGGGACACCGTCTACGAGTACGACGACCTCGACA
>NZ_JBWLKM010000242.1:0-1148 GCF_059026085.1 Streptomyces sp. a15 | reverse complement strand
ACCGTTCGCACCCGCGAGCGCGTCAAGGGCGACACCTGGCGCACCTCGACCGAGACCACCAAGTACGACAGCTACGGTCTGCCGTACCAGGTGGAGGACAAGAGCCCCGGTGGCAAGGTCCGCTGTTCCACGGTCACTTACGTCCGCAACACCACGGCGTACCTGATCGAGCCGGAATCGCGGGAGAAGACCGTGCTCGGCGCCTGCGGCACCACCGGCGGCGAGGTCGTGGAGGACACCCGCACGCTCTACGACAACCTGGCCTTCGGCGCGGCCCCCACCAAGGGCCTGCCCACCGAGATCCAGGAGCTGAACGGCACCGGCGACGGCTACGTCACCATCGACCGCACCGAGTACGACATCCACGGCCGGGAGACCGCGACCTGGGACGCGGACAACCGTAAGACGTCCGTCAAGTACGTGCCCACGACGGTGGCCCGCCCCACCCAGCAGATCTCCACCGACCCCCTCGAACACACCGAGACCACGGTGTTCGACGATGTCCGCGGCCTGCCGCTGACCGAGGAGGACGCCAACGGCAAGAAGGCCACGATGGAGTACGACCCGCTGGGCCGTCTCCTGAAGGTCTGGGAGATCGACCGCGACCCGGCGACCCAGACCCCCACGGCCACGTACGACTACACCGTCCGCCGCGACGGCCCGACCATCGTCACCACGCGCACCCTGAAGGACAACGGCCAGTACGCCGTGTCCTACGAGATCCTCGACGGCCTGCTGCGCGAGCGGCAGACCCAGGACAAGGCGATCGGCGCCGGACGGATCGTCAACGACACCTTCTACGACAGCGCCGGGCGCCAGTGGAAGGAGAACGACGGCTACTACAACGTCGCCGAGCCCGAGGCGAAGCTGCTCCAGGTCGGGGACAACGACGTCACCTCCCAGAACCGTGTCCTCTTCGACGGCATGGGCCAGCCCACCGCGGAGGTCACGTACTACCGCGGCACGGAGAAGCTGCGCACCACCACCGAACGTGACGGGGACGTCTCCACGACGATCCCGCCGAAGGGCGACACGGTCAACGGCGACCTTCGAGGACGCCGAGGGCCGCGTGGAGCGGCTGCGCGAGTACACCGACGTGGCCCGCACCAAGTGGCGGGACACCGTCTACGAGTACGACGACCTCGACA
>NZ_JBWLKM010000241.1:0-1204 GCF_059026085.1 Streptomyces sp. a15 | reverse complement strand
GCGCGCCAGTGCAGCCGGGCTCCCGCGCGTACGGCGTCGCCGAGCAGTTTGTGGCAGGCGGCGGACGGGACGCCCTCGGTGCACACGAGGGCGGCGCCGGTGCCCTGGAGTTCGCCGGCGGCGGCGCGCAGTACGGCCGGGTTCTCGCAGACGAAGATGGTGCGGGCGGCGGGGACGACGGGGTCGGTGGCGAGCTGGTGCAGGGTGAGCCGGAAGGGGATGCCGAAGTCGGCGGCGTCGCGCAACCAGTCGCAGACCACGGCGCTGCCCTCGGCCCCGATGTTGAGCACGAGTACCTGACTGGCGAGGTCGTCGGCGATGGCCCCGGCGCTCTCCCACAGGGCTCGCCGCCCGGCCCGCTCACGCGGGACGGCGCGGCCGTCGCCAACGCGCTGGGCGAGGGCACGCAGGACGAGCTGTTCGAGCGGGGCGCCAAAAACGAGAGCCTTGGTGTCACCGGTGGCCCACTCGGCGAGCACCGGAAGCGGCAGGACACCGGGGATGCGGGGGGAGCCAGCGAAGCGGTCCCCGTCACCGGTCAGCCTTTCCAGGACGCGTACCGCCGCGTCGAGGAGCGGCGCGTCCCCCCGGCGTACAAGACGGGTGAGGGTGCCGTCGGCGGCGATCCGGTCCAGCCAGGCGGCGAACCATCCCTGCCCGGCGAGCCGGCTGGAGTGGGCCGACTTCAGGGACTGTTCCCGGCGGGCCTGCTCGTCGGCCCGTTCGGCCGGCCGGTCACGCAGCGGACCGTGCAGCCGGCCGAGGGTCTGGAGGAGACCGGTGCCGTACCGGCCGTACAGATACCCGTCCAGGTCACGCAGGGGTACGGCGAGACGCTTGACGGTCTCGGGCCGGTAGCGGCCGGTGATGCCGATGACGGTGCGGCGCTCGGCCTCGCTGGGCCCCGTGAGCCCGATGTCGCCGTCGAGCGCGCCGCCGGTGCGTTCCAGCCTGCGGCGGGCGGCGGCTAGCAGCCGGGTCCATCCCTCGCCCCGCAACTCGTCGTACCCCTGGCTTTCGGGCCGCTCAGCCGGCAACCGCGGCCTCCTCGGGCGCCGGGGCGCGCCGGGTGCCGGGCGAGCCAAGGGCTGCGGTGAGGTCACCGGTGTCGTCGGCGAGGAGCCGGTCGCCGTCCCAGACGAGCAGCAGCGCGGAGACGGTGTGGTCGACGGCGGTGTGCGCGAGGTCGTAGTGGGCGGCGGCG
>NZ_JBWLKM010000240.1:0-1207 GCF_059026085.1 Streptomyces sp. a15 | reverse complement strand
CGCCGCCGCCCACTACGACCTCGCGCACACCGCCGTCGACCACACCGTCTCCGCGCTGCTGCTCGTCTGGGACGGCGCCCGGCTCCTCGCCGACGACACCGGCGACCTCACCGCCGCCCTCGGCTCGCCCGGCACCCGACGTGCCCCGACGCCCGAGGAGGCCGCGGTTGTCGACCGAGCGGAGTGAAAGCCAGGGGTACGACGAGTTGCGGGGCGAGGGATGGACCCGGCTGCTCACCGCCGCCCGCCGCAGACTGGAGCGCACCGGCGGCGCGCTCGACGGCGACATCGGGCTCACGGCGCCCAGCGACGCCGAACGCCGCACCGTCATCGGCATCACCGGCCGCTACCGGCCCGAGACCGTGGGGCGGCTCGCCGTACCTCTGCGTGACCTGGACGGGTATCTGTACGACCGCTACGGCACCGGTCTCCTCCAGATCCTCGGCCGGCTGCACGGCCCGCTGCGCGACCGGCCGGCCGAACGGGCCGACGAACAGGCCCGCCGGGAGCAGGCCCTTGCGTCGGCCCACTCCAGCCGGCTCGCGGGGCAGGGATGGTTCGCCGCCTGGCTGGACCGGATCGCCGCCGACGGCACCCTCACCCGTCTCGTACGCCGGGGGGACACGCCCCTCCTCGACGCGGCGGTACGCGTCCTGGAAAGGCTGACCGGTGACAGGGACCGCTTTGTGGGTTCCCCGAACCGGTTCCCCGGTGTCCTGCCGCTTCCGGTCCTCGCCGAGTGGGCCACCGGCGACACCAAGGCCCTCGTTCCCGGCGCCCCGCTCGAACAGCTCGTCCTGCGTGCCCTGGCCCAGCGCGCCGGCGACGGTGGCGTCGTACCGCGCGAGCGGGCCGGGCGGCGAGCCCTGTGGGAGAGCGCCGGCGCCATCGCCGACGACCTCGCCAGCCAGGTGCTCGTCCTCAACATCGGAGCCGAGGGCGACACGGTGGTCTGCGACTGGCTGCACGACGCCGCTGCGTTCGGCATCCCCTTCCGGCTCACCCTCCACCAGCTCGCCGCCGACCCCGTCGTCCCCGCCGCCCGCACCATCTTCGTCTGCGAGAACCCGGCCGTACTGCGTGCCGCCGTCGGCGAACTCCAGGACACTGGCGCCGCTCTCGTGTGCACGGAGGGCGTCCCGTCCGCCGCCTGCCACAAACTGCTCGGCGACGCCGTACGCGCGGGAGCCCGGCTGCACTGGCGCGC
>NZ_JBWLKM010000239.1:0-1215 GCF_059026085.1 Streptomyces sp. a15 | reverse complement strand
GCTACCAGGTCACACCCCCAGCCACAGCCGCGGCTTGACATCAGCATTGGGAAGCACCTGGACGAGGTCTTCATCAAGATCAACGGGCGGTTGCAGTACCTGTGGCGAGCCGTCGACCAGGACGGGAACGTCCTCGACATCCTCGTGCAGAACCGGCGGGACAAGGCCGCGGCCAGACGCTTCTTCCGCAGACTCCTCAAGAAGACCCGCATGCACGGTGCCCAGGGTGATCGTCACTGACAAGCTCCGCTCCTACGGCGCGGCCCACCGCGAGGTCATGCCCTCCCTCGAGCACCGCTCCCACAAGGGCCTGACAACCGGGCGGAGAACAGCCACCAGCCAACCAGGCAGCGCGAACGGGCGATGAAAGGTTTCCGAAGCACCGGCGGGGCCCAGCGGTTCCTGTCCGCGTTCAGCGGTATCTCGCCCCACTTCCGGCCCCGACGCCACCGGCTGTCCGCCACCGAACACCGCACCGAAATGATCAACCGCTTCGCAATCTGGAACCAGATCACCAACACCGCCACCCTGCCCGCAACGGCCTGACCCAGAGCCGGCACCCGGGCCAGCCACTCCCCAGCACGCTGTCAGGCACTCACGCACCCAACAACGTGACAGCGCCCGGCGACAAGCTCCGCCTCACCGGCTACCTCCGGCTGCCCCGCACGCCGGACGAGCCGATGTGGCTGGTCGTCACCACTCGCCGTGCTGGAGACCGCGCCGCACATGTCCGACCCGGCCACCGTCGCCACGGCCGTCATCGAGCGATACGGCCCGTACGTCTGCTGGTTCGACGCCGACACCACCGAGGTGGACGTGTTCACCGAGGGCGGCGACTGGGTCGGCACCGCGCCCGAGCCGAACGACCTGGGCGAGTTGCTCGAAGCCTTCGAGCACCGCCAGGCCGCCGGCGGGGAGTAGCGGAGCCGCCGTGCCCATCCGTCCCGAGAACCTGCACCGGTACCCGCGCGACTGCGGCGTGGGTCGGACAGGCAGCGCAGCAGCCGCTCCAGCAGGCTGGGCAGTTCCTCGGGGCGGGCCGGATCGCAACCGGCGAGTTGGCCCAGCCCGGTCGGGGATGGGCAAGGACGACGCAGCAGGCACGGTCTTCCGTTGTGGTGATCAGTGAACTCGACACTCCATGATCACTGAGGGCCGTGCCTTCACGCGTCCTGCCGGCATAGCTTCTCTCGGACGATGGTGCGACCCTTTGTG
>NZ_JBWLKM010000238.1:0-1246 GCF_059026085.1 Streptomyces sp. a15 | reverse complement strand
CCGACGAACTGCGCGAGCGTGCGACGCGGTTGGCGGTCGAAGCCCGCAAGGATCCGGCCGGCCGGGCCGGTGCGATCAAGCGGATCGCCGACCAGCTGGACGTGCACCCTGAGGCCCTGCGCGGCTGGGTCAAGCCGGCCGAGACCGACGAGGGCATCGTGCCCGGCGCCACCAGCACCGACGCTGCACGAATCGCTGAGCTGGAGCGGGAGGTGAAGGAACTGCGGCGGGCGAACGCGATATTGAAGTCCGCCTCGGCTTTCTTCGCCGCGGAGCTGGACCGTCCACTGCGATGAAGGTCGCCTACATCGACCAGTACAAGGAGACGTTCGGCGTCCAGCCGATCTGCGACGTCCTCGCCGAGACGGACGCGCCGATCGCGTCGAGCACCTACTACGCCGCCCGCATCCGCCCGCCCTCGGCCCGCAGCCTGCGAGACGAGGACATCACCAAGGAGATACGCCGGATCCACGAGGCCAACTACGGCGTCTACGGGGCCCGCAAGGTCCACGCCGCCCTCCGGCGCGAGGGATTCGAGGTGGCCCGCTGCACGATCGAGCGCCTCATGCGCGCGGCCGGTCTGCGCGGGGTGATCCGGGCCAAGAGCCCACGCACCACCCGCCCCGCACCCGAGACCGACCGGCCCGCCGACCTGGTCGAGCGGCAGTTCACCGCGAGCGCGCCGAACCAGCTGTGGGTCGCGGACATCACCTACATCAGAACCTTCTCCGGCTGGGTCTACGCCGCCTTCGTCATCGACGTCTTCTCCCGCATGGTCGTCGGCTGGCAGGTCGCCACCTCCCTCTACACCGACCTCGCCCTCGACGCGCTGGAGATGGCGATCTGGCGCCGCCGGCACGCGGGAGCCGATCTCGCCGGCCTCACGCACCACTCGGACCGCGGAGTCCAATACCGAGCTCTGCGCTACACCGAACGTCTCGAACAGGAGGCCGCCGTGGCCTCGGTCGGTTCCAAGGGCGACTCGTATGACAACGCCCTGGCCGAGGCGTTCAACAGCCTGTTCAAGGCCGAGCTGATCCGCAACAAGGGGCCGTGGACCGGCATCAACGACATCGAGATCGCGGTCGCCGAGTACATCGACTGGTTCAACCAGCGCCGCCTCCACGGCGAGCTCGGCCATATCACCCCCGCCGAACACGAGGCCGCCCACTACCTCGCGGTCGAACCCCCCACGTCACTCCAGAAAGCCAGCTAACTCAGTCTCCACGAAACCCGGGGCTTGACA
>NZ_JBWLKM010000237.1:0-1247 GCF_059026085.1 Streptomyces sp. a15 | reverse complement strand
TGCGCATATCTCATGGCCACGGCGTACCGCAGGGATCTAGCAATGTCAGCCCCGACAACTGAACGGAAAGGTCAGTAGGCGGAGTCGCGGTGAACGTGATCGGGTCAGGCAGCGGGGTGTCCAGGTGGACACCTCCAGGGCTACGGCGCCGCGTGCCTGCCGCTCCTGCGCCGACGGTGTCGTACGCAGTCATGATCACAATCTTGAGCTCGGAGTCACTGTCGGTCAGCACATCACAGTCCACCGCGATCGGCCCCACCGAGGGGTGCTCGATCGATTTCTGGTCCTCGCCGTGAGCGGCCATCGCACCGACCGCCCACAGGTCGGCGAACCGCTGGTTGCCCGTACTCAACTCGCGGATCAGCTCGTGTTCAACGGCGAACTGGAGTTCCTCGACGGCGACAGGACCTTCATGGCACGGACCGGCGACCTCGTCCACGTACCGCGGCCGTCGCTGGACGGCGTGGCGCAGGGGCCCGGGTCGCCGGAGGAGGACACCAGCGACGGGTTCGCCCGGGGCGGCTGGCTCGTGCCGCATCTGGACGACGAGTTCATGCGGATCGTCACGGGCTGGCTCGGTGAGGCGGACGCGTTTCTGTTCGGGCGCCGCACCTATGACAACTTCGCGCGTGACTGGCCGAAGATGAACGAGCCGGACGACCCGATCGCCACCAAGCTCAACGGCTTGCCGAAGTACGTGGCCTCGCACAGCCTGACGCGAGCCGACTGGGAGCCGACCACGATCCTCTCCGGGGACGTGCCGGCCCAGGTCGCCGAGTTGAAGCGGCAACCCGGACGGGAGCTGCAGATCCACGGCAGCGCCCGCCTCGGCGCGTCGCTCCTGGCCGCCGGGCTGATCGACGAGCTGCGGCTGATGATCGCGCCGGTCGTCGTGGGCAGCAGCCGACGGCTGTTCCCGGAGAACGGTGCCCCGGCCGGGCTGCGGCTGCTGAGCAGCGAGACGACACCGAGCGGAGTCGCGGCCCAGGTCTACGAGACCACAGGAGCGCCTGCATACGGGGCTTACGAGGCTGGCGCGCACCACTGAACAGACACTCTCTGCAGGTCTTCGCCGGATGTGAGCTGGTCTCTGGGGCGGGGGGTGCGGGCTGGGTACCGCAGGCGTCGTCGACGGTGGTGACGTTCTAGGGGGTGTTTCGAAAGTCCTGTGCGGTGCCCGCGGTGCCCGCGGTGCCCGCGGTGCCCGCGGTGCCCGCGGTGCCCGCGGTGCCCGCGGTGCCCGCGGT
>NZ_JBWLKM010000236.1:0-1301 GCF_059026085.1 Streptomyces sp. a15 | reverse complement strand
GCGGGCACTCGTCGCAGTCGAAGACTCTCACGTGCACGGCAGCTTGGCTTTCGTTGCGCCGCAGTTCGAGCAGGTCTTGGAGGAGGGGTACCAGCGGTTGGCCACGATGGTGCGGCAGGCGTTCCGATGGCCCTTGTAGGTGAGCTGGCGCCGGATCTCCCCGAACCCGGCATCGGCCACGCGGCGGGCGAGTCGTTTGTTGCGGAGCATCCCGGCGACGTTGAGGTCTTCGACCACCACGGTGCCGTACGCGGCGCGTACGCGGGTGGTGAGTTTGTGCAGGGCGTCGGTGCGCAGGTTCGCCACCCGGTGGTGGATCCTGTTGCGCTCGCGGTTGGCCTTCTCCCACCGCTTCGACGGCTTCTGGCCGGTCCTGCGGTCCGGTCCCTGACGGCGGGAGACACGGCGGGAATGGAACCGCAGCAGCTTGAGGGTGCCGTCCAGGTGTTTCGGGTTCGGCTCGTAGCGGATCTCGCCGGAGCTGTCGGCCAGGACCGCGAGGTGCTTGACACCCAGGTCGATCCCGACCGCCGCATCCGGGCGGGCAACGCGGGTGATCTCCCGGGCGGTCTCCACCTGGAAGGAGACGAACCAGCGCCCGCGCTCGTGCCGGACGGTCGCGGACAGGATGCGCGCCGTGCCGGCCTGGACGCGGGCCAGGAGCTTGACCGTGGGTTCGTGGGTGCGGATCGTGCCCAGGCGGGGCAGCGTGACGTGCCGGCCGTCCGGCTCGATACGGATCGTGCCGGTGGTGAACCGGCAGGCCAGGCGGGCCTTCCGTTTCGGCTTGCGGCGCGGGACACCGACCCGGCACCCCTTGTGTTTGCCCTGCTTGGACTTGGCGTAGTTGTCGAACGCGGCGGCCGCGTTCGCCAGCCCGGTGCTGAAGGCCTCCTTGGAGTTCTCCTCCCACCAGCCGGCGAATCTCGCCTCGGTGGTCTTGACCCGGTTGAACTCCTTGCGCAGCGCGGGCAGCGACCACGGCCGCCACGGCGTCAACTCCTCCTCGCCGATGCCGTAGGTGGCTTCAGCCTTGCGCTGCCACCACGAGGCGGTCACCCAGGACACGGCCCAGTTGTAGGCGGCCCGGGCGGCACCGCAGTGCGAGCGCAGCGCCCGCTCCTGTGCGGCGTTCGGATCGAGAGCGAACCTGTAGGCCTGCACCACGCAACCGGGCCGCGCCCTGAACTTCCCGCCCACTCGGCAGCCCCCCGGTCCGAAGATTCCTTCACCGCACCCAACGAGCACCGCACGCAGAGGTCACGCATTCGATGGGAGAACTCCCGTTCCCGTTCCGGAGG
>NZ_JBWLKM010000235.1:0-1306 GCF_059026085.1 Streptomyces sp. a15 | reverse complement strand
GTGCCGGTGCCCATGGCCAGGCCCAGGTCGGCGGTGGCCAGTGCGGCCGCGTCGTTGACGCCGTCGCCGACCATGGCGACCGTACGGCCCTGGCTCTGCAGTCGCTTGATCACGTCGACCTTGTCCTGGGGCAGGACTTCGGCGATGACCTCGTCGATCCCGACGGCCTTGGCGACCGACTCGGCGACGCGTTGGTTGTCGCCGGTCAGCAGGACGGGCGTCAGGCCCAGTCTGCGCAGTTCGGTCACCGCTTCGGCGCTGGTCTCCTTGATCGCGTCGGCGACGGTGAGGACGCCGCGCGCCTGGCCGTCCCAGGCGACGGCGACGGCCGTACGTCCCTCGGCCTCCGCGGCGGCCTTGGCCTCGGCCAGCTCGCGGGGCAGTTCGATGACCCACTCGGTCAGGAGCTTCTCGCGGCCGACGAGTACGGCGTGGCCGTCGACGACGCCCTGGACGCCGAGGCCGGCGAGGTTCTCGAAGTTCTCCGGCACGGGGAGGTTGCCCCCGGCCCGCTCGGCCGCGCCGGCAGCGATGGCCTGGGCGATGGGGTGTTCCGAGGCGTGTTCCAACGCACCGGCCAGCCGCAGCAGTTCGGTCTCGTCGACGCCCGGTGCGGTGAAGACGTCCTGGAGCCGCATCCGGCCGGTGGTGACGGTGCCGGTCTTGTCCAGGACGACGGTGTCGACGCGGCGGGTGGACTCCAGGACTTCGGGGCCCTTGATGAGGATGCCGAGCTGGGCGCCGCGGCCGGTGCCGACCATCAGCGCGGTCGGTGTGGCCAGGCCCAGCGCGCACGGGCAGGCGATGATCAGCACGGCCACGGCGGCAGTGAAGGCTGCGGCCGCGTCGCCCGTGACGCCGAGCCAGGCACCGAGGGTGCCAGTGGCGATGAACAGGACGGCGGGGACGAAGATCCCGGAGATCCGGTCGGCGAGGCGCTGCACCTCGGCCTTGCCGTTCTGCGCGTCCTCGACCAGCTTCGCCATCCGCGCGAGCTGGGTGTCGGAGCCGATGCGGGTCGCCTCGACGACGAGCCGGCCCCCGGCGTTCACGGTCGCGCCCGTGACGGCGTCGCCGACGGTCACGTCCACCGGCACCGACTCGCCGGTCAGCATGGAGGCGTCCACCGCCGACGCGCCCTCGACGACCGTGCCGTCGGTGGCGATCTTCTCCCCGGGCCGTACGACGAACCGGTCACCGACCGCCAACTGACCGACCGGGATGCGTACTTCCCTGCCGCCGCGCAGCACCGCCACGTCCTTGGCGCCCAGCTCCATGAGCGCCCGCAGTGCGGCCCCCGACTTCC
>NZ_JBWLKM010000234.1:0-1310 GCF_059026085.1 Streptomyces sp. a15 | reverse complement strand
ACGACCCGTCGATGGAGATCAGGTCGCCCTCCTCCACCACGTGCCCACCCGGCACTGTCATCCGACGCCGCTTGGTGTCGACTTCCAGTTCCTCCGCGCCGCACACGCACGTCTTGCCCATGCCGCGCGCCACGACCGCCGCGTGGGACGTCTTGCCGCCCCGCGACGTCAGAATGCCCTCCGCCGCGATCATGCCGTCGAGGTCGTCCGGGTTGGTCTCGCGGCGGACCAGGATGACCTTCTCGCCGGAACGCGACCACTTCACCGCGGTGTACGAGTCGAAGACCGCCTTGCCGACCGCCGCGCCCGGCGAGGCCGCGATGCCCCGGCCGACCTTCTCCACCTTCGCGTCCTCGTCGAAGCGCGGGAACATCAGCTGCGCCAACTGCGCGCCCGTCACGCGCTGGAGCGCCTCGGCCTCGTCGATCAGGCCCTGGTCGACGAGCTGGGTGGCGATACGGAACGCCGCTCCCGCCGTGCGCTTGCCGACGCGGGTCTGGAGCATCCACAGCTGACCGCGCTCGATGGTGAACTCGATGTCGCAGAGGTCCTTGTAGTGGTTCTCCAGCGTCTCCATGATCTGCATCAGCTGGTCGTACGACTTCTTGTCGATCGTCTCCAGCTCGGCCAGGGGGACGGTGTTGCGGATGCCCGCCACCACGTCCTCGCCCTGGGCGTTCTGGAGGTAGTCGCCGTACACGCCCTGGTGGCCGCTGGCCGGGTCGCGGGTGAAGGCGACGCCCGTGCCCGAGTCCGGGCCCAGGTTGCCGAACACCATCGAGCAGACGTTGACCGCCGTGCCGAGGTCGTGCGGGATGCGCTCCTGGCGGCGGTAGAGCTTGGCGCGGTCGGTGTTCCAGGAGTCGAAGACCGCGTGGATGGCGAGGTCCATCTGCTCGCGCGGGTCCTGCGGGAAGTCCCGGCCGGCCTCGGCCTTGACGATCTTCTTGAAGCGGGTGACCAGCTTCTTCAGATCGGCGGCCTCCAGCTCGGTGTCGACGGTGACCTTCTTGGCCGCCTTCGCCGCCTCCAGCGCCTCTTCGAAGAGGTCGCCGTCGACGCCGAGGACGGTCTTGCCGAACATCTGGATGAGGCGGCGGTAGGAGTCCCAGGCGAAGCGGTCGTCGCCGGCCTGCTTGGCGAGGCCCTGGACCGACTTGTCGGAGAGGCCGATGTTCAGGACCGTGTCCATCATGCCGGGCATGGAGAACTTGGCGCCGGAGCGGACCGAGACGAGCAGCGGGTCGTCGGGCTGGCCGAGCTTCTTGCCCATGCGCTGCTCCAGCGCGTCGAGGTGCGCACTCACCTCG
>NZ_JBWLKM010000233.1:0-1319 GCF_059026085.1 Streptomyces sp. a15 | reverse complement strand
TGTCAATCCCCTCGGACTGTGGAGATCTTCTAAGCGGCCAGCTCCAAGGCGGAGTTGGCTCGGTGGTCGTGTTCGTAGTCGATCGGACTCCGGTAACCGCACACGCTGTGTAGTCGGTGCGTGTTGTAGAAGCCGGTGATCCAGGTCGCGATCCTCAGGCGGGCCTCGGTGCGGGTGGCGAAGGCGTGCCGGTGGACGTACTCGACCTTGAGTACGCTGTTGAACGCCTCGCTGACGGCGTTGTCGAAACACGACCCAACCCGGCCCATGGACTGCGTCACGCCCAGACGCCGGCAGGCCCAGCGGAAACGCCGGGACGTATATTCGCTGCCCCTGTCGCTGTGGAAGATGACGCCCTTGACGTCGCCGCCACGGGTGGCCGCGGCCATGTTCAAGGACGCAACGACGAGTTCTGCGTCGTGACGTGCACCCATCGCGTAGCCGAGCAGGCGGCGCGAGAACAGGTCGATGACGGTGGCCAGATACAGCTTGCCCTCACCGGTGGCGATCTCTGTCATGTCGCCGCACCACACCTGGTCTGGAGCGTCGGCGGTGAAGTCGCGGCGGACAAAGTCCGCGAACGCGGGCCGTTTGCCGGGGCGGGTCAGCCCGCCCCGTCGGCGGATCTTCCGTCCGGCCAGGCCGAGTTCGGCCATGAGACGCGCGACGGTGTTCACCGAGACGCGCCAGCCGGCGCGGATCAGGAGGAGCCAGACCTTCGGAGAACCGTAGGTGCCGCCGGAGTTCTCGAAGATCTGCCGGATCGCGTCGGCCAGCTGTCCTCGCCGCGCTTCACGAGCGGTGGTGGGCTTGTCGCGCCACTTGTAGAACCAGGACTCCGACACTCCCAGAACCCGGCAGGCCAGGCGGTGCGGGACGTGGTGCTCGGTCCTCTGGTTACCGATGAACGCGGCCAGGGCGGCCGGGTCCGTTTCGGTCACTTCACCCAGAGGACCATGCATCGCTTGAGGACATCACGCTCCATCTCCAGCTCGCGGATCCGCTTGTTTTTCTCCGCCGCATCCCGCCGCAGCCGCTCCAGCTCGGCCCGCTCGGCTTCGCGCAGCCGCCCGCCCGGTGCGGGCTCGGCAGGCTGGTCGGACGACGCCGACCCGTTGCGCCGCCACCGTGACACCCAGCTGTGCAGCGTGCCGGAATGCACACCGAGTTCCTCGGCGACCTCCGGGATCGGCCTGCCCGTCTCGATCACAATGCGTACAGCACCCTCACGGAACTCAGGCGTGTACGTCCGTTGCTTGGACCCCATGAACCCCAACTTCCCCTGCAATCACGGACTCCACGCTACGAGGGGAGGGACA
>NZ_JBWLKM010000232.1:0-1387 GCF_059026085.1 Streptomyces sp. a15 | reverse complement strand
GCCCGCCTTATGTGGAATCGAGCCGGGCTAGTAGTGCGGCCGATTGCAGAGGAAGCAGCCGTCCCAGAGCGGGAGCGCGCTGAGGACGCGGTGGCGCACGCACGAGGCCATCGCGGCCTCGTCCGGGCCGGGGAAGCCGCGTCCGGCGCTGCTGTCGGCGGGCGGGGTGCAGGACTCCACCATGGTCGTGAAGCGGTGCAGGTAGTCATGCACGCGGGGCGGGTGGTAGCCCAGCTCGCTCCAGCGATGTCCGCTCGCCGCGAGTGCTGTGGCACGCAGCACGAAGTCCTTCGCGCGGGCGCGTTCCCGCTCCGTCGCGCCCCAGTCGAACTCCGCCAGGTCGAACCCGACGGCACCGCGCCCCATGACGTTCTGGTCCTGCAGGGTCAGCAGCGCCGCGAAGCGGAAGTCCCAGTCCTCGGAGGCGAGATCGGACACGGCCGGCATCAGCACGTCGATGAACACCGCGGTGGCGCCATTGGACAGGTCCAGGTCGTGGCTGCCGCCGGAGAAGATGTTGCTCACCGACCTATGATGCGATCCCGGCCCTCCACCTGCTTGGAGAAGACGCATGACGGATGCGAGCACCGGCAAAGTGGTCGTGAACAGGGTGATGTCCCTCGATGGGTTCATCGCCGGTCCCGGCCACACGATGGACTGGATCTTCGAGCACATGACGTCGGCGACGTTCCCGGAGGTCATGGCGGCCACGGGCGCCATGCTCATCGGCCGGGGCACGTACGAGGTCGGCAAGCGCATGTCCGACGAGAACACCGACTACGACGGCGGGGCGCAGTTCGTCCTCACCCACCGCCCGCCCAACGAGCCGGACCCCAACGTCACCTTCCTCACCTGCGACATCGAGGAAGCCGTGGCCACGGCACGCCGCGCCGCCGGCGACAAGAACCTGGAGATCCTCGGCGCCGACGTGGCCGCCCAGTGCCTGCAGCGCGGCCTCGTCGACGAGATCCTGGTGTACGTGCTGCCGGTGCTGCTCGGCGACGGCGTCCGCTTCGCGCCGCCGGGCCTCGACCGGATCGACCTGGAACCGTTCAGCAACGTCCAGTCGGGCGGGGTCACCATGCTGCGCTTCCACGTGCGCAAGTAGGCACGGTCGCAACTACTGGCCTGCTGTCATGGCCCCCATCCCGTGGGGCAAGTTCCCCACTCTCGCTGAACGTCAACTGGCCTGACGGTGGCTGCAGTTCATGGCGAACATCGGTCGGGCTTCCCACACGATCGACGCGTACGGGCGGGCGGTCGAGGACCACCTGCGGTTCTGTGCAGTTGAAGGCACAGAACCCGTACTGGCCGGTGCGGACACGGTTGCCGCCTGGATCGGGGACATGCTCGACCGTCCCCGTCCCCGCCAGCGATCAGCGAAGGC
>NZ_JBWLKM010000231.1:0-1415 GCF_059026085.1 Streptomyces sp. a15 | reverse complement strand
GGTGGATGGTGCTTATCCGGCGGAGCGGGTCGCGTTCGTGCTGGAGGATTCCGCGCCGGCCGTGACGATCGACGACCGGTCGGTCTTCATCGGTGAGGGTGAGATTCCGTCCGCAGTGGTGAGCGGGGATGATCTCGCGTATGTGATGTACACGTCCGGTTCGACGGGCCTGCCGAAGGGTGTCGCGGTGCCGCACGGGAGTGTGGCGGCGTTGGTGGGTGAGCCGGGGTGGGGTGTGGGTCCTGGTGATGCGGTCCTGTTCCATGCTCCGCACGCGTTCGACATCTCGTTGTTCGAGGTGTGGGTGCCGCTGGTGAGCGGCGGCCGGGTGGTCATCGCTGAACCGGGTGTGGCAGTCGACGCGGCGGCCGTACGGGGTCACATCGCTGCCGGGGTGACGCATGTGCACGTGACCGCGGGGCTGTTCCGGGTGCTGGCGAACGAGGCGCCCGACTGCTTCGCGGGCGCACGTGAGGTCCTGACCGGCGGTGATGTCGTGCCACTGGAGGCGGTGGAGCGGGTGCGCGCGGCCTGCCCCGAGGTACGGGTGCGGCATCTGTACGGCCCCACGGAATCGACCCTGTGCGCCACCTGGCGCCTCATCGAGCCGGGCGAGGGCATGGCCCAACCGCTCCCGATCGGCCGACCGCTCACCAACCGTCACGTCCATGTGCTCGACGACTCGCTCCGGCCTGTCGGCCCCGGCGTGACGGGTGAGCTGTACCTGGCCGGTGCCGGCCTGGCGCGCGGGTATCTGGGCCGAGCCGCTCTCACCGCCGAGCGGTTCGTGCCCTCCCCGTTCGCGGCCGGAGAGCGGATGTACCGCACCGGTGACCTGGCCCGCTGGACGGACGACGGCGAGCTGGTCTTCGCGGGCCGTGCCGACGCCCAGGTGAAGATCCGGGGTTTCCGCGTCGAGCTGGGAGAGGTGGAAGCCGCCCTGGCCGCACAGCCCGGTGTCGCCCAGGCCGTCGTCGTCGCCCGCGAGGACCGCCCCGGCGAGAAACGGCTCATCGGATACGTCGTCCCGGACGGCGATTCCGCGGACCCGGACCAGTTGCGCGCGCGCCTCGCGAAGACCCTGCCCGACTACATGGTCCCGGCCGCCCTGGTGGTCCTGGACGCCCTGCCGCTGACCGTCAACGGCAAGGTCGACCACCAGGCCCTGCCCGCACCGGAGTTCACGGCCACCACGGCCCGTGAGCCCCGAACGCCGGCGGAGAAGCTGATGTGCGAGCTGTTCGCGGACGTCCTCGGTCGCGAGCAGGTCGGTGTGGAGGACAGCTTCTTCGAGCTGGGCGGCGACTCCATCATGTCGATGCAGCTCGCCGCACGCGGCAACCGCAAGGGCATCGTCTTCAGTGCCCAGGACGTCTTCGAACGCGAGACCCCGGCCGCCCTCGCCGCCGTGGCAC
>NZ_JBWLKM010000230.1:0-1432 GCF_059026085.1 Streptomyces sp. a15 | reverse complement strand
AGCGAGGCGGCCGAGGCCGCCGCCGACCGGCTCGGCGCCGCCGCCGAGGACGAGGAGGCGGCGGCGGACACCGAGCGTGCTGCACGCCGCCGGCACGCGGAGGAGGCTGCGGGACTTGAGGCCCTCCAGGAAGCCGTCGGGGCCGAGGCGCAGGAGGTGATGCGCCAGGTCCAGGAGACCGAGGACGGCATCGACGCCCTGGTGGGGGAGGCCGAGGCGGCCCGCACCGCTCAGCACGGCGCGATCGCGGGCACCGCCGCGGCCGAGGCCCGCCGTACGGCCGCCGCCGAGGCCGGGGCGGTCGCCGCGGCGGAGGAGAAGGGCACCGCCCGCGGTCTGCGCCCGTACGCCGCCCGCGAACTCCTCGACATCCTGCGCTGCCCGCCCGGCCTTGCCTGGCCCGCCCAGGAGGCCGACTGGGCCGGCGAGACACTCCCGCCGGCCGTGGCCGCCGTACACGAGGCGATCCTGGCCGCCACCCGCGACCTCACCCCCACCGAGACCAGCCTCAAGCAGTCGGTCACCCGGCTCACCAGGGCCTTGGACGATCTGCAGGCGCAGCTCGCCGCCGCCGGACAGGACTACCGGCCCGAATGGGACGGCTCCGACGGTGTCATCCTCGTCCGTGTGGCCGACGAGGAGGGCCCGCTGCCCGTCGCCGCCTTCGCCCAGAAGATCTCCTCCCACCGGCGTGACCAGGCCGAACTGCTCTCCGAGTCCGAGCAGCGCATCCTGGAGGACGCCCTGCTCACCCGGCTCGCCCAGCAGATCCACGACCGCACGGTCGACGCCCGTGACCTGATCAGGCGGATGAACACCGACATGCGCAAGCGGACGATGTCGTCGGGGACGACGGTCGGTGTGAGCTGGCTGCTGGCCGACCATCTCGACGACGAGCAGCGTGCCGTCTGCGGCCTCCTCGACGCCGACGCCGCCCGCCTCGGCCCCGAGGGGCTGGCCCGGGTGCGCACGCACTTCGCGGCGCAGATCAAGACCGCCCGCGCCCGCCACCGCGACCAGCCCTACCGCGAACTCCTCGCCGAGGTCCTCGACTACCGGCGCTGGCGGCAGTTCGCGTTCCAGCTGGTACGGCCCGACAGGAGCGAGGAGAGGCTCACCCGCGCCCGGCACAGCCGGCTGTCGGGCGGTGAGCAGTCGGTGTCGCTGCATCTGCCGCTGTTCGCCGCCGCGCACGCCATGCTCAACTCCGCCGACCCGCACGCCCCGCGCCTGCTCGCCCTCGATGAGGCCTTCGCCGGCGTGGACGACACCGGGCGCGGCGAACTCATGTCACTGGCCGCCCAGTTCGACCTCGACCTGTTCATGACCGGCTACGACCTGTGGGCCGCCCACGTCTCCGTGTCCGCCGCCGCCCACTACGACCTCGCGCACACCGCCGTCGACCACACCGTCTCCGCGCTGCTGCTCGTCT
>NZ_JBWLKM010000229.1:0-1436 GCF_059026085.1 Streptomyces sp. a15 | reverse complement strand
CTAGTAGGACTCCGTTACGTCTGTCTGCCGGTCCTGTTCAGGGGAACGCTGAAGGTGTGGACGCACATGAAGTGAACCGTGCTCGGGCGAAGTTGGCGTTATTCGTGGCTGACGTGTTCGCCTCGGTGCCGCGCAAGGACCAGCGGGCCAAGAGCGACTGCTATCTGCGGGGGCTGATGCTGGACGGGCGGCGCAAGTCGATCCAGCCGATGGCGGAGCGGCTGCCGGACGGCAACGAGCAGAATTTGCAGCAGTTCGTGAACCAGTCGACGTGGGATCCGCTGCCGGTGCGGCGGCGGATCGCGGAGCGGATGGTGCCCCGGGTCGGCCCGGACGCCTGGGTGGTCGACGACGTGTCGTTCCCCAAGGACGGGAAGATGTCGGTGGCTGTCGCCCACCAGTACTGCGGAGCCTTGGGCAAGCAGGCCAACTGCCAGGTCGCGGTGAGCGTGCACGCGGTCTCCGACATCGCCTCCTGCCCGCTGCAGTGGCGCCTGTTCGTGCCGAAGGAGTGGGCGGACGATCCGGTACGGCGGCACAAAACCGGGATCCCCGACGAGATCGGGCACCGGGAGAAGTGGCGCCTGGCCCTGGACACCATCGACGAACTGGCCGGATGGGGGATGGTCCCGCCGACGGTGGTGGGCGACGCCGGCTACGGGCAGAACGCCGGCTTCCGCGACGGGCTTAAGCGTCGGGGCATCGGATATGTGGTGGCCATCCGCTCGGACGTGACCGTCCACCCGCATGATGCGCTGCCCACGGCCCCCGCGTGGTCGGGCAACGGCCGCAAGCCGCAGCCCCGCTACCGCGACAAGCCGTCCCCGGTGGCCGCGCTCGCGGCGGCCCGCGGTCGGCAGGCCTTCACCGAGGTGACCTGGCGGGAAGGCTCCCGCGGACCGATGCGCTCACGCTTCCTGACGCTGCGGGTGCGGCCGGCCGGGATCAAATCCCGCCGCCTCGCCCAGGCCGCCGCCACCGCGCAGGAGGGCTACTGGGACGGCGTCCTGCCCGAGGTCACACTGCTGGTCGAATGGCCGACCGGCGCCGAGGCACCCACCGACTACTGGCTGTCCAACCTGCCCGCAGACACCCCGCCGGCCGAACTGGTCCGCCTCGCGAAGATCCGCTGGCGCATCGAGCACGACTACCGCGAACTCAAACACGGCCTCGGCCTGGACCACTTCGAGGGCCGCTCCTGGAGGGGCTGGCACCACCACGTCACCCTGGCCACCGCCGCCCACGCATACCTCACCGAACAGCGCCTGGCCCCAAAAGCCGATACAGCGGACTCACCCTCTACCAGATCCTCGACACCCTCCAAGACCTGCTGAACTGCTGGACCGGCACCTGCACCACCTGCCACCGCCCCCTGCCCAGAACATCCACCACCAGCCAGAACACAAGAACCAGAGCAACCTAACGGAGTCCTACTA
>NZ_JBWLKM010000228.1:0-1441 GCF_059026085.1 Streptomyces sp. a15 | reverse complement strand
TGGCCGGCCAGGCCTTCGGTGCCCATCCCGAACACGTCCAGCGGGGCCACGTCGGCGAACCCCGGCAGCAGATCGGTACCGACCGTCCGGCCCCGCCGCACCGGCTCGTTGACCACCACCGCCGCCCGCTCCACCTCCCCCGTCCACCGGTAACCCGGATCGACGATGCCGTGCTCAATCACCCGCGTCGGGGTGGAACCGGCATCCCACATCAGCCGGTTGAAGTGCGTGACGTGGACCAGGGTGACGCCGGGAATGTCGGCGGCCGGGTGGCGGGTGTCGGGCACCTGACCATGCGGGGCGTTGTGCTCCACATACACCAGCGGCGGCCGCCGCCCCAGCCACCGCTCCACCAGCGCCAGTTCATGCGGCCGCTGCAGCACGACGACGTCGATGTCGGTGTCCCGCAAGCGTTCGGGCGGCACCTCCACAACCGAGTCGGGCCAGTCGAAGGTCCGCGCCCGGCCCAGCCCGTCCGGCCCCCGCCCCGGCGTCACGGGCACCAGACAGGTGTGCGGGCCCTGCACAAACGCCGTGGTCCACGACCCGTGCACATGCCACAACAAAATCCTCATACCCGCCCCACCTCCCCCACCAGCTTCCCGACCGCGGCCACCACATCGTGAGCCGTCACCGACTCCAGACACGGATGCCCGGGCACCGGACAGGCACGGGCCCGACTGTCCGCACACGGCGCCTGCTGATCCCCCAGCAGCACATACGGCACCCCATACGGCCGCCACCACCCAGCCGGCACCACCGGCGCGAACAACGACACCACCGGCCGCCCCACCGCCGCCGCAAGATGCGCCGGCGCCGTATTACCCGCCACCACCACATCCGCCCCGGCCAGCACCCCCGCCAACTCCCCAGCCCCGGTACGGCCCCCCAGATCCAGCCCATACTCCCCGGCCACATACCCGGTCAGCTCCCGCTCCCCCGGCCCGCCGGTCACCACCACCCGATACCCCGCCCCGGCCAGCTCCCGCACCGCCTGCGCACACCGCTCCCGCCCCCACGCCCGAGCCGGCACACTCGCCCCCGGATGCACCACCACATACGACCCCGGACCCGTCAACCCGGCCACACCCAGCGGCGGCAGCACCCGCAACCGCCCGTCATCAACCCCCGCAAACCCCGCCGCCCCGGCCAGCTCCAGCATCGCCTCCACCTCATGAGCATCCGGCGCCCGCCGATGCCGCACATCAAGCAACGAGCCCGGATAGTCCTCACAGTCCGCCGCAACCCACCCCACCCCCGCCAGACGCAACAACAACGCCGTCGGCAGCGGACACTGATGAAACGACGTCAAAATCAGCCCCGCATCCGCATCGATCATGTCGACGAGCTGCTCGACCTCCCCACGCCCCACCGGCGCCGGCTCCAGCCCCACCCACGGCGCATCCCACACCAGGATGTCGTCCACCCCCGGCAGCAACCG
>NZ_JBWLKM010000227.1:0-1441 GCF_059026085.1 Streptomyces sp. a15 | reverse complement strand
TGGCCGGCCAGGCCTTCGGTGCCCATCCCGAACACGTCCAGCGGGGCCACGTCGGCGAACCCCGGCAGCAGATCGGTGCCCACCGTCCGGCCCCGCCGCACCGGCTCGTTGACCACCACCGCCGCCCGCTCCACCTCCCCCGACCACCGGTAACCCGGATCAACGACGCCGTGCTCGATCACGGCCGTAGCCGTGGAACCGGCATCCCACATCAGCCGGTTGAAATGCGTGACATGAACCAGCGTCACCCCCGGGATACCGGCAGCCGGGTGACGGGTGTCGGGCACCTGCCCGTCCGGCGCGTTGTGCTCCAGATACACCAGCGGCGGCCGCCGCCCCAACCACCGCTCCACCAGCCCAAGTTCATGCGGCCGCTGCAACACCACCACATCAACACCGGCATCCCGCAAACGCTCCGGCGGCACCTCCACGACCGAGCCCGGCCAGTCGAAAGTCCGCGCCCGGCCCAGACCGTCCGGCCCGCGGCCGGGGGTGACGGGGACCAGGTAGGTGTGCGGGCCCTGCACAAACGCCGTGGTCCACGACCCGTGCACATGCCACAACAGAATCCTCATACCGGCCCCACCTCCCCGATCAGCTTCTCGACCGCGGCCACCACATCGTGAGCGGTGACGGTGTCCAGGCAGGGATGCCCGGGCACGGGACAGGTGCGGGCCCTGCTGTCCGCGCAGGGCGCCTGCTGGTCCCCCAGCAGCACATACGGCACCCCATAAGGCCGCCACCGCTCAGCCGGCACCACCGGCGCGAACAACGACACCACCGGCCTGCCCACCGCCGCCGCAAGATGCGCCGGCGCCGTATTACCGCTCACCACCACATCCGCCCCGGCCAGCACCCCGGCCAACTCCCCCGCCCCGGTACGGCCCCCCAGATCCAGCCCGTACTCCCCGGCCACCAACCCGGTCAACCCCCGCTCCCCCGGCCCGCCGGTCACCACCACCCGATACCCGGCCCCCGCCAGCTCCCGCACCGCCTCCGCACAGCGCTCCCGCCCCCACGCCCGGGCCGGCACACTCGCCCCCGGATGCACCACCACATACGACCCCGGACCCGTCAACCCGACAGCACCCGGCGGCGCCAGCACCCGCAACCGCCCGTCATCCACCCCCGGAAACCCCGCCGCCCCGGCCAACTCCAGCATCGCCTCCACCTCATGCGCATCCGGCGCACGACGATGCCGCACATCAAGCAGCGAACCCGGATAGTCCTCACAGTCCGCCGCAACCCACCCCACCCCCGACAAACGCAACACCAACGCCATCGGCAACGGAGACTGATGAAACGACGTCAGAACCAACGCCGCATCGGCATCGATCATGTCGACAAGCTGCTCGACCTCCCCCCGCCCCACCGGCGCCGGCTCCAGCCCCACCCACGGCGCATCCCACACCAGGATGTCGTCCACCCCCGGCAGCAACCG
>NZ_JBWLKM010000226.1:0-1449 GCF_059026085.1 Streptomyces sp. a15 | reverse complement strand
TCAGTCGTCCCTACGTTGTTCATCGGGATGAGCGAGCCATTCGTAGGGTTGGCTCACCCAGGGGCGCTGGGTGTGGCTTTCAGTCGTGTGCCGTTCGTGTGGCTTCGGACGATTCGCCGCCCGGCGCCCCACGACGACTCGGCTGCTCATTAGGAATTGCGGCACTGATCGCTCAGTAGGGACTCGACAGCGAGGTCGTCTGCGGTACCCGTGTAGGAGCGACCTGCGGAGACGTACATGACAGCGATCTGGGCCGGTATCGACGCCGGGAAGACCCATCACCACTGCGTGGTGATCGACGACACCGGCAAGCGGCTGCTCTCGCGGCGCGTGGCCAACGAAGAGACCGAGCTGCTCCAGCTCTTGGCCGACGTCCTCGACCTCGCTGACGAAGTCACCTGGGGCATCGACCTGGCAGACGGCGGGGCCGCTCTGGCGATCGCTGTCCTGCTCAACCACGGCCAGCCGCTGCTCTACATACCCGGCCGGACCGTCAACCGTGCCTCGGAGGGATACCGGGGCGACGGCAAGACCGACGCCAAAGACGCGGCGGTCATCGCCGACCAGGCCCGCATCCGCCGCGACCTGGCACCGCTGCGGCCCACCGACGAGCTGGTGGCCGAGCTGAAGGTCCTCACGCGCCGCCGCCGTGACCTCAGCGACGACCGCACCCGGACCATCAACCGGCTCCGCGGCCACCTCACCGAGATCTTCCCCGGCCTGGAACGCGAACTCGACCTGACCAACGTCGGCCCGCTGGTGCTGCTGAGCGGCTACCAGACCCCGGCCGCCATCCGCCGCGCCGGCACCCGGCGGCTGACCACCTGGCTCCGCAACCGCAAGGTCGTCCGACCCGACCAGCTCGCCGCCAAGGCGGTCCAGGCCGCCGAGGGCCAGCACACCGCTCTGCCCGCCGAAGAGATGACCGCCCAGGTCGTGAACTCCCTCGCGAAGGAGGTGACGGCCCTCAACGAGAAGATCGCCGAGACGGACAAGCTCATCGAGGGCCGGTTTCGCCAGCACCGCCATGCCGAAGTGATCGCCAGCATGCCCGGCATCGGGCCGCTGCTGGGGGCGGAGTTCCTCGCCGCCACCGGCGGTGACCTGAACGCCTTCGACAACGCCGACCGGCTCGCCGGGTTCGCCGGCGTCGCCCCCGTCGCGCGCGACTCCGGAAAGGTCAGCGGCAACCTGCACCGGCCAACCCGCTACAGCCGCCGCCTCCAACGCGTCTTCTACACCTCCGCGTTGATCAGCATCCGCTGCTGCGACGAGTCCCGCCGCTTCTACGACCGCAAGCGCGCCGAGGGAAAACGGCACAGCCAAGCGGTCATGGCCCTCGCACGCCGACGAGTCAACGTCCTGTGGGCCCTCCTGCGTGACGGACGGTGCTACCAGCCCACACCGCCCGTCACCCTCACGGCTTGACATCCCGATTAGGAATCGTCC
>NZ_JBWLKM010000225.1:0-1470 GCF_059026085.1 Streptomyces sp. a15 | reverse complement strand
AGATCCCGGAGGCGGCCGCCGTGCCGCCTGCGGGCACTGCCCCCGCCAAGAAGAAGGTGCCTCACGGGCACCGCCGTCTGCTGACCCGCCGCGACCGGTTCACCCTGGCGCTGATGGCGGGTCTGCCCACGCTCCTGCACATCGCCCTGGTGTGGGTGACGGCCTTCGCCTCGATCGCGCTGGCCTTCACCACCTGGGACGGCATCGGCTTCGACTCGATCAAGTGGGTCGGGCTCCAGAACTTCAAGGAGCTGTTCGAGCAGAACCCGCAGTTCTGGCCGGCCGTCCAGCACAACGTGATCTGGTTCGTCGTCCTGATCGCGATCCCGACCCCGCTGGGCCTGTTCCTGGCCGTGCAGCTGGACAAGAAGATCCGCTTCAGCCGGGTCTACCAGACCGCGTTCTTCCTGCCCGTGGTCATGTCGATGGCCGTGATCGGCTTCGTCTGGCAGCTCATCTACAACCCCGACACCGGCCTGATCAACAGCGTCATCGGGGCCAACGAGCCGGGCAAGTACATCGACTGGATCGGCGACCCCGACCTCAACCTGTGGGCCATCCTCATCGCCGCGTCCTGGCGCCACACCGGCTACATGATGATCCTCTACCTGGCCGGCCTCAAGGGCGTGGACCCCTCCCTGCGCGAGGCGTCCTCGCTGGACGGGGCGAACGAGTGGCAGACGTTCAAGAACGTCATCTTCCCCACCCTGCGCCCCACCAACACCGTCGTCCTGGTCGTCACCATCATCGAGGCGCTGCGCGCCTTCGACCTGGTCTTCGTCTTCAACAAGGGCGCCGAGGGCACCGAACTGCTCTCGATCCTGGTCACCAACAACATCATCGGCGAGTCCAGCCGCATCGGATACGGCTCCGCGATCGCGGTCGTGCTGCTGCTGATCTCCCTCGTCGTGATCATCCCGTACCTGGTGTCCACCTTCCGGAAGGAGCGGCGCGCATGAGCACCACCGTCATGACCAAGACCCGCACGCCCGTCCGCCCGGCCCGGATCCTGCTGCACCTCTTCCTCGCGGGCGCCTCACTGGCCTGGCTCGGGCCGCTTTTGTGGGCGCTGTACTCGGCGATGCGCCCCTACGCGGAGACATCCGAGAAGGGCTATGTCTCCTGGCCCGACAAGCTGAGCTTCGACAACTTCACGAACGCGTTCACGCAGTCGGACATGGGGCACTACTTCGTCAACACGATGATCATCGCGGTGCCGGCGGTGCTGGTGACGCTGTTCCTGTCGTCGATGGTGGCCTTCTACGTCAGCCGCTTCGACTTCCGCATCAACCTGTTCCTGCTGCTGGTGTTCACCGCCGGCAACCTGCTCCCGCAACAGGTCATCATCACCCCTCTGTACCGCCTGTACCTGCTCATCGACCTGCCCGGCATCACCATGAGCGGCAAGCTGTACGACTCCGCGCTCGGCCTCGTCCTCATCCATGTCGCGTTCCAGTCCGGCTTCTGCGC
>NZ_JBWLKM010000224.1:0-1474 GCF_059026085.1 Streptomyces sp. a15 | reverse complement strand
GGGGGACAAGTGGCTCTACCTTCTTGAACGGGTTGGTCCTCCCGTTCGTAGGGTGAGGACACCCAGGGGAGTCGGGTGTGGCTGACAAGTGGCTGCCGTTCGTGGCTTCAGGTGCTTGGCCGCCCGGCTCCCCACGACGACTCGGCCGCCGATTGGGAAGTGCGAACAAGTCGCTGTGTAGAGCAATGCCGGCGAGGTCGTCCGTGGTACGCAAGGCAAGTACGACGACTGGAGCACAATGAGCCGGATATGGGCGGGGACCGACTGCGGCAAGGCCCACCACCATTGCCTGGTCCTGGACAGTGAGGGCGACACGCTGCTGTCGCGTCGGGTGGCCAACGACGAGCCGGAACTGCTGAAGCTGATCGGTGATGTTCTGGACCTCGCCGACGGTGGCAGGACAACCTGGGCGCTGGACATGACCGGCGGCGAGCCCGGCCTGCTGATCGCCCTGCTGGTCAACCATGGCCAGGAGCTCGTCTACATCCCCGGTATCGCGGTCAACCGGGCCACCGACAGCTACCGGGGCCAGGGCAAGACGGACGCCCGTGACGCCCGCGTGATCGCCGATCAGGCCAGGATGCGCCGCGATCTGCAGCCGATCCGCCCCGGCGACGAAGCCACGATCGAGTTGCGGCTGCTGACTGACCACCGCGTCGATCTGGTCGCCGACCGGACCCGCACCACCAACCGGCTCAAGGCCCTGCTGAACAGCATGTTCCCGGCCCTGGAACGGGATCTCGACCTCGGTGACGTCGGCCCGCTGGTGCTGCTGGCCGGATACCAGACACCGGCCGCGATCCGCCGCGCCGGCAGTCGGCGGCTGACCGCTTGGCTGCGCAACCGCAAGGTCTGCAACGCTGCTGCCCTGGCCGAGAAGGTGGTCGAAGCCGCCGATCGCCAGCACACCGCCGTCGTGGGTGAGAAGGCCATCGCGAAGATGGTGCACACTCTCGCCAAGGAGGTGATGGCCCTCAACGAGAAGATCGCCGAGACCGACAAGCTCATCGAGGGCCGGTTTCGTGACCATGAACTCGCCGAAGTGATCGAGTCCCTGCCCGGCATCGGCACAATCCTCGGTGCCGAGTTCCTCACCGCCGTCGGCGGCAGCCTGGACGCCTTCCCAACGGCCAACCGGCTCGCGGCCTTCGCCGGCGTGGCACCCGCCCCACGCGACTCCGGCCAGGTCAGCGGCAACGACCACCGACCGACGAGATACCACCGTCGCCTGCAGCGCGTCTTCTACATCTCCGCGCTGGTCAGCGTTCAACGCGACCCCAACTCGCGAAAATTTTACGATCGCAAGCGCGCCGAGGGCAAACGCCACGTCCAGGCTCTCCTCGCGCTCGCCCGCCGCCGCGTCAACGTCCTGTGGGCCTTGATCCGTGACCGACGGTGCTACCAGGTCACACCCCCAGCCACAGCCGCGGCTTGACATCAGCATTGGGAAGCACCTGGACGAGGTCTTCATCAA
>NZ_JBWLKM010000223.1:0-1536 GCF_059026085.1 Streptomyces sp. a15 | reverse complement strand
CGACTCGTCCAGGCCAGCGTGAAGAAACTCGTCAATAACAACTCGAAGTAACGCAATCAGGATCACGAGACACTAGTGATGAAGTCTCTGTAATGGAGACGGAGCGAAGGGGCCGGGTCATCCGTGGCTGTGTTCGTTCGATCAACCGGGTGTGTCCTGGGAGGAGTCGGGTGGGCGAGCTGAAGTCGCCAGGGAAGTCGTTTGAGATCTCGAAGTGGGAAGTATGGGAGGCATGGGAGAAGGTCAGGGCAAACAAGGGGGCGCTGGGTGTAGATGGCTGCTCGATCGAGGACTTCAAGAAGGATCTGAAGGGTAATCTCTTCAAGATCTGGAACCGAATGTCCTCGGGCAGCTACTTTCCGCCCCCGGTGCGAGCGGTGGAGATTCCGAAGCCGCATGGCGGTGGCACCAGAATTCTCGGCGTTCCCACGGTCGCGGACAGAATTGCACAGACGGTAGTGGCCGCCCGTTTGGAGCGCGAGGTGGAACCGAGGTTCCATCCGGACTCCTATGGGTATCGGCCCGGACGGTCGGCACTGGACGCGGTGGAAAAGTGCCGAGAACGCTGCTGGAAGAAGGACTGGGTCGTCGACCTCGACATCCAGAAGTTCTTCGACAGCGTCCGCTGGGACCTCATCGTCAAGGCTGTGGAAGCGCACACCGACGCCGTTTGGGTGAAGTTGTACGTCCGGCGATGGCTGGAAGCACCGCTTCAACTACCCGATGGCACCTTGCAGATGCGAGACCGGGGGACCCCGCAAGGGTCATCGGTTTCGCCCGTGCTGGCGAATCTGTTCCTGCACTACGCGTTCGACATGTGGCTGGCTCGGGAGTTCCCGAACGTCCCCTTCGAACGCTACGTGGATGACGCGGTCGTGCACTGCGTCAGCGAACGCCAGGCCAGAATACTGGTGGAGGCGATCGGGAACCGGATGGAAGAGGTCGGGCTGCGTCTGCATCCCGACAAGACCCGGATCGTCTACTGCAAGGACGCGAACAGGCGGGGCTCGTATGAGCACACAGCGTTCACGTTCCTGGGGTTCACGTTCCGCGCTCGCACGGCGCGCAGCAAGCATGGGGTGACATTTCCGTGCTTTCTGCCTGCGATCAGCAAGGACGCCCTGAAGAGGCTCAGTTCCGAATTGCGCGGGTGGCGGATCCACCGGCGCACGGGTCACACCTTCGCTCAACTCGCACGCATCATCAACCCGATCGTGCGAGGGTGGATCCAGTACTACGGAGCGTCCTATCACTCCGCGTTGAAACCCCTCCTGCGGCGCATCAACGCCTACCTGGTGCGCCGGATCCGCAGAAAGTACAAACGGCTGGCAGGGTTCAAGAAAGCCAAGGACTGTTTCCAAGGGATCACACGGCGATACCCAGGAATGTTCGCGCATTGGCGCCTGTGCCGTAATTTCTGGTGATCAGGGTGACAAGAGCCGTGTAACGGGAGACTGTTACGCACGGTGTGCGCCGTGAGGCGCTTTGTTGTATCCCCGACGCAGTCGGGAGGAACTTGGAGGGAGGTTCTTGGGT
>NZ_JBWLKM010000222.1:0-1596 GCF_059026085.1 Streptomyces sp. a15 | reverse complement strand
GGACACGGCGGCCGGAGCTGCGAGGTTGCCGTTGGGCCACTCGCTTCTTGGCAGTGTCGTGCTTCCACGACCCGAGTAAAGGGCGCTGCGCGTCGCCTTCGGCGATCGGCCTGCGGCCGCCCCTTGACTCGGCTCGCTCCAGCACGGGTGAGAAGCGAGCGAGCGGCCCGGAAAGACGGGGCTCGGGTAGGCCGGTCCCTTGGGTGGGTGTTCAGGGACCCGGCGTTGCGGGGGCGCGGTCGCGCCTCGCCAGCACGCCGGGTTGGCTAAGCGGCTTGCGGTGGGTGGATGGCTGGGCACGCGGTCGCGCCTTGCCTGCACGCCGGGCGGGCAGGCGGCGATCGGTGAGCGGTGAAGCGGTGAAGAGTGCGGCCGCATCTCGCCTGCACGGTCCTCGGCGGTCCGGGGGCGGCCAAGCGGCTATCGGTGACCGGTGGCCCGGGGTGCGCATCGGCGAGGCTAGGGCACGTCGGGCGGCTCAGCGGCGATCGGTGAGTGGACGGCTGGGGTGCGCGTTGGCCGGACAGGGGCACGTCGGGTGGACTGGGCGGCTTGCGGCCGGTGGGGTGACGGTCGTGGTTGTGGTTGTGGCTCGCGGGGTGCTGGGACGGCTTGGCGGGAACCGGTCGGCGGGTTGCGGGTCGGCGGATCTTCCCCGAAACCCCGCGCTCGCACGACAATTGGAGGATTTGGGCCAACCCTCCGTGCTCTGACCAGGGGTTCCTCCGGCCGACCTTGGCCCAAATCCTCCAATTGCGACCCACGCCCCATCCACCGGACCTCAGGTCCATCCGGCGTACCCCGAAACCACCGCGGCCCACCGCCGAGCCGACGTCCCGGCGCGGCCGCCATCCGTCGTGCGTCCACGTGCCTGCCGGTCGATGGCCGCTCAACTGCCGGGCGCACAGATCCACTCCGGCCACGTCCCGACCTCCACCGGCCGCAAGCCGCCAAGCCACCCGGCGTGCAGGCGAGAGCCGCCCGCGGGCCCGCATCCCCACGCACGACAAGCCGCCAAGCCCACCCGGCGTGCCCCCGCTCGGCCGATGCGCACCCCAGCCCACCGGTCACCGGTAGCCGCCCCGGGGCCGCCGAGGACCGTGCAGGCGAGATGCGGCCGCACCCTTCACCGCTTGCCCGCCCGGCGTCCAGGCGAAGCGCGACCGCGCCCCCAGCCAGCCACCCACCGATCGCCGCTGAGCCGTCGCGGCGTGCCGCCCCGAGCCCGACGCGCCCCAACCCCCATTCACCGCAAGCCGCTTAGCCGAACCCGGCGTGCATGCGAGACGCGACCGCGCACCCCAGCCCCCACTCACCGATCGCCGCTAAACCGGCCCGGCGTGCTGGCGAGGCGCGACCGCGCCCCCGCAACGCCGAACCCCTGGACACCCACCCAAGGGACCGGCCTACCCGAGCCCCGTCTTTCCGGGCCGCTCGCTCGCTTCTCACCCGTGCTGGAGCGAGCCGAGTCAAGGGGCGGCCGCAGGCCGATCGCCGAAGGCGACGCGCAGCGCCCTTTACTCGGGTCGTGGAAGCACGACACTGCCAAGAAGCGAGTGGCCCAACGGCAACCTCGCAGCTCCGGCCGCCGTGTCC
>NZ_JBWLKM010000221.1:0-1597 GCF_059026085.1 Streptomyces sp. a15 | reverse complement strand
GGCTGTCGAAGAGTGGCGCTGTCGCAGGCCGCTGAGCAGTTCGCATCACCAGCAGTGCGTAGTAGAGCAGTACCAGCAGTACGCAGTTCCCCGTTTGGCAAGCAGTTGATCATTGAGGGAAAGAACGGAGGAGCCGAGCGCCGTCAGGATCGCCCGGGCGGAAGTCTTGAGTCCGGGTACCGCAGGACATCGATAGTGAGGTGGTCTCCGGTCAAGCAACCGCGATCCCAGCATCCCCGACAGCATCTGGGTCGGGTCTGCGGAGACAGAAGGTCGGCGCAGTGCCGGGGCCGGCAGATGGTGTAGCTGTTCCTTCGGGGCCCTGGTGTCATACGGCACCAGGGCCCCTCCATGCGTTCCACAGCGAACGGGCTGGGACCCGCACGAGTGGCGGCATTCCGGGTTGGCTCGCCTTGGGGAGGCTGGGGCTAGCCCGCCGATGCTCATGGCGAAGTCCCGGCACAGGAAGCCGGAGAACGTGCGGAAGTACTTCCATCCCTCTCCGGAGGGGGCCTACTGACCTTTCCGTTCAGTTGTCGTGTTGAGCGAGAGGCCGGTTTCGGCGAGGCAACCCTCGATGAGGTCGGTGCGTTGTTGGATGCGGCGCAGGCCGCTGCGGACCGCTTGGACGAGGTGGTCGCGGTCGCGGAAGACGACGTTGGCAGTGGTGCTGCGCCGGAGCAACGACCAGATGCCCTCGACCGGATTGAGGTCGGGCGCATAGCTGGGCAACTGGACGATGGTGAGCCAGTCATGCTCCGCCGCGTACTCACGTAATCGACTGCAGCGATGAACATTCAGATTGTCCCAGATCACCACGACGGGACCGCCGAGTTGCAGGTGAGCCCGCACCAGAAGATCACGGTAGTCCTGCCAGGTGAAGCCACGGTGGGCACCTCGGTGATGGCCCTGGATGCGAGGACGGTAGATCAGACGGCTGCGTTCGCCGGCCTTGAAGCACACCAGTGCCGCCATCGAGATGCGGCCGCGGGAAGCGCCGTTGAACCGAACCACAGGCGTGCTCCCTCTGGGCGCCCAGGTGCGTGCCCGGTGCGACGTCATCGAGACAGCGGCCTCGTCCTCAAAGACCAGCCATGCCCCGAGCGCCGCCGCGGTGGCTTTGCCCGGGGCCAGGACTCCTTCACCCAGCCGGCCACCGCCGCCTCGTCCCGCTCGACCGCCCTCCGGGCAGGCTGCTGACATGACCAGCCGTGCCGCCGCAATAGCTCCCATACCCCGCGGATCGACAAGGACACGCCCAACTGGTCCGCGATCAGCATGCGTACCCGCGAGAGCGTCCACCGCTCATCCGCCCAGCCCTGAGCCATCGCGCCGTCCAGCAACAGTGGCTCGAGGACGGCGAAGTCACTGTCGCTGACCTTCGGCCGCTTGGCCGGCCCCGAAGGGCGCAGGGCCTGTCGCCCTCCCTCGCGCCAGGACCGGCGCCACCGTTCCACCGACCGGACGCTGACCCGCAGTTCTTTCGCGATCACCGTGTTCTTCTCACCCCGCGCAAAGCCATCGACGGCCAGCATGCGCACCCGCTCCCGCGCGGCCTGGCCTTGCGGAGTGAGACCACCGCCCTGCGCATATCTCA
>NZ_JBWLKM010000220.1:0-1613 GCF_059026085.1 Streptomyces sp. a15 | reverse complement strand
TGAGGCTCACCTGCTTCGCCACCAACACGCCCGGCCGGCCGATCGCCGAGCTCGAGCTCCGTCACCGGCTGCGGGCCAGGGCCGAGGACCGCATCCGGGCCGCCCGGGCCACCGGTCCGCGCAACCTGCCCCTCAAGCGCATGGCACAAAACCGGGTCTGGCTGGAGATCGTGCAGATCGCTCTCGACCTGCTGGCCTGGATGCCCATGCTCGCGCTGACCGGCGAAGCCATACTCTGGGAGCCCCGCCGCCTGCGGCTTCGTCTGCTCAGCACGGCTGGACAGCTCGTGACCACCGGCCGCCGCCGGATCCTCCGCCTGGCCCGGCACTGGCCCTGGACCAGCCACATCACCGCAGCTCTCGACCGACTCGCACTCCTCCCGAACCTCGGCTGATCAGCAGATTCACCCGTCCCTGCGAAAGAACCCTCCACCCCGGAGCAGTGGAACCCGGCGTCCGCCCGAGACGACACTCGGGACCTCAGCCTGCACAGCCTCAGTCCACAGCACGAAAACGGTCCACCGACTCCGTCGGCGGACCGTCACGAAACTTCGAGGCTAGCCCTTCGGGCAGTCTACTCGCCTGCGCACACCGGCCCATTGAGCCTTTGCCAGTAATGGATCACGACGGTGTGTGATTGTTCAGATGGTGCGGTCGTACTCGAGCTGGAGCAGGACGAGGGCCGCGGCGGCGATCTTCGTGATGCGGCTGGGGTCGAAGCTGACCCTGCGCAGTGCCTTGAAGGTGGTCTTGAGCAGGGAGTTGGCGCGCTCGCAGACGCCGTGGATGCTGCGGATGACCTTGTTGTACGTCTGCTGGGCCTCGGTCAGCTCGCCTCCGGCGGGCTTCTTGTGCGGGTGCCGGAAGCCGTCGCCGACGTTCTCGTAGCCGAGGTCGACCAGGGTCGGCATGTCCAGCTCGGCCGCGATGCGGTTGAGTGCTTCGACCAGCCCGTGGTGGCGGGCGCAGGTGGTGTCGTGTTCCCGGCCCGGCCGTACGGGCGAGACCCAGATCGGCCAGCCGTCCGGGGTAGCGATGACCTGCACGTTCCCGCCATGGTGCTTGTGTTTTCCGGACCACCAGAGGTCTGCGCCGTTGGGACCCGGGGCGGCGACGCGGTCGGTACGGATGACCGTACCGTCGAGGTTCAGATGCGTCAGCCCGGCTGCCTTCGCGCGCTCCAGCGCGGTGGACAGGTCCGGTGCGCCGGCGGCCAGGACGGCCAGTACCTCGTGGAGGTAGCGGTATGCAGTTGAGGTCGACAGGCCATTGTCACGGGCGAGTTGGGCCAGGCGGGTGCCGTCGAGGAACCAGCGCAGCACGAGCACGGCCTGCTTGAAGCAGCCCAGCGCGCGTCGCCCCTTGCGGGTCCTGGTCACGATCCGGTGGTCGCGCAGGAGGCCGGCCAGGTACTCGGCGGTGGACCGCTTCACATCGAGCACGGCGGTGTATGTGACACTGGTCGGCATGTGAGGCCCCTCGGTCGGATCTTTCTGTCGCAAGATCGTTCCTACCAGGGGCCTCACGCCTGCCCGGACTTGGGGATACCACGGACCGCACGACACGCCGCTCGCTCACGGACGGTGGCCGACGGTTACTGGGAACAGCTCATT
>NZ_JBWLKM010000219.1:0-1690 GCF_059026085.1 Streptomyces sp. a15 | reverse complement strand
TCCGCCGAGCGGTTCGTGGCCTGTCCGTTCGCGGCCGGGGAGCGGATGTACCGCACCGGTGACCTGGTGCGCTGGACCACCGGCGTCGAGCTGGCCTTCGTCGGCCGGGCCGACGCCCAGGTGAAGATCCGTGGCTTCCGGGTGGAACCGGGCGAGGTCGAGGCCGTGCTGGCCGCACAGCCCGGCGTCGGGCAGGCGATCGTGGTCGCTCGCGAGGACCGGCCCGGCGAGAAGCGGCTGATCGGCTATCTCGTGCCGAGCGGCGAGGAACTGGACACCGAGGCCGTACGCGGTCAGGTGTCCGGCGCGTTGCCCGAGTACATGGTCCCGGCCGCCCTCGTCGTGCTCGACGCGCTGCCCCTGACTGCCAACGGCAAGGTCGACCTCAAGGCGCTGCCCGCACCGGAGTTCGCCGCAGGCGCGGGCCGTGAGCCGCGCACCGCCGCCGAGAAGCTCCTGTGCGAGCTGTTCGCCGAGGTGTTGGGCCTGGAACGGGTCGGCGTGGAGGACAGCTTCTTCGAGCTGGGCGGCGACTCCATCATGTCGATGCAGCTCGCCGCACGCGGCACGCGCAGGGGCGTCGTGTTCGGTGCGCAGGACGTGTTCGAGCACGAGACGCCCGCGGCGATCGCCGCCGTGGCGCAGCTGGAGGCGGCTGGTGAGACGGCTCAGGACGCCGACACCGGACCCGTGCCGCCCACGCCCGCTCTCGCGGCCTCCGGCACCGCCGCCACCCGTCCCGGATTCGCCCAGTGGATGGTGATCGGTGCCCCGCCGGCGCTGGACGCACGGACGCTCGCCGCCGGGCTGGGCGTCCTGCTCGACACGCACGACATGCTGCGTGCGCGGGCCGAGGACGGGCCGAGGCTCGTGGTGGGGGAGCGGGGCGGTGTCGATCCGTTCACGCTGGTCTCCGTGCTGCGGGTGACCGATCCCGGTGAGCTGGACGGGGCCGCCGAGCGGGCCGCTCGCGCGGCTGCGGGGCGGCTGGATCCGGCGGCCGGGGCGATGGTGCGGCTGGTCTGGCTGGACGCCGGTCCGGGCCGGGTGGGGCGGCTGGTCCTGGTCGCGCACCATCTCGTCGTCGACGGGGTGTCGTGGCGGATCCTGTTGTCCGATCTGCGAGCCGCGTGCGAGGCGGCTGCGGAGGGCCGACCGGCGGAACTGGGCGCGGTGGGAACGTCGTTCCGGCGCTGGGCCACGCTGCTTGAGGCCGAGGCCCGGCACGAGGAGCGGGTCGCCGAACTGGACGGCTGGCGGACGGTGCTCGTCGGCGGCGACGCCCCGATCGGCGGGAGGCCGCTCGACCCCGCCCATGACACCGCCGCCACCCTGGAACGCCATGTCTGGACCGTGCCCGCACCGCAGGCACGGGTGATCGTCCAACGCACCCCCGGCGTCTTCCACTGCGGTGTCCACGAAGTGCTCCTGGCCACGCTCGCCGCAGCCGTCGTAGAGTGGCGCTCCGGCACAAACCATGACCTTCTGGTGGATGTCGAGGGCCATGGCCGTTCGGCGGTGTCCGGCGCGGAACTGTCCCGTACGGTCGGCTGGTTCACCAGCGTCCACCCGCTGCGGATCGACCTCGCCGACATCGACCTCGCGGAGGTGCCGGCCGGGGGAGCGGCGGCGGGGGCGTTGCTGAAGGCGGTGAAGGAGCAGTCGCGGGCGGTGCCCGGGGACGGGCTCG
>NZ_JBWLKM010000218.1:0-1699 GCF_059026085.1 Streptomyces sp. a15 | reverse complement strand
TCCGCCGAGCGGTTCGTGGCCTGTCCGTTCGCGGCCGGGGAGCGGATGTACCGCACCGGTGACCTGGTGCGCTGGACGGCCGACGGCGAGCTGGTCTTCGTGGGCCGGGCCGACGCCCAGGTCAAGATCCGGGGCTTCCGTGTCGAACTGGGCGAGGTCGAGGCGGCGCTGGCCGCGTGCCCCGGTATCGGCCAGGCGGTCGTCATGGCCCGCGAGGAGCGGCCCGGTGAGAAGCGGCTGACCGGGTACGTCGTCCCGGACGGCGAGGACGTGGACGACGAGTTGCTGCGTGAGCAGCTGGCGAAGGTGCTGCCCGAGTACATGGTCCCGGCCGCCCTCGTCGTGCTCGACGCGCTGCCGCTGACCGCCAACGGAAAGGTCGACCTCAAGGCGCTGCCCGCGCCGGACTTCGCGGGCCGGGTGGCGGGTCGTGAGCCGCGTACCGACGCGGAGCGGACGCTGTGCGAGATCTTCGCGGCGGTGCTGGGCCTGGAGCGGGTTGGGGCCGAGGACGACTTCTTCCACCTCGGCGGGGACTCGATCACCTCGATGCAGGTCGTCGCCAGGGCCGGTCGGGCCGGGCTGGTCCTGACACCACGTCAGGTATTTGACGTGCGTACGCCCGAGAGGCTCGCGCTCGCCGCCCGACCGGCCGAGGTGAGGGCCACGAGCGCGGTCGAGGACGCCGTCGGGGAACTGCCCTGGACGCCCGTCATGCGTGCCCTGGGCCGCGCCGCGGCCCGTCCAGGATTCGCGCAGTGGGCGGTCGTCGCGGCGCCGCCGGCGCCGGGTGAAAAGGTCCTGGCCACCGCCCTTAGGACGCTGCTGGACACGCACGACATGCTGCGCGCCCGGGTGGCGGCGAACGCGCCGACCCTCGTGGTCGCCGACCGCGGGTCGGTGGCCCCCGCCGGACTGGTGACGCGGGTTGAACCCCGGACCGACGAGGACCTGGACCTGGCCGCCGAGCGGGCGGCACGGGACGCGGCGCACCGGCTGGACGCGGCGGCCGGGGCGATGGTGCGGCTGGTGTGGGTGGACGCCGGGCCGGAGCGGACGGGGCGACTGGTGCTGGTCGTCCACCACCTGGTGGTGGACGGCGTGTCGTGGCGGATCCTGCTGCCGGACCTGCGGACCGCGTGTGAGGCGGCCGCGGCGGGCCGGGCCGCGGAACTGGACCCGGTGGGGACATCGTTCCGGCGCTGGGCGGACCTGCTGGAGTCCGAGGCGCGGCACGAGGACCGGATCGCGGAACTGGAGCGCTGGCGGGAACTGCTCCGCGACGGTGACGCCCCGATCGGCGCGCGGGCGCTGGACCCTGCCCGCGACACCGCCGCCACCCTCCGGCACCGCTCCTGGACCTTGTCCGGCGCACCGGCCCACGACCTCGTCGGCCGCACCGCGGCCGCCTTCCACTGCGGTGTCCACGAGGCGCTGCTGGCCACGCTGGCGGGCGCGGTCGCCCGCTCGCGGTCCGGCGCGGACAGCGCGGTGCTGGTCGATGTCGAGGGCCACGGCCGCGAGCCGCTCGCCGACGCGGATCTGTCGCGCACGGTCGGCTGGTTCGCCGACGCCCACCCCGTACGGCTGGACACGGCGGACATCGACCTCGCTCAGGCGCAGGCCGGGGGAGCGGCGGCGGGGGCGTTGCTGAAGGCGGTGAAGGAGCAGTCGCGGGCGGTGCCCGGGGACGGGCTCG
>NZ_JBWLKM010000217.1:0-1739 GCF_059026085.1 Streptomyces sp. a15 | reverse complement strand
GCGTTGTTGCTGTAGGCGTACGGGTTCATCGTGGCCGGCTGGCCGTAGTCGACCATCGGGTCGACCTGGATGAACCGCCCGGTCACGGGGTCGTAGTCACGGGCGCCCAGCCGGGTCAGCCCCGTGTCCTGGTCGACCGTCCCGCCGACGAAACCGCGCTGTCCCGGCCAGGCCGTGGGCTGCGAGCCCCGCGCCTCACCGAACGGCATCGACTTGCGCCGCGTGACGCCCATCGCCGGGTCCACCATGTTCACGACCGTGTGGGAGGTGCCGTGGTGGTCGGCGATCATCAGCTGACGGACGCCGCCGGTCGCGCGGACTGTCGTCATGCCGTCAGGGTGCGCGTAGAACCGTTCGGCCTTCGCGGTGGTGTTGGCCGCGTTGACGGTCAGCTCCGCGTCGCCGAGATAGAGGGTGCGGCTGCCGTCCGCGCCGGTGCGGATGAGGCGTTCGCCGTCCGCGCCGTAGAGGTACGACGTGGTTTTCGTGCCGCCGCCTTCGACGGGCTGGGTCACCTTGCGCAGCTGGCCCTCGATGTCGTACTCGAGGGTCTGGTTGGTGCCGCCGTGCTGGCGTCCGGTGGTGTTGCCGGCCTTGTCGTAGGCGAAGGTGTTGAGGCGTTCGCCCTGCGGGCCGACCGACTTGATCTCGGCCAGCGCGTTCGGGCCGCCGACGCCCGCCTTGCCGTACAGGTAAGAGCGGGTGACGTCCTTCGCGGTGTCGCCCGTCGGGTCGTGCTCGACGAGCTGCTTGCGGTTGCCCGCCGCGTCGTACTGGTACGACTGCCAGTAGGCCTCCGGCCCGCCGACGCTGTCCTTCGTCGGCGCCGCCGCGCAGCCGTCCGTCTTCGCCGTCCAGGCCGAGGTCATCTGCCGCAGCTGGTCGTAGACGAAGCACTGCGTGTCCGTCCCGCCCGCTCCGGGCGCCGCGCTGCCGGGCACGTCGGTGATCTTGGTGACGTTGCCTGCCTCGTCGTACCCGTACCGCGTCTCGCTGATCCGGACCGGGGAGATGTCCCGGTCGAAGGTCGACTGCTGGAGGCGGCGCGTGAACTCGTCGTAGATGTACGAGCCGTACACCTTCTTGCCGGCGACACCGGACTCGGTGCGCAGGAGCTCACCGAAGGCCGAGTACTCGGCGCCCGTGAAGTAGCTGGAGGCACCGCCCATGCCGATGGGCAGGTCGTCGGAGTTGTACCGGAAGCTGACCCGCTCGGTCACCAGACCACCCAGGCCCGGTACCTCGGCCCAGGCCAGGTTGCCGGTCGGGGTGTACGAGTACTCGTACTCGTACGTGCCGGCCAGCCCCGTCTCCTCGGTGGGGATCACCGTCTTCGTCGACTTCACCCGGTAGGCGTTGTCGTACGCGGTGACCTCCTCCCGGTACTCGCGGCCGTTGTCGTAGCGGATCTGCGCGGTGGGCAGGCCCTTGGCTACGGAGTCGTACGTCCACTCCACGCGCTTGGGGCCGGTTTCGCTGCCTTCGCGCAAGGTGGCCGGACGGCCGCCATCGTCGTAGGTGGTGACCAGGGTCCGCTTGAACGGGTCGATGGTCGCGATGACGTTGTCCGCGTTGTCGTACCGCACTTCGGTACGGCCACCGTCGGGGTCGGTCGAGGCCGTCTGGCGGCCCCGCTTGTCGTACTCGAACGAAGTGATCGCGCCGCCGGGCGCGGTCACCTTGCGGAGGTTGTCGAGGTCGTCGTACTCGTAGACGGTGTCCCGCCACTTGGTGCGGGC
>NZ_JBWLKM010000216.1:0-1742 GCF_059026085.1 Streptomyces sp. a15 | reverse complement strand
GCGTTGTTGCTGTAGGCGTACGGGTTCATCGTGGCCGGCTGGCCGTAGTCGACCATCGGGTCGACCTGGATGAACCGTCCCGTGGCCGGGTCGTAGTCACGGGCACCGAGCCGGGTCAGCCCGGTGTCCTCATCGACCGTGCCGCCCACGAAGCCGCGCTGCCCGGGCCAGGACGCGGGTTCCAGCCCCCGTGTCTCGCCGAACGGCATCGACTTGCGCCGCGTGACGCGCATCGCCGCGTCCACCATGTCCACGACCGTGTGGGAGGTGCCGTGGTGGTCGGCCAGCATCAGCTGCCGGACGCCTCCGGTCGCGCGGACCACCGTGGAACCGTCCGGCAGCGCGTAGAAGCGCTCCGCCTTCGCAGTGGTGTTGGCCGCGTTGACCGTCAGCTCCGCGTCGCCGAGGTAGAGCGTGCGACTGCCGTCCGCGCCGGTGCGGATGAGGCGTTCGCCGTCCGCGCCGTACAGGTACGACGTGGTCTTGGTGCCGCCGCCTTCGACGGGCTGGGTCACCTTGCGGAGCTGGCCCTCGATGTCGTACTCGAGGGTCTGGTTGGTGCCGCCGTGCTGGCGTCCGGTGGTGTTGCCCGCCTTGTCGTAGCCGAAGGTGGCGAGGGTCTCGCCCTTCGGGCCGGTCGACTTGACCTCGGCCAGCGCGTTCGGACCGCCGACGCCTTCCTTTCCGTAGACGTAGTCACGGGTGACGTTCTTGGCGGCGTCGCCCGTGGGGTCGTGCTCGACGAGCTTGGTGCGGTTGCCGGCCGCGTCGTACTGGAACGACTGCCAGTACGCCTCCGGACCGCCGACCGTCTCCTTCGAGGGCGCCGCCGCGCAGTCGTCCGCCGTCTGCGACGTCCAGGCGGAGGTCATCTGCCTGAGCTGGTCGTAGACGAAGCACTGCGTGTCGGTCCCGGCGGAGCCCTCGGCGGCGGCACCCGGCACGTCGGTGATCCTGGTGACGTTGCCGGCCTCGTCGTACCCGTACCGTGCCTCGTTGATACGCCCCGGGCTGATCGAGCGGTCGAAGGTGGCCGTCTGCAGGCGACGGGTGAACTCGTCGTAGACGTAGGTGCCGTACACCTGCTTACCCGCCGGTCCCGCGTCGGTGCGCAGGATCTCGCCGAACGCCGAGTACTGGGCGTTGGCGAGGTACGTGGACGCGCCGCCGATGAAGATCGGCAGGTCGTCCGTGTTGTAGCGGAAGACGATCCGCTCGGTGACCAGACCGCCCAGACCCGGCACGGACACCCAGGCGAGGTTGCCGGTCGGCGTGTAGGAGTACTCGTACTCGTACGTGCCGGCCACGCCGGTCTCCTCGGCGGGGATCACCGTCTGGGACTTCTTCACCCGGTAGGCGTTGTCGTAGTCGGTGACCTCCTCCCGGTACTCACGGCCGCCCTCGTAGCGGATCTGCGCGGTCGGCAGACCCTTGTAGAGGGAGTCGTAGGTCCACTCCAGGCGCTTGGGTCCGGTCGTGCTCCCCTCGCGCAGGGTGGTCGGACGTCCGCCGACGTCGTACGTGGTGAACAGGGACCGGCCCAGCGGGTCGACGGTCTCCACCACGTTGTCGGAGTTGTCGTACCGCATCTGGGTACGGCCGCCGTCGGGGTCGGTCGAGGCCGTCTGGCGGCCCCGCTTGTCGAACTCGAACGTGGTGACGGCACCGCCGGGCGCGGTCACCTTGCGGAGGTTGTCGAGGTCGTCGTACTCGTAGACGGTGTCCCGCCACTTGGTGCGGGC
>NZ_JBWLKM010000215.1:0-1744 GCF_059026085.1 Streptomyces sp. a15 | reverse complement strand
GGCGGAGCCGGGGAACGCTCATACCGGCCGGTTCTGCTGCTCGATGTATTGCCTGACCACGGTGAGCGGGGCGCCGCCGACGGTTCCGGCGAAGTAGGAGCCGGACCACAGCTTGTTGGCCCGCCAGTAGTGGCGTACGAGGTCGGGAAACTCCTGGCGCAGGCGGCGCGAGGAGACGCCCTTGAGAGAGTTGGCCAGCTTGGTCACGGCGACCTTGGGCGGGAAGTTCACCAAGAGGTGGACGTGGTTGTCCTCGCCGTTGAACTCCACCAGCTCGCACTCGAAGTCCGTGCACACGGATCGCATGATCTCCTCCATGCGCCTCAAGTGGGCATCGGTGAACACTCTGTGCCGGAACTTGGTCACGAAGACCAAGTGCACATGCATCACGAAAGCACAGTGCCGACCAGTTCTGATCTTCTGCATCTCACCCATAACCCAAGTATGTATCGTGACGGTCATGCAGCTCCGGTACGCCTTCAGGTTGTACCCGGACCCCGGCCAGCAGAGGGCGTTGGCGAAGGCGTTCGGGTGCGCCCGCGTCGTGTTCAACGACGCGGTGCGTGCCCGTGAGGACGCCCGCAAGGCCCAGCAGCCGTTCCCGAAGATCGGCGAGCTGTCCACCCGCCTGATCACCCAGGCGAAACAGACCACCTCACGCTCCTGGCTGGGCGAGGTCTCCGCGGTCGTCCTCCAGCAGTCCCTGCGCGACGCCGAGACCGCATACCGCAACTTCTTCGCCTCCCTCAAGGGCACCCGCAAGGGCCCCAAGACCGGCCCACCCCGCTTCAAGTCCCGCAAGGACACCCGGCAATCGATCCGGTTCACCGCCAACGCCCGCTGGCACATCACCGACAGCGGCCGGCTGAACCTGCCGAAGATCGGTCCGGTGAAGGTGAAGTGGTCCCGTACCCTGCCCGCCACCCCCACCTCGGTCACCGTCATCAAGGACGCGGCCGGCAGGTTCTTCGCCTCCTTCATCATTGACACCGACCCCGCCACCGATGCCGCCCGGATGCCCGAGACCGACCAGGCCATCGGCATCGACCTGGGCCTGACGCATTTCGCCGTCCTGTCCGACGGCACGAAGATCGACTCCCCCAGGTTCCTGCGCCGCGCGGAGAAGAAGCTGAAGAAGGCCCAGCGGGAACTGGCCCGCAAACAGAAGGGATCCAAGAACCGGGAGAAGGCCCGCCGCAAGGTTGCCCGCGCCCACGCCAAGGTCACCGACGCGCGCCACGAGTTCCACCACCAGCTCTCCACCCAGCTGATCTCCGAGAACCAAGGGATCGCCGTGGAAGACCTGTCCGTGGTGGGACTGGCACGCACCAAGCTGGCCAAGTCCGTGCACGACGCCGGATGGTCATCGTTCATCAACATGCTCCAGTACAAGGCGGAGCGGTACGGACGCACCCTGGTGAAGATCGGCCGGTTCGAGCCGACCTCCCAGATCTGTTCCACCTGCGGCGTCCAGGACGGCCCCAAGCCCCTCGATGTCCGGGAGTGGACGTGTGCCGCCTGCGGCGCGGTCCACGACCGGGATGTCAATGCCGCGATCAACGTGAAGACGGCCGCCGGACTGGCGGTATCGGCCTGCGGAGCGCCGATAAGACCAGAACCCGTTCTGGCACAGCGCGAAGAAACAGGAAGCCATGGATTCCCGACCCAAGCCCGTGCCGCGTAGCGGCACGGCAACGGAACGGAAGGCCAGAATCCTCGGGCTTCAGCCCGAGGTGCAAGTCAA
>NZ_JBWLKM010000214.1:0-1807 GCF_059026085.1 Streptomyces sp. a15 | reverse complement strand
GTGAGCTTGAGGATCGTTGTCACTGTGAAGTACGTGCCCGACGCCACTGGCGACCGGCACTTCGCCGATGACCTGACCGTCGACCGGGACGACGTGGACGGTCTGCTCTCCGAGCTGGACGAGTACGCGGTCGAGCAGGCGCTGCAGATCTCCGAGAACTCCGATGACGACGTCGAGGTCACCGTCCTGACGGTGGGTCCCGAGGACGCCAAGGACGCGCTGCGCAAGGCGCTGTCGATGGGTGCGGACAAGGCGATCCACGTCGAGGACGACGACCTGCACGGCACGGATGCGATCGGTACCTCGCTGGTGCTGGCGAAGGCGGTGGAGAAGGCCGGCTACGACCTGGTGATCTCCGGTATGGCGTCCACCGACGGCACCATGGGTGTGGTGCCGGCGCTGCTGGCCGAGCGGCTGGGGGTGCCGCAGGTGACGCTGCTGTCCGAGGTGTCCGTGGAGGACGGGGTCGTCAAGGGCCGCCGGGACGGCGACTCGGCCACCGAGCAGCTGGAGGCGTCGCTGCCGGCGGTGGTGTCGGTGACCGACCAGTCGGGTGAGGCGCGCTACCCGTCGTTCAAGGGCATCATGGCGGCCAAGAAGAAGCCGGTTGCGGCCTGGGACCTGTCCGACCTGGACATCGAGGCCGAGGAGGTCGGTCTGGAGGGCGCCTACACGGTCGTCGACTCCGCGGCCGAGCGCCCGGCGCGTACCGCCGGCACGATCGTCAAGGACGAGGGCGAGGGCGGCAAGCAGCTCGCCGAGTTCCTCGCGGGCCAGAAGTTCATCTAGCCCCAACCCCCTCACCGCCCCTCAGACTTCGCAATCCGCAGGAGAGCATTCCCATGGCTGAAGTTCTCGTCTACGTCGACCACGTGGACGGCGCCGTCCGCAAGCCCACCCTGGAGCTGCTGACCCTGGCCCGCCGCATCGGCGAGCCGGTCGCCGTCGCCCTCGGTGCCGGTGCCGCCGACACCGCCGCCGTCCTCGGCGAGCACGGCGCGGTCAAGGTCCTCACGCACGAGGCCGCCGAGTACGCCGACTACCTGGTCGTCCCTAAGGTGGACGCCCTGCAGGCCGCCTACGAGGCGGTCTCCCCGGCCGCCGTGCTGGTGCCGTCCTCCGCCGAGGGCAAGGAGATCGCCGCCCGCCTCGCTCTGCGCATCAACTCCGGCATCATCACCGACGCGATCGACCTGGAAGCCGGCGACGAGGGCCCGGTGGCCACCCAGTCGGTGTTCGCCGCGTCCTTCACCACCAAGTCCCGCATCGCCAAGGGCACCCCGGTCATCACCGTCAAGCCCAACAGCGCCGCCGTGGAGGCCGCCCCGGCCGACGGTACGGTCGAGGCCCTGGCCGTCACCTTCTCCGCGCAGGCGACCGGCACCAAGGTCACCGCCCGCACGCCGCGCGAGTCCAGCGGCCGTCCGGAGCTGACCGAGGCCGCGATCGTGGTCTCCGGCGGCCGCGGTGTCAACGGCGCGGAGAACTTCGCGATCATCGAGGCCCTCGCCGACTCCCTGGGCGCGGCCGTCGGCGCCTCGCGTGCCGCGGTGGACGCCGGCTGGTACCCGCACACCAACCAGGTCGGCCAGACCGGCAAGAGCGTCTCGCCGCAGCTGTACATCGCCTCCGGCATCTCCGGCGCGATCCAGCACCGGGCCGGCATGCAGACCTCCAAGACGATCGTGGCGATCAACAAGGACGCCGAGGCCCCGATCTTCGACCTCGTCGACTACGGCATCGTCGGCGACCTCTTCGACGTCGTCCCCCAGCTCACCGAGGAGATCAACACCCGCAAGGGCTGATC
>NZ_JBWLKM010000213.1:0-1821 GCF_059026085.1 Streptomyces sp. a15 | reverse complement strand
TGGTCCTCCGGACGCTGCCCGCCGCCGCGACCGTCCGCCGCGCCTTCGACCGGCACGTCCTGGACGGCGCCGACGCCTGCGCCGCCCTCCTGGACCTGGTCGTCAAACTCGGATACCTGCTGCGCCGGCGCGGCCAGGTGGCGCGTGCGGTGACGCTGGTCCTGAAGTTCGCCGGCGGCACGTCGTGGGAGAAGACCTGCCGCCTGCCTGAGCCGTCCGCGCACGACGACGATCTGCGCGTCTCCGCCTACTGACCTTTCCGTTCAGTTGTCGGGGCTGACATTGCTAGATCCCTGCGGTACGCCGTGGCCATGAGAGTGCGGTACGTGACCGGATGTCCGGTTGATGCTTGAGGTTGGGAGAGGAGTCCTGGTCGGCGGGGCGGACTGGTACTCAGGTGCGGAGCTGAGCGAACAGGCCGGGTTCGGGTTCGGTGAGAATGCCCCGTGTGACCAGGCGTTTCAGCTTGGACCGGATGCCTTCGGTGTTCTTCGGGAGGATCGGCAGGTCAAGTGCCTCGCACAGGTCCCGAGCCCGCATCGGATGGCCGGTGTCGGTGAAGGCCGCGAGAATCTGCTGGTAAGCGGGGTGGTCCGGCGCCTCGGGCCGCGGCGGATCGTCGGCGAGCTCCGGTGCTGGGATGTTCAGGAGAGTCTTGCGGGTGATGCGCAGGTTCTCGGTCTCCGCGTCGAGTTCGCCGAGGCGGGCGGTGAGGTCCTCGATGGACGCGCGGAGCTGCCCGGCCTGCTCGCTGAGTTCGGCCTCCCGGGCCTCGACGTAGGCAAGGACGTCTCTGATCTGCGGGTTGTCGCTCATACAGCCCTCCAGGAGGGCAGGGTGGCGCCGGTGAGCCGGCGGGCCATGACAGAGGTCATCGCCCAGAAGACGCGAGAGCGCGAGGTGGCGAGCCGGTGCTCGTAGTCACGGACCAGGCGGCGGCAGAACATCAGGATCCCGTTCGTCTGCTCCACGATCCACCGCTTGGCCTGCGGGATGAAGCCCTTGTCGGCCGGGTTGCGCTCAACGATCTCGACATCGATGCCAAGGGTCTTGCCGTGGTCGACGACGGCCTTCTTGAACCCCTGGTCGACCAGGGCCTTCTCGACCGTGTCGGTCTGCGCGGCCACGCCGTTCAGCAAGGCGATGCCGGCGGCGTTGTCGTGCGCGGACGCCGGCAGGACGACAGCCTCGACGACGAGACCCAATACGTCCACGGCCAGGCATCTCTTCCGCCCCGGCACCCGTTTCGCCGCGTCCTTGCCGGTCGTGGCGGACGGGACGCCGACGGCGGCACGGATGCTCTGCGTGTCCATGATGATGAGGCTCGGGTCGGCTAATCGACGCTTCTTCTCCCGCAGTTGCCACCGCAGCAGATCATGAATGGTCTGATCGGTGCCATCGTCGCGCCACTTGTAGAAGTAGTACTTCACCGCACCGGCGGGCGGCAGATCGTGGGGCAGCAGGTCCCACTGGCAGCCGCTGCGGTTCTGGTACAGGATCGCGTTGACGATCTCCCGCATCGCATATCTGCCCTGATGGCCACTGACCGACGGATGCGCGGCCTTCCACGCCGTGACCACGGGCTCGACCAGGGCCCACTGCTCGTCGGAGACATCACTCGAGTACGACTTGCGATCGCTCATCCCGTCACCCAAGCGAATCCCGAACGCCTGACCGGTGACGATGCCCCACCGTCACCCCATCGAGTGATCACAAGCCGGACAGAAGATCACGTACCGCACTCTGAGATATGCGCAGGGCGGTGGTCTCACTCCGCAAGGCCAGGCCGCGCGGGAGCGGGTGCGCATGCTGGCCGTCGAT
>NZ_JBWLKM010000212.1:0-1826 GCF_059026085.1 Streptomyces sp. a15 | reverse complement strand
ATGATCGGCACCTACGGCAAGATCAAGGCGAAGAACGCCATCAAGGACTCCGCGCGCGTGCTGGGCTACCCGTACGCCATGGGCGACCGCCTCACCAAGGCGATGCCCGCCGACGTCCTCGGCAAGGGCATCGACCTCAACGGCATCACCGACCCCTCGCACCCGCGCTACAGCGAGGCCGGCGAGATCCGCGCGATGTACGAGAACGAGCCGGACGTGAAGAAGGTCATCGACACCGCCAAGGGCGTCGAGGGCCTCGTCCGGCAGATGGGCGTGCACGCCGCCGGCGTCATCATGTCCAGCGAGCCCATCGTCGACCACGCCCCGATCTGGGTGCGGCACACCGACGGCGTGACCATCACGCAGTGGGACTACCCGCAGTGCGAGTCGCTCGGCCTGCTGAAGATGGACTTCCTCGGCCTGCGCAACCTGACGATCATGGACGACGCCGTCAAGATGGTGAAGTCCAACAAGGGCATCGACCTCGACCTGCTGGCCCTCCCGCTCGACGATCCGACGACCTTCGAACTCCTCCAGCGTGGCGAGACCCTCGGCGTCTTCCAGTTCGACGGCGGCCCCATGCGCTCGCTGCTGCGCCTGATGAAGCCCGACAACTTCGAGGACATCTCCGCCGTCTCCGCGCTCTACCGGCCCGGCCCGATGGGCATGGACTCGCACACCAACTACGCGCTGCGCAAGAACGGCCTGCAGGAGATCACGCCGATCCACAAGGAGCTGGAGGAGCCCCTCCAGGAGGTCCTGGCGGTCACCTACGGCCTGATCGTCTACCAGGAGCAGGTGCAGAAGGCCGCCCAGATCATCGCCGGCTACTCGCTCGGCGAGGCCGACATCCTCCGCCGTGTGATGGGCAAGAAGAAGCCCGACGAGCTGGCCAAGAACTTCACCATCTTCCAGGCCGGCGCCCAGAAGAACGGCTACAGCGACGAGGCCATCAAGGCCCTGTGGGACGTGCTGGTCCCCTTCGCCGGCTACGCGTTCAACAAGGCGCACTCCGCCGCGTACGGCCTGGTCTCGTACTGGACCGCCTACCTGAAGGCGAACCACCCCGCCGAGTACATGGCCGCGCTGCTGACCTCGGTGAAGGACGACAAGGACAAGTCGGCGGTCTACCTCAACGAGTGCCGCCGCATGGGCATCAAGGTGCTCCCGCCCAACGTCAACGAGTCGGTGCACAACTTCGCCGCGCAGGGCGACGACGTGATCCTCTTCGGCCTCGAAGCCGTTCGGAACGTCGGTACGAACGTGGTCGAGTCGATCATCAAGAGCCGCAAGGCCAAGGGCAAGTACGCCTCCTTCCCCGACTACCTCGACAAGGTCGAGGCGGTCGCGTGCAACAAGCGCACCACGGAGTCGCTGATCAAGGCGGGCGCGTTCGACACCCTGGGGCACACCCGCAAGGGGCTGACCGCGCATTTCGAGCCGATGATCGACAACGTGGTGGCGGTCAAGCGCAAGGAGGCCGAGGGGCAGTTCGACCTCTTCGGCGGCATGGGCGAGGAGGACACCAGCGAACCCGGTTTCGGCCTCGACGTGGAGTTCACCACCGAGGAGTGGGACAAGACCTACCTCCTGGCGCAGGAGCGGGAGATGCTCGGTCTGTACGTCTCCGACCACCCGCTCTTCGGCCTGGAGCACGTGCTGTCCGACAAGGCCGACGCGGGCATCGCCCAGCTCACCGGAGGTGAGCACTCCGACGGCGCGGTGGTCACCATCGGCGGCATCATCTCCGGCCTCCAGCGCAAGATGACCAAGCAGGGCAACGCCTGGGCCATCGCCACCGTCGAGGACCTCGCCGGCTCCATCGA
>NZ_JBWLKM010000211.1:0-1826 GCF_059026085.1 Streptomyces sp. a15 | reverse complement strand
ATGATCGGCACCTACGGCAAGATCAAGGCGAAGAACGCCATCAAGGACTCCGCGCGCGTGCTGGGCTACCCGTACGCGATGGGCGACCGCCTCACCAAGGCCATGCCCGCCGACGTCCTCGGCAAGGGCATCGACCTCGACGGCATCACCAACCCCTCCCACCCGCGCTACAGCGAGGCGGGCGAGATCCGGTCGATGTACGAGAACGAACCGGACGTGAAGAAGGTCATCGACACCGCCAAGGGCGTCGAGGGCCTGGTCCGGCAGATGGGTGTGCACGCGGCCGGCGTGATCATGTCCAGCGAGCCCATCGTCGACCACGCCCCGATCTGGGTGCGGCACACCGACGGCGTGACCATCACCCAGTGGGACTACCCGCAGTGCGAGTCGCTCGGCCTGCTGAAGATGGACTTCCTCGGCCTGCGCAACCTCACGATCATGGACGACGCCATCAAGATGGTGAAGGCCAACAAGGGCATCGACCTGGAGATGCTCGCGCTCCCGCTGGACGACCCCAAGACCTTCGAACTGCTCTGCCGCGGTGACACGCTCGGCGTCTTCCAGTTCGACGGCGGCCCGATGCGCTCCCTGCTCCGCCAGATGCAGCCCGACAACTTCGAGGACATCTCCGCCGTCTCGGCCCTGTACCGGCCCGGCCCGATGGGCATGAACTCGCACATCAACTACGCCGAGCGCAAGAACGGCCGCCAGGAGATCACACCGATCCACAAGGAGCTGGAGGAGCCGCTCGAAGAGGTCCTCGCGGTCACCTACGGCCTGATCGTCTACCAGGAGCAGGTGCAGAAGGCCGCCCAGATCATCGCCGGGTACTCCCTCGGCGAGGCCGACATCCTCCGCCGCGTGATGGGCAAGAAGAAGCCCGAGGAACTGGCGAAGAACTTCACCATCTTCCAGGCCGGCGCCAAGAAGAACGGCTACAGCGACGAGGCCATCCAGGCCCTGTGGGACGTGCTGGTCCCCTTCGCCGGCTACGCCTTCAACAAGGCACACTCCGCCGCGTACGGCCTGGTCTCCTACTGGACGGCGTACCTCAAGGCCAACTACCCGGCCGAGTACATGGCCGCGCTGCTCACCTCGGTCAAGGACGACAAGGACAAGTCGGCCGTCTACCTCAACGAGTGCCGGCGTATGAAGATCAAGGTGCTCCCGCCGAACGTCAACGAGTCGGAGCACAACTTCGCCGCCCAGGGCGACGACGTCATCCTGTTCGGCCTCGAAGCCGTCCGCAACGTCGGCACCAACGTGGTCGAGTCGATCATCCGCAGCCGCAAGGCCAAGGGGAAGTACGCCTCCTTCCCCGACTACCTCGACAAGGTCGAGGCCGTCGCCTGCAACAAGCGCACCACGGAGTCGCTGATCAAGGCGGGCGCCTTCGACACGATGGGGCACACCCGCAAGGGCCTCACCGCGCACTTCGACTCGATGATCGACAACGTGGTCGCGGTCAAGCGCAAGGAGGCCGAGGGCCAGTTCGACCTCTTCGGCGGCATGGGCGAGGACGACAGCAGCGAACCGGGCTTCGGGCTCGACGTGGAGTTCACCACGGAGGAATGGGACAAGACCTATCTTCTCGCCCAGGAGCGGGAGATGCTCGGTCTCTACGTCTCCGACCACCCCCTCTTCGGACTGGAGCACGTGCTCTCCGACAAGGCCGACGCGGGCATCGCCCAGCTCACCGGCGGTGAGCACGCGGACGGCGCGGTCGTCACCATCGGCGGCATCATCTCGGGCCTCCAGCGCAAGATGACCAAGCAGGGCAACGCCTGGGCCATCGCCACCGTCGAGGACCTCGCCGGCTCCATCGA
>NZ_JBWLKM010000210.1:0-1838 GCF_059026085.1 Streptomyces sp. a15 | reverse complement strand
GGTCTGCGACCGCTGGACGACGACCTGATCGCCGAGGCGGCCCGCTCGTTCGACGACATGGAGTCCGTGCAGCGCACCCTGGAGGGGCTGGTCGCCGCCGACGACGCCACCCGCGCGTTCCTCGCGAGCTATTCCACCTATCTGCGGGTCCACGCCCGTGCCGCCGCAGACCGGCTCACCGCCCGCCGCGCCGAGACCGCCGAGCGCGCCGCCGCGCTGCGCACCGCCACGGCGGACCTGGCGGCGGCCCGCGAGCAGCAGGCCACCGCCGAGACGCGCGCCGAGTCCGCCGACGCGGCGCTCGCCGCCCAGCGCTCCCGGCTCGACCAACTGCGCTCCTCCGCCGCCTACCAGGCCGTCGAGCAGCTGGCCGACCTGGAACGCCTGGTGCGCACCTGCGAGCAGACCGCCCGGCAGGCGACCGCCGACCGTGAACGCCGTACGGCCGCCACCGGCCGTGCCCGCGCCGAGGCCGAACATGCCGCGCGGCTCGCCGCGGAACTCGACGCCGCCGTCTCCCGGGACGCCGCCGCCGTCGCCGACCACGCCCACACCGCCGGCCTCCCGTGGACCCCGGCCGACGCCGAGCCCGCCCGCATCGCCGACCGCTCCGCCGCACTCGCCGCCGCCCGCCACGAGGGCGTCCGGGCCGTGCGCGCCGCCCAGCAGGCGGCACGAGGCGCCGAGCAGACCCGTGACCTCGCCCGGGTCTCGCTCGACCGTGCGCAGGAGGCCGTCACCGCGGCCGAGACCGCGGAGACCGCCGCCGAGTCGGCTCTGGAATCCGCCCGCGAACAGGCCCGTACGGCGCTCGGCCAGTGGACGAGCGCCCATGGCACGCTTCTCCCGGAGGCCGGTGCCGCCCGGCTCGCCGAGGCCCTCGAACTCACCGGCGAGGCCGAGGCGGTCACGCTCGCCGACGCCTTCGCCGAGGCCACCGCACCCGCCGTGCAGGAGCTGCGCGACACCCTCGCCTCCCTGCGTGCCCGGCGCACGGACGTCGAGCACAGCCGCGCCGAGACCGAGGCCGAACGCGACCGGATCGCCGCCGAACACGACGACGCCCCGCCCCCGGCCCGGGGCCGTAGCGTGGATAGGGCGCTTCGTGACGGCATCCCGCTGTGGCGGCTCGTCGACTTCGACGACGAGCTGACGGAACGCCAGCAAGCCGGTCTGGAAGCGGCCCTGGAGGCGTCGGGCCTCCTCGACGCCCTCGTCACCGCCGAGGACACCCCCGTGGCGGCCGGACACAGCGAGGGCTACCTCCGTGCCGGCGCCCCGGTGAACGGCCCGAGTCTCGCCGACCTCCTGCGCCCCGAGATCCCGGAGAACCCCCAGGGCGCGGCGGCCATCCCGACCGCCGCGCGGATCGCCGCCGTGCTGCGTTCCGTCGCCGTCACCGGCGACCTCGACGCCGGCATCCCGCACATCGGCCCCGACGGCCGGTACGCGGCCGGTGTCCTGGTCGGCGCCCACACCAAGGAGCACGCCGAGTACGTCGGCGCGACCGCCCGCGCCCGCCGGCGCGCCGCCCGGATCGCCGCCTGCGAGGCGCTGCTGGCCGAACTCTCCGCCCAGCTCGATGAGTTGGCGCACGCCCAGGCCCGCACGGACGCCGCCCTGGAGGCGCACGCCGCCGCCCGCGCCGCCCTGCCCCGCACCACCGGCATCACCCAGGCGCTGCGCGAACTCGACCGGGCCGCGGCGAGGCTGCGCGCCACCCGCGACGCCGCCGACGCAGCCCAGGGCGCGTACGACGAGTCGGTGGCCGCCTGCTCGGTCGCCGAACGAGCCCTGCGCCGCACCGCGGCCGAGCACACCATCGAGACCGAACGCGT
>NZ_JBWLKM010000209.1:0-1850 GCF_059026085.1 Streptomyces sp. a15 | reverse complement strand
GGTCTGCGACCGCTGGACGACGACCTGATCGCCGAGGCGGCCCGCTCGTTCGACGACATGGAGTCCGTGCAGCGCACGCTGGAGGGGCTGGCCGCCGCCGACGACGCCACCCGCGCCTTCCTCGCGAGCTACTCCACCTATCTGCGGGTCCACGCCCGTGCCGCCGCGGACCGGCTCACCGCCCGCCGCGCCGAGACCGCCGAGCGCGCCACCGCGCTGCGCACCGCCACCACGGACCTGACGGCGGCCCGGGAACAGCAGGCCGCCGCCGAGACGCGCGCCGAGTCGGCCGACGCCTCGCTCGCCGCCCAACGCGCCCGCCTCGACCAGCTGCGCTCCTCCTCCGCCTACCAGGCCGTCGAGCAACTGGCCGACCTGGAACGCCTGGTGCGCACCTGCGAGCAGACCGCCCGGCAGGCGAGCGCCGAACGCGAACGCCGCACGGCCGCCACCGGCCGCGCCCGCGCCGAGGCCGAACACGCCGTGCGACTCGCTGCCGAACTCGACGCCGCCGTCTCCCGGGATGCCGTCGCCGTCGCCGACCACGCCCACACCGCCGGCTTCCACTGGACCTCGGCCGACGCCGAGCCCGCCCGCATCGTCGACCGCTCCGCCGCACTCGCCGCCGCCCGCCACGAGGGCGTCCGGGCCGTGCGCGCTGCCCAGCTGGCGGCACGCGGTGCCGAGCAGACCCGTGACCTCGCCCGGCTCTCGCTCGACCGTGCGCAGGAAGCCGTCACCGCGGCCGAGACCGCTCAGACCGTCGCCGAGTCGGCCCTCGAATCCGCCCGCGAGCAGGGCCGTACGGTACTCGGCCGGTGGACACAGGCGCACGGCGAGCTCCTGACCGAGGAGGGGACCGGCCGGCTCGCCGAAGCCCTCGAACGCACCGGCGAGGCGGAGAGTCCGGGTGAGCCCGTCACGCTCGCCGACGCCTTCACCGAGGCCACCGCTCCCGTCGTGCAGGAACTGCGCGACACCCTCGCCTCCCTACGCGCCCGGCGCACCGACGTCGAGCGCCGCCGCGCCGAGACGGAGGCCGAACGCGACCGGATCGCCGCCGAACACGACGACGCCCCGCCCCCGGCCCGTGGCCGCACCGCCGACCGGGCGCCCGGTGACGGCGTTCCGTTGTGGCAACTCGTCGACTTCGACCAGAATCTGACAGATCGTCAACGAGCGGGCCTGGAAGCGGCCCTGGAAGCGTCGGGCCTCCTCGACGCCCTCGTCAGCGCCGAGGACACCCCTGTGGCGGCCGGGCACAGCGAAGGCTACCTTCGTGCCGGTGCCCCGGTGAGCGGACCGAGCCTCGCCGATCTCCTGCGCCCCGAGAGCCCCGAGAGCCCCGCGGCCGGCGTCGCGATCCCGACCGCCGCCCGGATCACCGCCGTACTGCGCTCCGTCGCCGTCGCCGGCGACCTCGGCACCGGCATCCCGCGGATCGGCCCCGACGGCCGGTACGCGGCCGGTGTCCTGGTCGGTGCCCACACCAAGGAGCACGCTGAGTACGTCGGCGCGACCGCCCGCGCCCGCCGGCGCGCCGCCCGGATCGCCGCCTGTGAGACGCTGCTGGCCGAACTCTCCGCCCAGTTCGATGAGTTGGCGCACGCCCAGGCCCGTACGGAGGCCGCCCTGGAGGCGTACGCCGCCGCCCGCGCCGCCCTGCCCCGCACCACCGGCATCACGCAGGCGTTGCGCGAGCTCGACAGGGCCGCGGCGAGGCTGCGCGCCACCCGCGACGCCGCCGATGCGGCCCAGGGCTCGTACGATGAATCGGTGGCCGCCTGCTCGGTCGCCGAACGAGCCCTGCGCCGCACCGCGGCCGAGCACACCATCGAGACCGAACGCGT
>NZ_JBWLKM010000208.1:0-1971 GCF_059026085.1 Streptomyces sp. a15 | reverse complement strand
GAGGGCGTCCCGTCCGCCGCCTGCCACAAACTGCTCGGCGACGCCGTACGCGCGGGAGCCCGGCTGCACTGGCGCGCCGACTTCGACTGGGCCGGTCTGCGCATCACCGCGGACGCCGTGGCCCGCCACGGTGCCCGCCCCTGGCGGATGACCGCCGCCGACTACACGGCGGCACTCGGCGAGGGCGAGTCCACACCGCTCGCGGGACCTCCCGCGGCGAGCCCCTGGGACCCCGGACTGGCCCTCGCGATGGAGGCGTCGGGCAGCGCGGTCATGGAGGAACGTCTCCTTCCCGCGCTCCTGTCCGACCTCACCCGCGCCTGATCAGGCGACAGCGCCCGAGGAGAACGATCCCGAACGCCGGCTCCCTGTGCCGTCCCTGGGGGATCCCATTCCGGTCACCGGGACATGGAACTCTTCATCGGCGATTTCGATGATGGCGTCATCACCGACCGGCTGCCGGGCTTCGGCAGCGGCAAGCGGCCCAAGCCAGGATTCCTGGACGACCTCGGTCGTGCCTCGGGCACCTCTTCTCAGTGGGCGTCGGTCTCCGGCTCGGGCCGGGGCAGCTCGTCGAGGTCGAGGGTGAAGGTGCGGCCGTCGGCCAGAGGGATGGGGAGCTTGCCCGTGCCGTATGCGTGGGTGTGTGCCGCGATGTAGCCGGACCCGGTGGGCTGGGTGTGCAGGACGACTTCCTGGGCGTACGGGTCCACGATCAGGTAGATCGGGATGCCGTAGCGCCCGTACTTTGCGGTGCAGTCGTCGTAGTCCTTGCGCGCGGAGGAGGTCGAGACGACCTCGGAGATCAGCAGGACGTCCTCGAAGCTGTAGCGCTTGCCCTCCTTGCGCGCGTCCTCGCGCAGGATGGCCAGGTCGGGGGCGGAGTTCTCGTCGGCGGGGAAGTCGATGTAGACGTCGGAGGTGACCTTCGCGTGACGGCCGAGAGCGAGAGAGTCGATCTGCATCGACCTGATGGTGCTGGAGTGCTCTTCGCTCTGCGGGGTCATGATCACCTTTCCGTCGGCCCCGAACAGGACCGTGTACCCCTTGGGGAACTCGGTGTGCATGATCGAGTCCACGCTCATGGAGGGCTCCTTCCCGTGTGCCGTCATGATACGGCGGACAGAGCCGTCCCACGGGTGGACTTCCGTGGCGTGCGCGCACACCACAGGGAGTACCGTCCGCACGAGCGGGCGCTGTGAGGCGGGGCGTGAACTGGGCCCGTAGGTGTTCGGACCCAACAGGTGGCAGTGCCTGGTCCGACTGGCGCCGCCACCAGGCACGACCGGCGGCAAGCCGCATCCCAGACATGAAGATCACGATCTACAGCTTGAGCCAAGTGGCGGTGGCCCGGATGTCCGGTGAGTGGGGGGTCTGTCCGAGTCCGACAACTCAATGATTTGAGCCCTTTGCTTCGGGAGTGCCTGATCCGGTGGCCGCTCGGTGGCCGGACGCCTTTGGACGGGGCAGCATGAGGTAGCAGGGGGCAACCTGCCGCAAGCACTCTGATCAGGCACGACATCACTCGGCGGCATCACACGGTATCCGGCAACACGATCGCTCATGGTCTCGTAATGCGTAGGTCTCGGGTTCGAATCCCGAAGGCGGCTCCATGGTGAACCCCAGGTCATGCCTATGACCTGGGGTTTCTTCTTTCTGGTGACCTTGGAATCGGCGTAAATCGGGCGCCGGTGGTCTGTGCGTCGTAATGCGTAGGTCGTGCGTACCGTTTCCGGGACCATACTCAGGTGGTGAGCCCCTGGCCTGGGGTTTTATGTGTTCTGACGGCTGGTGTGGGCTCACGTGAGCGGTCTTCGGTGGACGAGCGGTGGACAGCCGTGCAGCGATGGTGCAGGCAGCGGTCAAGTAGCTCGCGATGAAAGCTGTCTTCTGGCCCTAGTGTCTTGTGATCCTGTTCGTGGAACCTGAGGCTCCTGTGATCGTTGAGTCTGGTATGGATCTCTCCTCTGA
>NZ_JBWLKM010000207.1:0-2006 GCF_059026085.1 Streptomyces sp. a15 | reverse complement strand
CCGAACGGCCCAGGGCGCCGCAAGCCAGGGCGCCGATCATCACACGATCGAGCTAACTCGACCTCGTGCACGCTTCATGGCGAACAGTTGGAACCCCCATCTGCAGGAGAGCATCTACGGGCACGGCGCCGACCCGACCGCGTGGGCGGCCGAGGTCGAGCGGCCCGGCATCCGCGGTTCGCTCAGGACGCGAGACCCCTGCTGTTCTCCGGCGAGATGATCTACCCCTGGATGTTCCGGGAGATCGCCGAACTACGCCCGTTCCAGGGCGCGGTGGAGGTGCTCGCCGAGCGCGAGAAGTGGCCCCCGCTGTACGACCTCGACCGGCTGGCCGCCAACGAGGTCCCGGTCGCCGCCGCCGTGTACTACGACGACATGTACGTGGACGCCGGCCTGCAACTGGACACGGCATCCCGCGTCGGCAACGTCCGGACCTGGGTCACCAACGAGTACGAACACGACGGCATCGGCGACGAGCGGGTCTTCGACCGGCTGACCGAACTGGTGCAGGACGCAGGAGGAGGAATCACCGGTGCGTGACGGCACGTTCCCTCACGGCAAGCTCCCTCACGGCAAGCTCCCTCACGGCAAGCTCCCGAAACTGACCGACATCCCCGCATTCAACGCCTACATGGGCACGGGCTGGGGAACCCCCGACCGCACGCCCCGCGTCGTCCCCGGCGCCGCCGAGGCCGCCGCCGACCACCGGGCCCGGCTCGCCGCCGCGCTGCCCGACAGGACGGTGGTGCTGAGCGCCGGCCAGGCCCCTGTCCGCAGCAACGACACGACGTACGACTTCCGCCCGGACAGCGACTTCTACTGGGTGACGGGCTGCGCGGTCGAGAACGCCGTGGTCGTACTGCGGGCCGGCGACGCCACGCTCTACCTGCCGCCCCCGGCCCACCCCGGCGAGCAGGCCTTCTGGCGCGACGCCCAGTACGGCGAGCTGTGGGTCGGGGCGGCACCGGGCCTCGACGACTGGGCACAAGCCCTGGGCATCGACGTACGCCCCCTGTCGGACCTGCGCGAGCACGTGACCGTCGACGAAGAGGCCGGCCGGACGCTGGCCGAACTGCGCATGTACAAGGACGAGTGGGAGGTCGCCCAACTGCGCCGGGCCGTGGACCGCACGGTCGAGGGCTTCGCCGCCGTCGTCCGCGAGATCCCGGCCGCGATCGACGGCCCGGGGGAGCGCTGGCTGCAGGGCACCTTCGACCGGTACGCCCGCGCGTACGGCAACGGCCCGGGCTACGCGTCGATCGTCGGCAGCGGCAAGCACGCCCCGACGCTGCACTGGGTACGGTGCGACGGCCCGGTCCTCCCGGACGAACTGCTCCTGCTCGACCTGGGCGTGGAGGTCGACAGCCACTACACCGCCGACGTCACCCGCACGTTCCCGGCCTCCGGCCGGTTCTCCGCCGCCCAGCGGCAGGTCCACGACCTGGTGGAGAAGGCTCACCGGGCCGGGCTCGCGGCGGTGGGCCCGGGCCGCCGGTTCACCGACTTCCACCACGCCGCCATGGAGGTGATCGCGCACGGCCTCGCCGACTGGGGGCTACTGCCGGTCTCCGTGGACGAGGCACTCTCCGACACCGGCCAGCACCATCGCCGCTACCTGGTGTGCGGCATCGGCCACCACCTGGGCCTCGACGTGCACGACTGCGCGCGGGCCGCCGACGAGGCGTACCAGGGCGCCGCGATGGCCCCCGGCATGGTGCTGACCGTCGAACCCGGCCTGTACTTCCACGCCCACGACCTGACCGTGCCCCCGGAGCTGCGGGGGATCGGCGTGCGCATCGAGGACGACATCCTGATCACTTCCGAAGGGCCGGAAGTCCTGTCCGACGCGCTGCCGTTGGACGCTGCCGGGCTCGAGAAATGGATGACGACCCGATCGGCAGTGTGACATCGCACCGAATTCACGATCGGCCCTAGTGTCTCGTGACCCTGATTGTGTTACTTCGAGTTGTTATTGACGAGTTTCTTCACGCTGGTCTGGACGAGTC
>NZ_JBWLKM010000206.1:0-2109 GCF_059026085.1 Streptomyces sp. a15 | reverse complement strand
GTGTGCGCCGTGAGGCGCTTGTTGTTCGAGTGGAGGTGAAAGACCACCACCAACGTCCTGTCGCAGCAGGGCAGTTGAAGCTGGGGGCAGCCTGAGCCGGGAGGTACCGGTGAGGGCGGGAAGCAGCCCCGACAAAGCCGGGACGTGCCAGTACTGCCAGATGGTGCGGGTTCGGCAAGCGAGACGGAGAGGAGTACGCGAGGAACCGGCGTCTACGCCTCCTTAAGGCACGCCAGCTCGAACCTGGTGGATGAGGGCTGGATGCGGTGCGTCCCTGCTGGATGGTCTGCTGGCGGGGAACTTCCCGGGCGGTCTATTTCGGTCGCGCGGGGAGGCCACGGTGAAGTGCTGCGGGGTAGCCGTGGCGAGGCCGCGGGGGCATAGCCGGGCTCCTACTCCGACGATCGAACAGCGAGTGAACACGGGAACTGTCCCGGTCCCGCCCTCCCGCCGCGCGTCCAGCACGGTCAAAGGGCTGGGTCCATCGTCGGCCGATCGGGCCGGGACGGGGCGGAGCCGCCGTAGTACTCCGAGCCGGGGAGAGCCTGGCACATGGGGAAGGGCGGCAGCGGTTTCGAGAAGGGAAGGAGGCTGCAATGCCGAAAGACGCACTGCTGAACAGCAGTGCCCCGGAGGCCCCGTTGGGGTCTCACCAGCGGGTATCGGAGATGCAGGCCAAACTTCACCGTTGGGCGGCGGCCGATGGCGGCCGCAGGTTCGACGATCTGTTCAACCTCGTATGCGACCCGGCGACGCTGCTCGTGGCGTTCGAACGGGTCGCAGGCAACAAGGGAGCCCGAACCCCGGGCGTTGACGGCCTCACCGTCGTCAACGTCGAGCGGGAACTCGGTCTCCCGGGCTATCTGGAGGGCCTGCGCCGCGTACTGAAGACGGGTGAATTCCGCCCGCTGCCGGTGCGCGAGCGCAAGATCCCCAAACCCGGCGGGAGCGGGAAGGTGCGCAAGCTCGGCATCCCGACCGTCTCCGACCGGGTGGTCCAGGCAGCCCTCAAACTGGTGCTGGAGCCGATTTTCGAGGCCGACTTCCTGCCGGTCTCCTACGGTTTCCGGCCCATGCGGCGCGCACACGACGCGATCGCCGAGATCCACCGCTACGGCACCAACGGCTATCGCTGGGTGCTGGACGCGGATATCGAGGCGTGCTTTGACTCCATCGACCACACGGCCCTGCTGGACCGGGTGCGCGCGAGAGTCAAGGACAAGCGTGTGCTGCGGCTGGTCAAGGCGTTCCTCAAGGCCGGCGTCCTCACCGAGGGCGGCGGCCGCGAAGAGACCTTCACCGGCACCCCGCAGGGCGGCATCCTCTCCCCGCTTCTGGCGAACATCGCCCTGTCCGCGCTCGACGAGCACGTGATGGGTCCGTGGGAACCAGGCGGTCGGATGTCCACCAGAGGCAGGCGGGCACACCACCGTCATCACGGCCGCCCGAACTGGCGCATCGTCCGCTACGCGGACGACTTCGTTGTGCTGGTCGACGGCAGCCGCGACGACGCCGCCCGCCTGCGCGAGGACATCGCCGACGTACTGCACCCTCTCGGGCTGCGGCTGTCACCGGCCAAGACTCAGATCGTGCATATGTCGGACGGGTTCGACTTCCTGGGGTTCCACATCCAGTGGCGCCGCAAGCGAGGCTCGAACAAGTGGTACGTCTACACCTTCATCGCCGAGAGGCCCATCCGGCAGCTGAAGGACAAGATCCGTGCCCTGACGAACAGAACGTCGCAGCAGGACCCGGGGACCGTGCTGAAGAGGATCAACTCGATTCTGCGCGGCTGGGCCAGCTACTTCAAGCACGCGGTATGCAAGACCACGCTGAAAGCCCTGGACCACTTCGTGTGGCGGAGGGTGACCAGTTGGTGGATGGTGCTGCATCGCTGGAGGTGGAAGGACGTCCGCCGACGCTTCACTGACCGCAACGGCCGGTGGCACAAGCTCTCGGCGGACGGGATCGAACTGTTCCCCATGGTCTCGATCGCGGTCACCCGCTATCGCTACCGGGGCAACACGATCCCCAACCCCTGGACCCCCAACCACGCTTGAACGGTAGAGACCGTGGAGAGCCCGGTGCGGTGAGAGTCGCACGCCGGGT
>NZ_JBWLKM010000205.1:0-2316 GCF_059026085.1 Streptomyces sp. a15 | reverse complement strand
AAGCTGCTGCTGCGCCACGTCGAGCAGATCCGGCCGCACCTCGAACACGCCGTCCGGGTGCTGGGTGTCCAGCATGCCTGGGGCCGCAACGCAGCACCGGTTTCTGGCGCGGACGGCGGGCAGCCCCGCCCCTGGACGCTGCCGGTGTCCTACCACGAGATCCGGGGCCTGGTCACCGCGGTCCGCACCGCCTGCCTGATCCTCACCGCGGCGGCCAGCGGCATGCGGACGAGCGAACTGCTGGAACTGCGGGTCGGCTCCCGGCTGTCTCCCCGCATGGTCACCGGCGGCGGCCAGCGGTTCCGCCTGGCCAGCAAGGTCATCAAGGGCCGCCAGTTCGGCGGCGAGAACGACGAGTGGGTCGTCGTCGCCGAGGTCGACCAAGCGATCGCGCTCGCCAAACGCCTCCACGGCGGCGACATCGGCGAACCCGTGTTCGGCGCGATGGTCTTCCACACCAGCTACCCACGGCTGCGGAACTGGATCAACGGCCCCGCCGGGCATCGACTCGGTCTGACACCGATCCCCGCCGGCCCGCTCAACCTCCGGATGCTGCGCCGTACCCTTGCCCAGGAACTAGCCCAACGTCCCGGCGGACTGCTCGCGGCGAAGATCCACCTCAAGCACGTGTCGACTGCCACCACCGAGGGCTACGCCAACCGCCCCGGCGGATCACAAGCACTGTTCCACGCCCAGGTCCAGGAACTGGAAGAGGAACACCACCTGCACCTGACCATCGACGCGTTCCGCCAGTTCCAAGCCGGACAGCTCCCCGCCGGACCCGGCGCTCGGGATCTCATCGCGACATTCACCCACGTCGACGGAGCGCTCCAGGAGGGCGCCTCGTTGGAGCCGTCGGTGCTGGACACCGACCGTCGAGTGGAGAACCTGCTCCGCACCCACGCAGGAACCCTGCGTGTCGGCCCGGCCAACTACTGCTGGTTCCGCGACCCAACGAAAGCGCTCTGCCTGCGGCTGGCCGGGACCACCGAGGCGACTCGGCCGCTGATCGGACTCTGCGACTCGGCCCGCTGTCCGCAGGCCACCCATCATGCCTGTCACCGCCCGATCTGGGCCGAGCAGGCGGCCACCTTTCAAGCGTTCCTCGGCAACCCCAGAGTCCCCACAGGGGAGAAGACCCGGCTACGACGCGAGCACGACCGCGTCCAACGAGTGCTCGACAGCATCGACCAGGCCACCAGCACCGCTATGAGTACACCCGCATGTCCTTCGGTTCCGAGTGGCGAGCCCGACATATGCAGAAGTTAGGGCTTACTGCGTGCGAAAAGAATCGCTTGCTGAGCTTTCGCATCCGGGTCAAGCAGCATCTCGGCCTCGACCACGAATCCGGCATCGCGCAGCCAGGATGCCACCTGATCCGGCTGACGGCGGTACACATGGACCTTCATCGGGTGACCGCCATAGCCCTCCGTCTTCAACTGCGACTCGTCACCCACCTGAAACAGGAGCTGCAGCGGTCCGCCTGGACGCATTGCTCGGTGGAAGTGCCCGAACACAGTCGGCACCTCGTCGTCGGGGATGTGGATCAACGACTGCCAGGCGAGCAGGCCGGCCACCGAAGCAACGGGGAGGTCCAGTTCCGCCATCGAGCCCACCTCGAACCGCAGGCCGGGGTGGTCGCGCCGGGCCACGTCAATCATCCCCGGGGAGAGGTCGACACCGAAGGCGTCGACACCGAGCTCATGCAGGTGGGCGGTGACTTCACCGGGGCCGCAGCCGACGTCCGCGACCGGCCCGCCGCCAGCGACCCGCACGCTGTCGGCGAACAACGCCAGCGCCGCGCAAAGGTACTGGTGTCCGGCGAGGGCACCTCGCACTTGGTCGGCATAGCTGACCGCGACCGTGTCATAAGAGGTGCGGGTGTCAGCCAACCAGTCATCCGTGGTCATGACCGGCACGATATTCCATGATCACGACCTCGTGAACGGCCGACGCAGAGGGACCGATCATTGGCCCGCCAACTGGCCCAGACCTCCGCCACGTTTCCGCAGACCGCAATGCAGGAGTGCACATCATGCCGCTGACCACCGAACAGCGCCGTCGCAACGAGGCCAGCATCCGTGCTGCGATGGACCGCCTACTGCTGGGGCAGCTTCCAGCCCGCGGCGGTTGCAACCTCAAGACTCTTGCACGAGAAGCCGGCGTCGCCAGAACGGGCTTCTACGCACGCACCGACCCACAGGGCAACCAGCGGCCAGGGCCCTATCAGCACCTGGCCGAGGGGTTTCAGCGTCGGCTGGCCGATCTCCGCGAGGCGGGCACCGTCTCAGACCCGCGCGAACTCCAGATCACCCG
>NZ_JBWLKM010000204.1:0-2423 GCF_059026085.1 Streptomyces sp. a15 | reverse complement strand
AGTGAAGTAGGCTGCCGACGAGGTGCCTGTGGTTCGGGTCCTTTTCCGACAGCCCCTTCCCGAACGGTACGGGCCAGTTTCCCGGCATACCGCTCTCCAGTGATCATTTCCGGGTGGTGGCTGTGCCCCGTCCCGCGTGGATGTCCTGATGGCAACGCTCGCAGACCACAAGGGTTTTGCGTTTACGCATGGCCATCAAGTGCACCCAATGCGGCCGTTCCGGCCGTCCTGGCTTGTTGAGATCGGCGAGTTTGCGGACGTGGTGGACTTGCAGTCCGTCTCGTCCTTCGCACATCTCGCACTGCCCGGCGAGGAGCCGGTGGATCAGCTCATTGCGCCTGGCAGTGGCCAGGACGGGCTGGCGGTCGGTAATGACGGCTTTGCGCTGTCGCTTGAGCGGGATCCCGCCGAAGCGGGCAACCAGTGGTTTCTTCCCCTTTTCGCGGTGCACCGTGACCTGGAAGCAGGTCCGCCGGCCGTCAGGGGTATCGACGGCCGCCTTGTATCTGCGGGCCATCTTCATGACGGTCGACTTGTGCTTACCGGCCAGGGTCTTGAGCATCGATGTCTCCATGACCCAGCGCAACGGTCCCAGGCGGGAAACATCCTGGGCGAGAAGGTAGTACTGGACGAATCCGCGATACTCGGACCCGTATTTCGCGACGATCGTGAAATCCTCATCGTGCAGCAACGGACCGCGCAGAGCGGGTTTTCCTTTGCTCATGTAGCGGGCGCATCTGTCCCGGATGACGGTCCTGGGCACGAACAGGCCGATGGCGCCGTTGACCGCCCGACGGTTCCGGGTGATCTTCGTATCGGCCCGCTGTGCCCTGATCTCGTAGCCGAGGAAGCGCGCCGCCTGGCTGGTGGCGTGCGTGATCAAAGTTTTGGACTCGGAGAGTTCCAGCTTGAGTTCGTCGCGCAGGAACGCCCGGATCCTCGCCTTGATCTCCACGGCCTCGCTCTTGGGACCGGCGAACCCGAGCAGGAAGTCGTCGCAATACCGCACGTATCGAAGGCGCCGGTATCCGGGATCGTTGGGGTCCTGGCTCGGCAGGGAGCGGCGTTCACGCCGCAGCGCGCGCACCGCCTCCCGGTCGCCATGCCGCTTGGCCCTCGCAATCCGGTTCTCAACGTTCTCGTACGCGGGGTAAGTACGTCGCCGCCTGCCCCGGTCGTAATCCGGAATCAACTGCTGTTCAACGAACTGGTCGAACCGGTCCAGGTAAATATTGGACAAGATTGGCGAAGCAACACCGCCCTGTGGCGCGCCACTGAGCGTGTCATTCCACCGCCAGTCCTCTAAATACCCGGCTTTTAGCATCCGGTCGATCAATTGCAAAAACCGGCCATCGTGGACCTTCTCCGCCAGCGTCGAGAGCATGACCTCATGGTCAAGACTTCCGAAACAGTCGGAGATATCACCCTCGATCATCCAGTGTGTTCCCTTCCAGACCGACACCACCTCATCCAGCGCGGTATGGCAGCCCCGTTGGGGGCGGAAACCGTGTGAGCGGTCGGAGAACTGGACGTCGTAGTACGCCTCAAGGAGCATACGCACTACTTCCGCAATCAATTTGTCCGACCACGGAGGCATTCCCAAAGGGCGCTTCCCGATCTTCTTCGGGATATAAACCCTCCTGGCCGGGGACCACCGGTAGGACTCCGCACGCAGAGCACCGATGATCCTGTCAATTTTGGCCAGGGACATGCCGTCCACGGTCTCCTGGGTGACCCCGGGCGTCATCGCACCCTTGTTGGCGTAGATGCGCCCATAGGCCAGCAGGAACAACTCCCGGTTGAACAGCTGCCGATACAGCCTTTCCAGCGGCAGGCCGCGCCTGCCGCGCTCCCGGATGACGGTCAGTACGGTTTCAGCACTCTGCATTGCGCATCCCTCCCCGTCTGAACATCGTGATTACCTGTGCCCCTTCGCCCTTATTCCGGCTTTCCCGGACTTCGTGGCCGGTCGTTACTCCGGCGACTACTACGGGCACTCCGTCGCCATAGGGCTCGCGCCCCGTAGGCGATCCCGTGGTACGTCTTCGTTGTACGTATCGAGCACGACGTAGGCCGCCCACTCATCCCCTTGGCCGCCCTCGCTGGGCGGCGCCCGATGCCATGGAGGTTGCCCGGTCCCACGGTTCACGCCCGGGCATGGCATCAGCGTCGGTTACAGGCGTCATTCCGACGGTGCGTCACTTTCACTCTGGGGATTGGGCTTCAAGCAATCCAGCCTTGGCCATATCGTGCGGGCCTTGCGGCACGACGCCTTGAACGCCTCCGAAACGTCCACCGCTTTCCCGGCATGCTCTGGTCCCCTCCCGCTCTCGCGTTCAGGTAAGCCGGGTGACCCAAGAACCTCCCTCCAAGTTCCTCCCGACTGCGTCGGGGATACAACAAAGCGCCTCACGGCGCACACC
>NZ_JBWLKM010000203.1:0-2460 GCF_059026085.1 Streptomyces sp. a15 | reverse complement strand
TGCTCCAGCTCGAGTACGACCGCACCATCTGAACAATCACACACCGTCGTGATCCATTACTGGCAAAGGCTCAATGGCTCCCCCCGAGGCTCCGAATCCCTTGTTCAGCGAGGTAATGATCATCGTGCGCTCGTTGGTCGAACCCATCACGTCCAGGGCGTGGCCGCGCCCGTTTGCCCCCACTACCGTGCTGTGGGCTTCGTCGAAGTACAGGAACAATCCGTACTCCGCCTGAAGACGCATGAGTTCGCGGATGGGCGCGACGGTCCCACCGGTGCTGTAAACAGAATCACATATGTATGCAACGGCCTCATGCTCGCGGCATATCTCCTCGAGGGCTTCCATGTCGTTGTGCGGCACGGTCATAACCTGCGTCTCGTCAGCACAGGCCGTCTTCAGCGCCAGCATGCAAAAGTGCGCCCTCTTGTCGAAGACGACAACGGGAGGATTCTCCCCTGTCAGCAGACCCGAAGCCAGAACGGGCAAGGTCGCCCAGGCCGCCGCCGCACACGAGTTGATGGTCCCGGTATCCGCATCGAACAGGTCGCTCAGCTCGGCTTCGGCCTCCTCGAGGAGCGGCATGGTCATCCTCACGCGCGACAGCGAGCTGTTGAGGACCCCGGTGCGCTGAACGGCAGCAGCGGCCGCCGCAATGATTTTGGGGTGTTCGTCAAGTCCCAGATATGAGTAGGACGACATATTGACGATGCTTCTGTCGTCGGGCGTGCGCAGCAGCCCTCCGCTGCTCGGCTCCAGCACGCATCCGTGGACGCCTTCCTCCAGGGCGTAGTCCCAGTTGTGATTGCTGAGCGCCTGCATCTTCTTCACGTTTCCGTACTGGTGAAACGTCTACATCCTGCCCCCGCGCCTTTCGTTGGTAGCTGCATCGATCGTAGTAGCGACCGCATGGTGCACCGCGCCGAGGCCTGCGGCAATGACGCCTTCAGGTCGGCCTTCCAAGACCAAGGGCGACAAAAGCCTCAAACGCCGTGCTCGTGTGTGGCGTTTGACGCAAAATCGACCAAGAGCCCGACGTGTTGGCCTCCCTGTTGCACCGCCAGCACCAGCACCTGGCCCCGGACGTGACCCGGACGCCACCTCCAACAGCAATGCGCCCGCCCACCGGTTGCAGCTAGCCTATCGGGACTCCCCTCAACAGTCCCCCTCGCACCTGGAGGCCAAAGCCGTGGCAAAGCCGCCATTCACACATCTGCACGTCCACACCCAGTACTCGATGCTGGACGGCGCCGCGCGGCTGAACGACATGTTCAAGGTCAGCAACGAGATGGGCATGACGCACATCGCGATGACCGACCACGGCAACCTCCACGGGGCGTACGACTTCTTCCACTCCGCTCAGAAGGCGGGCGTCACGCCGATCATCGGGATGGAGGCGTATGTGGCGCCGGAGTCCCGCCGCAACAAGCGGAAGATCAAGTGGGGCCAGCCGCACCAGAAGCGGGACGACGTGTCCGGTGGTGGCTCCTACACCCACCTGACCATGTGGGCGACGAACAAGACCGGCCTGCACAACCTGTTCAAGCTCTCCTCGGACGCGTACGCGGAGGGCTGGCTGCAGAAATGGCCGCGGATGGACAAGGAGGTCCTCGCCCAGTGGTCGGAGGGCATCGTGGCCTCCACCGGGTGCCCCTCCGGAGAGGTCCAGACCCGGCTGCGCCTGGGGCAGTTCGACGAGGCGCTCCAGGCAGCCGCTGACTACCAGGACATCTTCGGCAAGGACCGCTTCTTTCTGGAGCTGATGGAGCACGACCTCGACCTCGAACACCGAGTCCGCGACGACCTGCTCCGGGTCGGCAAGAAACTCGGCCTCCCGCCGCTGGTGACGAACGACTCGCACTACACCTACGCGCACGAGGCGACCGCCCACGACGCGCTGCTGTGCATCCAGACCGGCAAGAACCTCTCGGACCCCGACCGCTTCAGACTGGCGGGAGGGGGCTATTACCTGAAGTCGACCGACGAGATGTACGCCCTGGTCAACTCAGACGTCTGGCGTGAAGGCTGCGACAACACCCGGCTGGTGGCCGAGATGGTCGACACCATCGGCATGTTCGAGAAGCGCGACCTCATGCCGAAGTTCGACATCCCCGAGGGCCACACCGAGGTCAGCTGGTTCCGCGAGGAGACCATGCGCGGCATGCACCGCCGCTACCCGGACGGCATCCCGGAGGACCGCCTCAAGCAGGCCGAGTACGAGATGGACACCATCATCTCGATGGGCTTCCCCGGGTACTTCCTCGTGGTCGCCGACTTCATCATGTGGGCGAAGAAGCAGGGCATCGCGGTCGGACCCGGCCGAGGCTCCGCGGCCGGCTCGATCGTCGCGTACGCCATGGGCATCACCGACCTCGACCCCCTCACCCACGGCCTGATCTTCGAGCGGTTCCTCAACCCCGAGCGCGTCTCCATGCCCGACGTCGACATCGACTTCGACGAGCG
>NZ_JBWLKM010000202.1:0-2482 GCF_059026085.1 Streptomyces sp. a15 | reverse complement strand
GATCGGGTAGGAGGGCCGGTTTGCCCGACCCTCCCCCCACACCACCGGACATGCGGGCCTCGCATCCGGCGGTTCGTCTAGCTGATCTCAGGCGGGTCTCTGACGGGACCAAGAGCCCTTGAAGGGCTTGTATCCCCGGGCCTCCCAGTAGGCCCTGTTCAGTCCCAGCTCCAGTGGGGCGATCTTGGATGTTCTCCAGTGTCGCGTTCCCCCGAGTCCCTGGCTCCCGAGCATCTTCTCCTCGATACCGAGGTTTCGGAGGTTCGTCGCCCGATTTCGGGCTGTCTTCCACTGTCGCCATTGGGCCTGACGTAGCCTGCGACGGGTCCACATGTCGATCTCGTCGAACACCTTCGGGGAGTCCGCGAGGCCGAAGTAGGCGACCCATCCGACCGAGAAGCGGTTGAGCTTGTCCAGTCGGTGGGCCATCGACACACCCCATGTCCGGGAGGTGATGCGCCGGACCGTGACCTTCAGCCGCTTAACGGCCTTACGGTCCACCCGGATCTTCACCTGCCCCTTGGTGAGGTAGTAGCTGAACCCCAGGAGAGACGTCCACCAGATGGGGCACGCCTTGGACTTCTCCTTGTTCACCTTCAGCTTGAGGGTCTTCTCGATGAAACCCGTGACCGAGGCGAGGGTCCGTTCCGCCGCTCGCTTGGACCGGACGAAGATCATCACATCGTCCGCGTACCGCACGAACCGGTGTCCACGCTCGAAGAGTTCGCGGTCCAGGTCGTCCAACATGATGTTGGATAGCAGCGGAGAGAGCGGGGAGCCCTGTGGCGTCCCTTCCTCCGAGGCCACGACCACCCCATCGGCCATGATTCCGGCCTCCAGGTATCGGCGAATCAACTTCAGGACCTTCTTGTCCCCCACCCGGCGAGCCACACGCGCCATCAGCGCATCGTGATTCACACGGTCGAAGAACTTATCCAGATCCAGGTCCACGGCCCAGCGGTTCCCATCTTGGACAGCGCGGCGACCAACCCTTACGGCTTGGTGTGCCGAGCGCCCCGGCCGGAACCCAAACGACGCCCCCGAGAAATGAGGGTCGAATACGGGCACGAGGACCTGCGAAATAGCCTGCTGGATCAGGCGATCCAGCACCCGCGGGACACCTAGCATCCGCTCCCCGCCGTTCGGCTTGGGGATGGTCACCCGACGAACGGGAGCAGGTCTATATGTCCCCGCGTCAAGCTCAGCCCATACTTTGGGCCAATTCTGGGCGATCCACGGCCGCAATTCCTCCGTGGTCATCCCGTCAATACCGGGGGCACCCCGGTTCGCTTCGACGCGCCTAAGCGCCGCGAGCAGGTTCTCTTTCGAGAACACCGTCTCCCAAAGGGACGGTTCGCGGTGATCGTCGGTCCGGTGGTGCGCCGTCTGGTCACTGCGCTCCTCAGGCAGAGCAGCCGTATGCACCGGAGCCTCTGCCTGGGGATCTGCCGAAGCAGGCTTACAGCGGTCATCGTGACCTGAGCGAGCAGACACCCTTCCTCCAACCCACTAAACGTTCGGTCCTTCCCGAGTCCTTGTCGGCCTACTGCCTACCCACCTCGGTACTATGACCTCTGCTGACTTCTGCCCAGTAAGTCCAGTCCCTTTCGAGACTGGGCCGTCACGATCGGGGCCGTCGCACCCTTACAAGTGACACCCGGACAGACCTCCCCAGATAAGAACGACAACTTTCCCCGGACGCCTGCCGTATCTACGTTGCGGCCTTCTTGGTGAGAGCGGGATTCGTCGTAGTCAGCCGACTTACCCAGTCCGCCCCGCCTAAATACGGTTCGTGTACCTCAGTGCCCGGTTTTGCCTCCGGCTTCCTCCGGACCCCGCCTCGCGGCGACGCCCTTGCCCTTGGCTATCGAGTTAGTCTAACCTCTCCTCTTCGGGACTTTCACCCTTAAGCTGTCGCCCATGCTGGGCGTACTGACTCCTCCCCCGGCTGAAGCCGGGGGCTTCTCGTTACGCTGGGTTGGCGTCGCGACGGACCAGCCCGGCCCGTAGAACGTTGGTGGCTGCCACTGTGTCGGCGTGGGCGGTGTGGCCGCATGCGACGCAGTGGAACTTTTCCTGTGTGGGCCGGTTCTCCTTGGCGGTGTGCCCGCATTCGGGGCAGGTGCGGGAGGTGTTGCGGGGGTCCACGGCGATCACTTCCCGTCCGGCGCTTTCAGCCTTGGCGTGCAGGATCGTCAGGAACACCCCCCAACCGGCATCGTTGATCGACTTGTTGAGCCCGGCTTTGGCGGCGGCCCCGTTGGGCAGGAAGGCGCCCGGCTGGTCCGGGTCGGGTTTCGGCGTGGGGGCCTTGCTCATGTTGCGGATCTTGAGGTCTTCGTGCGCGATGAAATCGTGCGCGCGGACCAGGCCGAGGGCGGTCTTGTGGGCGTGGTCGAGCCGCTGACGCCGTACCTTGCCGTGCAGCTGGGCGACCTTGTCCACGGCCCGCTGGTGGTTGGCGGTGCGGTCCTTGGCCTTG
>NZ_JBWLKM010000201.1:0-2794 GCF_059026085.1 Streptomyces sp. a15 | reverse complement strand
AGACCGGTCGAGGCGTCGATCGTGCCCCCGACATAGCCCTTCTCCCCGGGCCAGACACCGGTCTTCTCGCCGCGGTCGACGCCGAAGGGGTCGAAGCGGCGCTGGCTGATCGCACCGGTCGCGGCGTCGATCGCCACCTCGCCCGTGCCGTGGTGGTCGGAGGCGAGGAAGGACACCTTGCCCGCCCTGCGTACGGCGACCGTCTGGCCGGCGTACTCGTAGTAGCGGGTGGCTTCCTTCTCTCCCGGCCACCGGAGACCGACGTCCGGAAGGAAGAGGTTTACGGGGATGTGGCGTGCCACTCGACAGTCCGACGGTCAAGGCCACGGGGCCCGGCTTGAGGGGGCAAACCGGGTCGGCATCGCCGATCCGGCCGCCCATCCACCACAGTCGGGCCCGGGTCCCTCCACCTCACAGGTTCCCCCCAGACAGGAAGAAGTTCATCCTCCAGCCCCACTGGGTGCCCGCAGCGCCGCTCGGACATCCGGACTAGCACAGAACACCGCGCTCCGCCGAGCACCGGCTCGGCACCGCGCAAAGACCCGCGTACGAGCGTCGTCTCCGTGTTCCGCAAGTTCTCGGGCATCCAGAAACCAGGCAGTGTCCTCCGCCGCCGCGAGTCCCTCCGCGGCCGCCCCTCCGATTACGCCTTCCAGAACAGTAAAGATATCCGCCACCCGCTCGGTCGCATACGCCAGGAGATCGACAGATCCTGAGCGTGTTCCCCCAAGGGCCGATTCCCAGGCCTGCACCCATAGGCGGCCGACATCGCGAAGTTCCAGATCTCGAGAGGCGTGTTCGGACGGTTTAACCGCCAGTCGCGCGGTCAATTCCGCGAGGACTCGGGGCATTGTCTCCTCGTCCGTCTCGATCGCACCCGGCTCGGGCACCGGGGAGTCGAGCAGCGCACCCAGAACCGGTGCGGCCCGGTACAGGCACGCCCATGCCCACACGTGTCGCGACGAAGCATCCAGTCGCTCGACCATGCACCGCCGCTGCCGCATGAATTCCGGATACCGAAACCTCGGCTCCTGACCGATCATCCAAAGGCGGGCGACTTCTTCGTCGATGCGACGCCAGGCGAGCGAAGCCACCCCCAGTCGCACTGGTTCGGGGAGCACCCTGGGGTACATGCAGGTCATGGTGATCAATTGTGTCCCCAGAACCTCAAGCTCGAATTCCATCTCATTAGAGAGCTCATCGAGCCCGAGGTTCGGAATCGCCACCATTCCAGAATCAGAAATGACGTCAAGCGTTCGGAGCGTCCATTCAGCACGCTCCATTTCTCCGTGCAGGGGAAGGCCGGGCGGCCAGGAAACGATCGGGATTCGAATATTGGAGTAATCGGTACCACTCAAACCCGTCATCGCGTCCTGGCTTCCCGCTCTTCCATCTACAACTTGACGGTCTGCACCAAGCGCAGATGCTCCATGGCGCCGGGTCCGAAGATGACTTCTTCGGGCATCCCCTCACCTGTCACTCTGGTGGTGATATGACCCTCCTGAACAAGCCGATCATACTCGCATTTGCACATTCGGAAAATGGATACTGCGGCACCACTTCGAGAACCGCCGTTCCTTGTCACACCCCACTGAGCGGCGACACTGATATTGGATCCGCCTCCACGGGTGAGCTCGTAGGTGAAAAGGTTTCCGGGCTGCGCCACCTGGCCGCCGCTCGATGCCTGCTTCGCGGCGTCGGAACTGAGCCCGCCGGCTTCGATGCTGTCGGCGTGGTCGGCGGTCGTACCGTGCGCGAAGTCCAGACTCTCGTCGCAGTTGTGGACGAGCAGCGAAGTCGCCCCCGCCAGGACGTAGTACGCGTGGATCCCGGTGACCGTGAGGTCGTGCGTACGCTGGCGCTTCTCAAAGTAGCGGACCGCGGTCAGCTCGACGGTGTCGCCCGACGGGGTGCGCAGGTTCATACCGGGCCGGAGGCCACCGGCCTTGATCCACTCGCCCTTCGACTCCACCCAGAAGGGGTGGGTTGTCGTGGCGATCAGGGCTTCCGCCTTGCCGGATTTGCCCTTGATCGTCAGGTCGGCGAAGGACTTGTCGTCCTCCGTGACGATGGTGCCCGCGATCTCGCGCACCGTCGCCTTGCCAGTACTCGTATCGGTGGTGACGACCTTGTTGCCCAGTGTCACCTTCTCGATCGGCTTGGTCTTGCCGTTGGCCAGCAGAACCTTCGTACCGGGCAGGAAGCTGTGGCACTCGGTCTTCTTTTTCTTGAGTGCAGCCGCCGCCTTCTTCTTGGCGGCCTTGAGTTTGTCCCCGGCCTTGGCCAGTGCGGCCTGGGCCTTGCCAACCGCCTTGCTGGCCTTCCACAGGTCCTTGGCTCCGCCGATCAGATCGCCGACCAAGCCGGTGACCCGCTTGGCGAGCTTGATGCCCTTGGCCCAGTTCCATGGGGCGCCGTACTTGGCGAGGATCTTGCCCGCGAGGCCGCCCGCGAAGCTGCCGGCGATGTTGAGCAGGGTCTCGCCGCAGGCGCCGACGTCACCGGTGGAGATGCAGTCCAGGGCCGCGTCGACACCGAGGATGTCGCGCGCGATCTTGACCAGCGCCTTGCCCGCGGACTTGATGCGCTGCTTGGCCGCGGACTGCTGTCCTTGGGCCTGCGTGACGTTCCGAGACGCCTGGTCGTAGTTCGACTGTGCCTTCTCCTCCGCGGTCTTCGGGAAGTACGGCTGGCCCCCTCGGCACTCGATCAGCCCTTCCCGGCACTCCGGGATGATCATGCCGCTGGGGTCGGCGTGCGTGACCGGTGAGTTGTTGGCGTAGGAGTAGCCGTT
>NZ_JBWLKM010000200.1:0-2829 GCF_059026085.1 Streptomyces sp. a15 | reverse complement strand
AACCCTGGCCATTCAGCGGAATTGTGCGGTCTGACGATCCGGTAGCAGAAAAGGTGTCCTGACCTGCGAGGATGCGACTGTCGAGGAAGCATCGGTTGCAAGGATCAGGACACCTTTCTGGTGAGCGAGCGTACAGGGTGGGACCGGAGGCTGTTGGTAGGGGCTGACGGGAAAGGGCTGGTCGGGCATGCCGGGGTGGTGCTGCTGCGGCGGCTGGCGGACCGGTCGGGGCTGACGGAGGCACTGGCCGGGGTGTTCCCGGCGGGCGGGGCGGGGTGGCGTGATCGGGCGGTGGTCTTTGTCCAGCTGGCGCTATCCATAGCGATGGGCGCCCGCAGCGTGGCGGAGGCCGAACAACTCGCCCTGCACCACGAGCGGATGACCGGCCCAGGTGTCTCGGACTCCACGGTGCACCGCACCCTGGACCTGTGCGATGCCGACCGGCTCGCGGCGATCGCCCGTGTCCGGGCGCGGGTCCGCCGGGTGGTGTGGTCGTGGCTGTCCTTGCGTCCCGGCGGCTTCCCCTGGCTCACCGTCGCCGGGAAACGCCTGCATAACTGGGTGATCGTCGACATGGACGCCACCATCATCACGGCCGCCTCGAAGAAGGAACAAGCGCGGGCGACCTGGAAGAAGAGTTTCGGCTTTCATCCGTTGGCCGCCTGGTGCGCGAACACCGGCGAGTGTCTGGCGATGCTGCTGAGGCCGGGCAACGCCGGCAGCAACACGGTCACAGACCACATCACCGTGCTCGCTGACGCACTCGCCCAGATCCCCGGCTCCTCCAGTGCGAAGCTCCTGATCCGCGTCGACGGCGCCGACGCGACACACGGTCTGCACGAACACCTCATCGCCCTGAACACCCGTCGGCGCACGGTCCGTTTCACCACCGGCTGGACCATCACCGACCTCGACGAACAGGCCATCGCCCGCCTGCCCGAGACGGCCTGGGAGGTCTCCCTGAACCAGAACGGCACCCTCCAGGAGGACTACGGAGTCGCGGAGTTGAGCGGTCTGAGCACACGCGAGGGCTGGAGCAGGGGACTGAGGTTGATCGTCCGCCGGGTCAAGCCCTCCAGCCGCCACCTCGCGAACCTGACCGACTTCGAGAAGAAGACCGGTTTCAAGTACTCGGTCATCGCCACCAACATCCGAAAGATGACCCGGATCCCCGGCTCCCATCAAGCACAGTGGCTGGACGCCCTGCACCGCCACCACGCGGTCGTCGAAGACCGGGTCCGTACGAACAAAGCGATGGGCCTGCACAACCTGCCCTCGAAATCCTTCACCACGAACCAGGGCTGGATGCTCGCCGCGAACCTCGCCGCCGACCTCGACGCCTGGCTCCGCCTCCTGGCCCTGCACGACCAGGACGAACTCGCCCACGCCGAACCCGACACCATGCGGTTCCGGATCTACCACCTGCCCGCCCGCCTCACCGCCCACGCCCGCCGCCGGCACCTCCGCCTCGCCCCCGACTGGCCCTGGGCAGCCGCCTTCGTCCTGGCCTGGCAGCGCCTGACCGGCCTGACCGCCGTCACCTGACGAGCAGGCGCCCGCCCCGACGAAGACCAGGAAGGAGAGCCCCGCACCACCCGGGACCGTGGAACCCGGCGCAGCCGCAGCGACACGCGAAGACCCTGACCGCGAACAGCGAGGACAAACAGGGCGAAGCAATCACCCTATGCGGCAACGATCACCCCTGAAGGATCGAGGCGAACGCGGGAAGAGAGGTTCAGGAATGTAGGTTGGCACCTCTTTGAATTCGGTGCTGCGTGAAAGATGAAGGTAGGCCCTTCGGAGCCGCCCTGCGGGGGGAGGCTTCAAACCGCCACATGCTGCGTTGGCTGAAGACCGTCGTGGTGAGCGATGTGGAAAAGGCGCCCATGAGGCGTCAGGTGGGGACCAGGAAGGCGAGCGCAAGCGAATCGCTGATGACGTGTCGAAAACGTATTCAGATGGCATCGAAACTGGGGGTGTAGATATGGCTCCAGGACAAGTCTGGCGGACACCCGTCTACTGGCCAGACGGTGCCCGGCATGGAGGCGACGCGAGCCTGGTCTGCTGCTTTCGCGTGGAACGTGGGAAGGCGAGTCCCGAAAGTCCTGCCTCATGGGCAGGGAGAGGGAGTGTCCCGAAGCGGCGGAAACCGCGAGGGATCGAGTACCGGTGCGGGACTCGCCGGCGGACCGGCTCGTACTAGTGTCTTGTGATCCTGTTCGTGGAACCTGAGGCTCCTGTGATCGTTGAGTCTGGTATGGATCTCTCCTCTGAACAGATGGCGGAACTAAGGGAGTTGGCCGGGTCGCGGGATGTTCCGGCCGATGTGGCGCTTCGTGCACGGATCGTGTTGTGGTCCGGTGAGGGGCGGCGGCGCAAGGACATTGCCGAACTCGCCGGTGTGGCGCCACTGACGGTGGACCGCTGCAAGGCCCGTTATGCGGAGCGGGGCCTTGCCGGTCTGGAGGAGAAGCGCCGTGGCGGGCCGCGTACCCAGGTACCGCCGCGTGTGCGGGCTCGGGTGATCGCTTTGACGAGGATGTCGCCGCCGGCGGAATCCGGCCTGTCGCACTGGTCGACGCGGACGCTGGCCGACCATCTGAAGCGGCGGGAGGGCGTCTCGGTGTCGTGGCATTACATCGCCCGCATCTGGCGTGAGGAGAACCTGAAACCGCACCGCTCGGGCACCTTCAAGATCTCGAAAGACCCGGCGTTCGCGGAGAAGGTCGCCGATGTCGTCGGTTTGTACCTCGCCCCGCCCGGTGGCGCCGTGGTGCTGTCGGTCGACGAGAAGACGCAGGTGCAGGCTCTGGACCGGACCCAGCCGGT
>NZ_JBWLKM010000199.1:0-2837 GCF_059026085.1 Streptomyces sp. a15 | reverse complement strand
ATGGGCATGGACGCCGCCCACCTGCCCCTGCTGTGGCTGTACTCGGTGTGCGCCATCGCCGTCACCGGGATCGGTGCACTCACCCTCCTCGCCGTCTTCGGCACGCCCGGCATGCTGGTGGTCACACTGGTCTTCATCGCGATGGCGGTGCCGACAGCAGGCGCCACCACTCCGATCGAGGCGCTGCCCGGCTTCTACCGCTTCCTCTCGGAGTTCGAGCCGCTGCGGCAGATCACCGGCGGCATCCGCTCGATCCTCTACTACGACGCCCAGGCCGACGCCGGGCTGACCCGGGGCTGGGTGATGATGGCCGCAGGCCTCGCGGCAGCCGCCCTCTTCGGCTTCGGGGTGCTGGGGTGGTACGACCGCAAGGGACTGCATCGCATCCCGGTCGAGACGAAGCCCGAGAAGACCGCCGTCCAGGCGTAGCGGAACGCAAGGGGAGGCGCGCACACCATCAGGGCTCGGCGACGACCTGTCCCCCGGAGTCGTCGCCGAGCCTCTGTGCGCACGTCAGCTGTCCGCTCAACTGTGCGCGGCGCCGGAAGCCGCCCGGCCCACCCTAAAAACCGATCGGTTTTGATTTCGTGCGCATCGAGTTAACCTCGCAGTATGACCACCGAAGTAAAGCCAAGTACCAGAGAGCGGCTGCTGGAGGCGGCGGCCACGCTCACCTACCGAGACGGTGTCGGCATCGGCGTCGAGGCGCTGTGCAAAGCGGCAGGCGTATCCAAGCGCTCCCTGTACCAGCTGTTCGACAGCAAGGACGAACTGCTGGCAGCCAGCCTGGAGGAGCGTGCTTCCGGCTTCGTGGCGACGCTCCTGCCCGCGGCGGACGACGGCCGGTCACCCCGCGAGCGGATCCTCCACGTCTTCGAGCGAGTGGAGTCGCAGGCGGGTGCGCCCGAGTTCCGAGGCTGTCGGTACCTGGCTGTGCAGATCGAGCTCAAAGATCAGAACCACCCCGCGAGCCGGGTGGCCCACGGGATCAAGGCCAATCTCACGGCGTTCTTCCGTTCCGAGGCCGAACAGGGCGGGGCAAGCGATCCCGACCTCCTGGCCCGGCAGCTGATCCTGGTCTTCGACGGCGCCAACGCCCGCGCGGGGATCGGAGCCGACACACTGACGGGGCTCGTCGAGCCCACGGTGACCACGCTGCTCGATGCGGCTGGAGTGCGCTGACGTATCGCCTGTTCCAGAAGACTCGGTGACTGATGCGCTCCCCGAGTTGACAGTTCATCGCGCCGCGCCTCGGCGGCCGCCACGATGTCGTATCCCTGCATCTGCTTCAGGAGCGTTTCGGGGCACGTCGAGGTCAGCCGCGTGGACCCCTACACGCTGACCCTGTTCATGCCGTCATTCTCGCAGGCACCAGTCAGCGTCCCGCAGGCAGCAAGCCGCCGAAGCGTCGCGAGCCCGCAGGGCCATTGACCCAACACCGCCCGGGGCCTCGCGCGGACGCGCCTTGCCGCCGACGTCCTGGCGGCGGATCGATCCGCAGGTAGCCGGTGACACGTCCCGGATCATTTCCCGCTCGAACTTGCACGCGGAAACCGATCAGTTTACGGTGAGACGAAACCGATCGGTTTCTCGATGAATACGGGAGTAATGATGACGACAAATCGACCGGTGGCACTCGTGACGGGTGCGTCATCCGGCATCGGCAAGGAAACCGCGCTCGCACTGGTCGCAGCCGGTTTCGACGTGGCCGGCACAGGCCGCGACACCTCGCGCGTCACCCCGCTCCACGGTGTGACGTTCCTCGACCTCGACGTGGCCAGTGACGCCTCGGTCACCGCTGCGGTCGAGCAGGTGATCGAGCGGTTCGGGCGGATCGACGTCCTGGTCAACAACGCCGGCATCGGCTCGATGGGTGCGGCCGAGGAAACCTCCGTCGCGCAGGCTCAGGGCGTCTTCGAGACCAACGTCTTCGGGGTCATGCGCATGGTCAACGAGGTCCTGCCGCACATGCGCGCCCAGCGACGCGGGCGCATCATCAACATCTCGTCCGTACTCGGGTTCCTGCCCCAGCCGTACATGGCCGTCTACGCCGCCTCCAAGCACGCGGTCGAGGGCTACACCGAGTCCCTGGACCACGAGATCCGTGAGCACGGCGTCCGGGCGCTCATCGTCGAACCCGCCTACACCAGGACCGGATTCGAGGCCAACAGTGCGAAGCCGGACACACCCCTGCACGCCTACGCGAAGCAGCGGCAGACCGTCGACCGCGTGCTGGCGCGGGCGATCAGGGACGGCGACGTCCCCACCGTCGTCGCCAAGGCGATCGTCGCGGCAGCGACCGACGCCACACCGAAGCTGCGCTACACCGCCGGCCCCCTGGCCGGACGCGCGAGGGTCCTGCGCCGCGTCGCCCCCGCCGGGGTCTTCGACAAGCAGATCCGCAAGATGAACCGGCTGGCCGGCTGACGCGCAGACCCACGCGGAGGCGGCGGCCACCAAGCTCAGCCCCTTCGCCTCACAGTGCGCCATCCAGCGGACCGTCGCACCCCGGGCAGGCCACTCCTTGCACACCGAGCAGCCCAAGACCGTCGCCGACCACCTCCTGGGCTTTCTCAACAGCTGACTCCCCCCACCACCAGACAGAGGACAGACACCTTGGTGTCAGAGCGCAACCCCATCCTGATCACCGGTGCCGCCGGCGAAATCGGTGGTGTGAGCCGAACGATGGTCGACATGCTGCTCGAACAAGGGCACCCCGTGCGCGCGTTCGTGCGGCATGACGACGAACGCGCGCACTCACTCCGGCAGGCCGGGGCCGAGGTCTTCGTCGGTGACCTGCTCACCATCGCCGACGTGACCGCCGCGCTGAAGGGCGT
>NZ_JBWLKM010000198.1:0-2902 GCF_059026085.1 Streptomyces sp. a15 | reverse complement strand
GCCCCCGCGACGCAGGTGGCCGCCTGGCAGCCCGCCGGCCCGTCCGCCCTCGGCGGCTCGAACGACCCCGACATGCCCGTCAAGCACGCCCTCGACGCGGGAGCGGTGATCCGCGACAGCGTCGAAGGCCCCGAACTCACCGTGCTGTTGAGCCATCCCTCCGGCCCGCTGGAGGCCGCCTCCGTCGAACGGCTCGGCCGGATCTGGCTGCGGCTGCTGGACGGCCTGGCCGCGCACACCGTGGACCCGTCGGCAGGCGGCCACACGGCGTCCGACTTCCCCCTCCTCGACCTCGGCCAGGACGAAGTCGACGAACTCGAAGCCGAGTTCGCCGACGAGCACCCGTAGTCACCCGCCCCCGACACCGGCCTGTGGGCGGCCACCCGCCCGACACACGCTTGTCTGTGAGGAGTTACGCGATGACCCGATCCCAGGTCGAGGACGTCTGGCCGCTGTCGCCGCTGCAGGAGGGCCTGCTGTTCCACGCGGCCTTCGACAGCGACGGGCCGGACGTCTACCAAGGGCAGCGGCTCCTGGACCTGGACGGCCCTGTCGACGCCGACCGGCTGCGGGCGTCGTGGGAGGCGCTGGTCGCCCGGCACCCGGTGCTGCGGGCGGGCTTCCGGCGCCGCAAGTCGGGCGAGGCCGTGCAGGTCATCGCACGCGATGTGGAACTGCCCTGGCGGGTGGAGGACCTCTCGGGGCTGGACGAGGAGACGGTGGCGGCCCGGCTTGCGGAACTGACCGCCGAGGACCGGGCGCACCGCATCAACCTGGTTACCCCGCCCCTGCTCCGCCTGGTCCTCGTGCGGCTGGCCGAGAACCGGCACCGGCTGATCGTCACCAGCCACCACCTCATCATGGACGGCTGGTCGATGCCCGTCCTGCTCCACGAGCTGACCGCGGTCTACGCGGCCGGCGGCGACGACGCGACACTTCCCGAGCCCAGTTCCTACCGCGACTACCTCGCCTGGCTGGGCCGCCAGGACAAGGACGCGGCACACGAGGCATGGCGGGCCGAACTGGTCGGCGCCGAGGAGCCCACGCTGGTCGTGGCCGCCGACCCGGGCCGTCCGCCCGTTCTGCCCGAGAGCCTGATCGCCGACATCCCCGAGAAGCTGACCGGGGAGTTGGCCGGCCTGGCCCGGCAGCACGGCCTCACCGTCAACACGCTGATCCAGGGCGCCTGGGCCATGCTCCTGGCGCGGCTCTCCGGTCGTACGGACGTGGTCTTCGGCGCCACGGTCGCCGGGCGCCCCGCCGGGCTCGCGGGCGTCGAGTCGATGATCGGCATGTTCCTCAACACCCTGCCCGTGCGCGTCGAACTCGACGGCGAGCGGCCCTTGGTGGAGATGCTGAAGGAACTCCAGACCCGTCAGGCCGCGCTCATCGCCCACCAGCACCTCGGCCTCGCCGAGATCCAGCGGCTCGGCGGGCCGGGCGCGGTCTTCGACACCCTCGTCGTCTTCGAGAACTACCCCCGCCCGCCGGAGGAGCCCGCCGCCCCGGACGCGTTCAGCCTGCGCTTCGCCGCCGGCCAGGAGACCGCCCACTACCCGCTGACCCTCGTCGCCGTCCCCAAGGACCGGATGCTGTTCAAGCTGGACTACCGCCCCGACCTCTTCGACCGTGAGGCAGCCGAGGCGATCTTCGGCGGGCTTGTCCGGGTGCTGGAGCAACTGGCGGCCGACCCGCGACAGCCGGTGGGGCGCGTCGACGCGATACGGGAGACCGAGCGGACCTGGGTCATCGGAAACGGGAGCGCGACCGCGACCGCGACACCGTGCGAGTCCGTCCTGGAACTCTTCGCCGGACAGGCGGTGCGGGCGCCGGACGCGGTCGCGGTCCTCGACGGCGGGCGGGAGCTGACGTACGTCCAACTGGACGCGGCCTCGGGTCGGTTGGCCCGCCATCTGGCCGACCGGGGAGTACGCGCGGGCGACCGGGTCGCCGTGGTGCTGGAGCGGTCGGCGGAGCTGCTGATCACGCTCCTGGCGGTGGGGAAGGCCGGGGCCGCGTACGTCCCCGTCGACACCGGGTACCCGGCGGAGCGGATCGCGTTCCTGCTCAGGGACTGCGACCCGGCGGCCGTGGTGTGCTCCCGGCGGACACGCGCTGTCGTGCCCGACGACGTGCCGGGCCGAGTGGTGTTGCTGGACGACCTGTCGGTCCTCGAAGGCGGCAGCGAGCCGAGCCCTCCTTCCGTGCGGGTGACCGGGGACGATCTCGCGTACGTGATGTACACGTCCGGTTCGACGGGGACGCCGAAGGGCGTTGCCGTGCCGCACCGGAGTGCGGCGGCGCTCGTCGGGGACCCCGGCTGGGCGGTGGGGCCGGGCGACTCGGTGTTGTTCCACGCCCCGCACGCCTTCGACATCTCGTTGTTCGAGGTGTGGGTGCCGCTGGCGAGCGGGGCCCGGGTCGTGGTCGCCGAGCCCGAGCTCGCGGTGGACGCGGCGGCCGTGCGGGAACACATCGCCGCCGGGGTCACCCACGTGCACGTCACCGCGGGGCTGTTCCGGGTCCTGGCCGAGGAGACGCCGGAGTGCTTCACGGGAGCGCGAGAGGTGCTCACCGGCGGTGACGTCGTGCCCGGGCGGGCGGTGGCGCGGGTGCGGGCCGCCTGCCCCGAGGTGCGGGTGCGGCACCTGTACGGCCCCACCGAGGTGTCGCTGTGCGCGACCTGGCATCTGCTGGAGCCGGGCGAGGAATCCCGCCAAGTGCTGCCGGTGGGCCGCCCGCTGTCGAACCGTCAGGTGTACGTCCTCGACGCCTGTCTGCACCCCGTCGCTCCCGGCATGACGGGTGAGCTGTACGTCGCCGGAGCCGGTCTCGCCCGTGGCTATCCGGGACGGGCCGCACTGTCCGCCGAGCGGTTCGTGGCCTGTCCGTTCGCGGCCGG
>NZ_JBWLKM010000197.1:0-2987 GCF_059026085.1 Streptomyces sp. a15 | reverse complement strand
ATGGGCATGGACGCCGCCCACCTGCCCCTGCTGTGGCTGTACTCGGTGTGCGCCATCGCCGTCACCGGGATCGGTGCGCTCACCCTCCTCGCGGTCTTCGGCACGCCCGGCATGCTGGTGGTCACGCTGGTCTTCATCGGGATGGCGGTGCCGACGGCCGGGGCCACCACCCCCATCGAGGCGTTGCCCGGCTTCTACCGCTTCCTCGCGGAGTTCGAGCCGCTGCGGCAGATCACCGGTGGTATTCGCTCGATCCTCTACTACGACGCCCAGGGCGACGCGGGGCTGACCCGGGGCTGGGTCATGATGGCGGTCGGCCTCGTGGCGGCCGCACTGTTCGGCTTCGGCGTGGGGTGGTACGACCGCAAAGGGCTGCACCGCATCCCGGTCGAGACGAAGCCCGAGAAGACGGCGGTCCCGGCATAGCGAAAGCCACCCCCAACATCCCCCAGGACGGGGCCATTACTCGGAGTGGTCCCGGTGTGTGTCGCCCTGCCGGGGACGACAGGCGCACACCATCAGGGCTCGGCGACGGCCTTTCCCCCAGGCCGTCGCCGAGCCTCCGCCCGGACTCCGCCCGAACTCCACCCTGGAAACCGATCGGTTTTCATTCTGTTGGAATGGAGTTAACCTCGCAGTATGACCACCAAAGTGAAACCAAGCCCCAGGGAGCGGCTGCTGGAGGCAGCGGCCACACTCACCTACCGAGAAGGCGTCGGCATCGGCGTCGAGGCGCTGTGCAAGGCGGCGGGAGTGTCGAAGCGCTCCATGTACCAGTTGTTCGAGAGCAAGGACGAACTGCTCGCGGCGAGTCTGGAGCAGCGCACTTCCGCCTACGTGGCAGCACTCCTGCCCGCGGCGGACGACGGCCGTTCCCCCCGGGAGCGGATCCTGCACGTCTTCGAGCAGGTGGAATCGCAGTCGCGCGCGCCCGAGTTCTACGGCTGTCCCTACCTGGCCGCGCAGATCGAGCTCAAGGACCAGAGCCACCCCGCGAGCCGGGTCGCCCATGGGACCAAGGAGAGCCTGACCGCCTTCTTCCGCGCCGAGGCCGAGCACGGCGGGGCGAGCGATCCCGATCTGCTGGCCCGGCAGCTCAGCATGGTCTCCGACGGTGCCAGCGCCCGCGCGGGCATCGGAGCGGACAAGCTGACGGGGCTCATCGCGCCCACGGTGATCACCCTGCTCGACGCGGCAGGCATGCGCTGACGCATCGCCCCTCCAGAACGCTTCCCTACCGCCCGGCATTCGGGGAGCCCCATAGCCGCAAGAGTGTTGCCGAGCATGCCGCAGGCGAAGAAGCCTGCGGTCCGGTCGGTATCGGCACCCAGCGCTGGGTGCACGGTCTCCCGGATCCCCATCCAGTCGGCCCGGACGACCTCGCCGATCAGGTCATCGCCCTGCGCCTCGGCGGCCGCCACGGCGGCATATCCCTGAATCTGCATCACGAGCGTTTCGGGGCGCGTCGAGATCAGCTGCGCGTAGGCGCTCGTCATGGCCTGGAGGGCCCGCTCGCTGCCTTCCGCCCCGTCGGCCGCCCTCTCGAAAGCCAGGCGAGTGTCTTCCATGCTCCGCGTCAAAGCGGTGACGAAGATCGCCTTCTTGTCCGGGAGGAGCCGGAAGAGATGCGGCTGGGTGCCGCCGACCCGCCTGGTGATCGCCGCGGTGCTGGTGCCGTGGTAGCCGGCGATCGCGAACTCGGCGATCGCCGCGCGGATGACGCTCTCGCGCCTCTCCTGCGCACTGATCCGGTCATGCCGTCCTTCTCCTTGCTTGAACTTGCACACGGAAACCGATCGGTTTACGCTGACAGGAAACCGATCAGTTTTTCAATGGGCGCGGGAGTGCATGATGACGACAGATCGGCCGGTGGCACTGGTGACGGGGGCCTCATCCGGCATCGGGAGGGAAACCGCGCTCGCACTGGCCGCGGCGGTTTCGGCGTGGTCGGCACGGGTCGCGACACCTCACGTATCACCCCGCTCGACGGTGTGACGTTCCTCGGCCTCGACGTGGCCAGTGACGCCTCGGTCACCGGCGCGGTCCAGGAGGTGATCGTGCGGTTCGGGCGGATCGACGTCCTGGTGAACAACGCCGGCGTCGGCTCGACGGGTGCGGCGGAGGAAACCTCCGTCGCGCAGGCTCAGGGCGTCTTCGAGACCAACGTCTTCGGGGTCATGCGCATGGTGACCGAGGTCCTGCCGTACATGCGCGCCCAGAAACGCGGGCGCATCATCAACATCTCGTCCGTGCTCGGATTCATGCCCCAGCCGTACATGGCCGTCTACGCCGCCTCCAAGCACGCGATCGAGGGCTACTCCGAGTCCCTGGACCACGAGGTCCGGGAACACGGCATCCGGTCACTCCTCGTCGAACCCGCCTACACCAGGACCGGATTCGAGGCGAACAGCGCGAAGCCGGACACACCCCTGCACGCCTACGCGAAGCAGCGGCAGACCGTCGACCGCGTGCTGGCGGAGGCGATCAGGGACGGCGACGAACCCGCCGTCGTCGCCAAGGCGATCGTCGCGGCGGCGACCGACGCCAGGCCGAAGCTGCGCTACACCGCCGGCCCCACGGCCGGACGCGTGAGCACACTGCGCCGTCTCGTTCCCGCCCGGGCCTTCGACAAGCAGATCCGCAAGATCAACCGCCTGGCCGGCTGACGCGCAGGCTCGCACGGAGACGGCCACCCGGCACGACGGTCGCCGCCCACCTCCCCGACCTTCCGAACAACTGACCCACCCCAACCAGACAGAGGACACCTTGATGCCAGAGCGCAACCCCATCCTGATCACCGGTGCCGCCGGCGAAATCGGCGGTGTGAGCCGAACGATGGTCGACATGCTGCTCGAACAAGGGCACCCGGTGCGCGCGTTCGTACGGCAGGACGACGAACGCGCGCACTCGCTCCGGCAGGCCGGGGCCGAGGTCTTCGTCGGTGACCTGCTCACCATCGCCGACGTGACCGCCGCGCTGAAGGGCGT
>NZ_JBWLKM010000196.1:0-3073 GCF_059026085.1 Streptomyces sp. a15 | reverse complement strand
TACGAACACGACCACCGAGCCAACTCCGCCTTGGAGCTGGCCGCTTAGAAGATCTCCACAGTCCGAGGGGATTGACAATGAACTCCTGGCCTGACCGGCGATTATTCAGGAAGAGCGAGGTCCTAGGCTCGCGTCGCGATGTAGCTGCTCCAGTGCAATTCCGCTCGGAAGGTGTGCGAGGACGTGATCGTGCTGCACGCGATGCGGTGGTCGGACGAGATCGAGGGCGCGCTCGCCCTGATTCTCGACGGGCCACAGTTCCGGGACGCCTACACCGACGCCATGGCGAAGATCATCGAAGCGAAGCGGGAGGACCGTGAGCTGCCCGAGGCGCCGGACCCGGGGAGCCGGGCAAGGTGTTGGACCTCATGGCCGCCCTGACCCAGTCCGTGCAGCAGGCCAAGGCATCCCGCGACGAAGGCACGGAAGCCGACGTGCACGACCTGCCTGCGAAGAAGACCACGAGGAAGAAGGCGGCCGCGAAGAAGGAGCCGGCCAAGAAGGCCACCACCAAGAAGACCACCAAGAGGACGACGGCGAAGAAGACGTCGGGACGCCGACCGCGCAGCGCCTGACCGCGGCGGCCGTGTCGCGGACCGGACTATGGCGGGTATGGGTGTAGCTCTTCCTCTGGGAAGATCCTGAATCTTGTTGTGAGGTAGTCAGCTCTGGTGTCGATCCAGGCGAAGGTGAGGCCGGCGGCCCACGCGAGGATAAGGCGGGCCTTCCCCGGGTGGCTTGTTGATCAGTCAGCTGGTGGCGGGGCAATCCCGAGGACTGGCAGGCAGTCGCCAACGGCGACGAGTTCGATGTCCTCGCGACGCCGCTTGATCCACTGCTCGCGGGTCAGCCTCCGTTGCTTGATCTCCGCCGGCTCGCCGCGCCGGGTGTCCCAGCTGACGCCGTTCGGCACGTAACCCAGAGCTTGGGAGACACGGTTCGAGGGATGGTTGTCGAAGAAGGCATCGCTGCTCGCCTCACGGGCCCCCAACCCATCGAACGCCAGATGCAGCACCGCCTGCCGCATCTCCTTGCCCAAGCCGCCACCCCGCACCTCCGGGCTGAGCCAGGAGAATGTGGTGACCGTTCCGAATGTGGCGAAGTCGGTGCCGATCAGATCCTGCATGCCCACCGGCTCGCCGTCGATGACCACGACAAAGTACAGCCGCCAAAGGCTCGCGCTGACCCGGCCTCGGCCCCGCCACACCCCCTGTAGCCAGCCCCACTCGCGCTCCGGGCCGTCCTCATAGAGGGACATCGGATCGTCAAAGGGCCACGAAGGCTGCGTGACCACACCCTTGCGGACCGTGGGGACCAGGCGCTCCAAGAGCTCATCTGTCGCCCCCGGCAAGGGCAGCCGGGGTGTGTGCACCTGCACGTTCAACGGGGGATACGCGGACAACGGAGAGGCAATTGTCGGCATGGGCGCCACCCTAGGGGCCGGGAAACACGGCGTGCATCACATTTTCGGCCTGGAGCCTGGGCATGGCGATCTTCCCAGAGGGAGAGCTACACCCGACGGGTATCCCCATGACGGGACCTTTCTGCAGGCCAAATGAGATGGCCCCCGTCGCGTTCCACGCGATCACGCACGTCGTGCCCACTCTCTCAAGCACGTGGGGTGGCTCTGACCATGTGAGCGCTTGCTGGATGACCACCGGGCTGCCATCGCACCGTCAACTTCGACCACCCACTCAAGGCGGCAGAGATCACCCCGTTCGCCGACCTGCTGCTGCGGCAGTCGAACGGGCCAAGCGCCGTCAGGTGACGCCTGGGCCGGAGGACGAGTCCAGCCTCCGCATACGGACAGCGACTGTCGCCGCCGCCCTCGGCGTGGTGCGTCGTCACAGAGTGGTCCCGCGGTAGTAGCGGCTTGCTGGAGTAGGAGCGGCTTGCTGGAGTAGGTTGCGGCGCTGTGCCGTGCAACCTCGCGGGCGGCCCGGGGCTCGCCGCCCTCGGCTTGAGGAAGCGCGTTCGCATCGTGCTCGCGTATTCACCGTTGCTGCCGGGCGTGGCGTCTCTTCCCGTTCGCTGGGATCTGTGCCCGGGAACGGCCGGCGGGCCAGACCGTGTCCCCGCGGCTTGCGGCCGCGGGGACACGAGCGAGGCGTGAGCGGGTCTGGACGAACTCCACGGGGCTCGTGCCGCGGGCGGTCCACGCCTCCCGCCAGGCACAGGGCCCCGCAGCCGCGCCTGGGTCATCTCGCATCTGCAGTCTTAGCGGTCCTGAGCCGCACCCAGTGACGGACCGGGCTCGGCCTGGGACACCGGCCTGCTGCCCGGATGCGGCAGGCGGCAAGGCCCGGCGTCCTCAAGTCGGTGCACCGAGCCTTGCCGCAGCGGGGCGATCAGGCAGGGCGGATGTTCTCCGCCTGTGGGCCCTTCTGGCCCTGGGTGACGTCGAACTCGACCTTCTGGCCCTCTTGCAGCTCGCGGAAACCCTGGGCGGCGATGTTGGAGTAGTGGGCGAAGACGTCGGGGCCGCCGCCCTCCTGCTCGATGAAGCCGAAGCCCTTCTCGCTGTTGAACCACTTGACAGTGCCTTTGGCCATGACCGTCTCCTTCGAGGGAAACCGGGCCCGCACCCTGCGTGCCCGGGAGGTGATCGCCCTGGTCCGGAGAGGCGCTGAAACGCACGAACGCCCGTGATGGCGATCACGGGCGAACGGGACTTCGGAACCACGACTGCTGGATCACGACGCTACACCCGGAGGGTGGCAGCCGCTAGCGAGAAGGCGCCTGGCTCAGCGCCCGGCATGTCAGTGTGCTCCCAGGCGTCGGCCACCCTTGTCTCGGTGCATTGACGAGAGCCTGATCGGCGGCTCGGGGTCCGTGAACCCTTCTGCCCCGGATGCCCCGACCGTTTCGGTGACAGATGGCTCGGGACGCGGAGGCCACGTCCGGCCGGACGGGTGACGCCTTCCAGCCACCTCGGCAGGTCAGCGTACTGGCGCGGCCAGGCCGGGCCCCAGGTCTGCCCGACGCGGGCGCGATGGCTAGGGGGTGTTTCGAAAGTCCCGCACAGCACCCACAGCGCCCGGCACGCACTCTCGCCGCACCGGCCGAAACCCCA
>NZ_JBWLKM010000195.1:0-3105 GCF_059026085.1 Streptomyces sp. a15 | reverse complement strand
CTCGCTTCTTGGCAGTGTCGTGCTTCCACGACCCGAGTAAAGGGCGCTCCGCCTCCGGCTCCGCGTCGGCTGCGCCGATCGGCCTGCGGCCGGCCCTTGACTCGGCTCGTTCCAGCACGGGTGAGAAGCGAGCGAGCGGCCCGGAAAGACGGGGGCCCGGGTGAGCGGTCCCTTGGGTGGGTTTCCGGAGGCCCGGCGTTGCGGGGCGCGCTCGCGTCTCGCCTGCACGCCGGGTGGGCTTGGCGGCTTGCGGTGCGTGGGTGGTGCGGCGCATCGGCCGGGTGCCGGCACGCCGGGCTGGTTGGCGGCTTGCGGTCGGTGGTCGGTTGGTGGTGGGCGGTGCGCGGTGGGCGCATCGGTTGGGTGGCGGCACGCCGGGTGAGCTCAACGGCTGACGGTGAGTGGGGTGCGTCGATCCGGGGGCGGCTCGCAGTGAGCAAGTAGGGACCCGAGCAGCTCAGATACGCCGGATGGTGCGCAATTGGAGGGTTTGGGTCAAGATCGGGATGGAAAAGCCCAGGTGGGTAGCTGGGCGTGGCCCAAACCCTCCAATTGCGGGCGGCGCCTCTGGAAGAGGGCTATTTGTTGCGGGTCATGACGTTGCTGACACCACCGACGGGGAGTTCGATGTTCCGTGAGAGCTGGCAGGCGCCAGCGCTCGGCATTGTCCGACTTCAGCCAGGTACTCGCTCATCGCATCACGGTTGCGGATGAGTACGTCGATCCGCTCGGTGAGCCGGTCCCGCTCGGCGGCCAGCAAGGCCAGCATCTCCGGTGTTGCATCGGGAAAGTGAATCGATCGAGGTTTGTCCAGGCACGGAAGGATCTGCTTGATGATGCGAGTGGGGAGCCCCGCATCCAGCAGGCCACGGATTTGGTTGACCCGGTCCACGTAGCGGTCGTCATACTCCCGATACCCGTTCGCCCCCCGGTCCGGGACAATCAGCCCCTGCTCCTCGTAGTAGCGAAGTAGCCGACGGGACGCACCCGTCAGTCGCGACAATTCACCGATCCTCACACCCGCCGAAACTACTCGGCGCACCTCGACTTGACCATCACATCTATGTGAAGGTTCCAAGATTCGGGCCATGACCACCACGTCTTCTGACACACAGTCTCGTACGCGACAGGTCGGCCTGCCATGGTCGGCGCTGTTGGCACTGGGGACTGCCGTCTTCATCACGAGCTTGACCGAGACTCTGCCTGCCGGTGTGCTGCCCGAGATGTCGGCCTCACTGGGCACCAGTTCGGGTGCTACCGGCCAGGCCGTCACCGTCTATGCGGCCGGTACGGCGTTGACCGCGATCCCGCTCGCCACGGCGACAGCATCTGTTCCGCGGAAACCACTGCTGCTCGGCGCCATGGCCGTCTTCCTGGTGGCCAACACGCTGACTGCGGCCGCAACGGGATACATCGTCCTGCTTGCGGGCCGGTTCCTCGCCGGCGTGGCCGCGGGCCTGGCGTGGGCTATCCTCGCTGGCTACGCCCGTCGTATCGCACCTGCCGGCTCGGAAGGGCGCGCCATCGCGGTGGCGATGACCGGGATCCCTGTGGCGTTGTCCTTGGGGGTTCCGGCCGGCACGCTGATCGGTGAACAGGTGGGATGGCGGGCGGCGTTTGGCGCTGTCTCCCTGGTCACTCTTGCCGTCATCGGCTGGATCAGCGTGTCCGTCCCCGACGTGGGGCAACCTGCCATTGAGCAGGCTGACATCGACCGTTCGGACCCCGCACCAGAATCAGCGAAGTCGCCCCTGCGGCAGACCCTGGCGGTGCCCGGTGTCGCCGCGATCATGGTCACGGTCACGACGTTCGTTCTCGGGCACACGATCATCTACGCCTACATCGCTCCCTACCTACAGCACGCCGGGCTCGGGTCAGCGACCGACGCAGTTCTCCTTGCTTTCGGTGTCGCATGCCTGGTGAGCATTTGGTACGTCGGACGCCATGTCGACCGCAGGCTACGGACTCTGATGGTCACCGGCGCGGTGCTGTTCACTCTCGCCACCGCAGTTCTTGCCGTCACCACAACACACACGATCGTTTGGGCCGCCGCTGTTCTTTGGGGCCTGGGGTGGGGCGGTGCCCCGACCTTGCTGCAAACCGCAGCCGGACAAGCCGGAATGCGGCGCAGCACCGCTGCCGCTGACACCGCACAAGCCGTCCTCGTCACCCTCTGGAACGCCGCGATGGCCCTTGGTGGCATCATCGGCGGTCTCCTGCTGCAAAGCTCTGGCGTCACCGTGGTCGCCGTGTCAGCCGCCGCCCTCGGAGCAGTCAGCCTGCTCATCATCGCCGGGGCCCGACGCAACGCATTCCCCAACACTCAGGCCACGCCATGACGCACGCCAACGCACCCCTGAGTGTTGAAGGACCCGGCGTCTGGTCAAGCGTTGCCCCACGCGGCCCATCGCGCACGTCGCCGCAGAGATGGGCATCTCCAGAGCGACCGCATCGAAGTGGGTCAATCGCTACCGCCACCACGGCGAACAACGCCGGCCCTCGGACACCCACCCAAGGAACCGCCCACCCGGGCCCCACGGCATCGGTGCTGGTGGTGCCGGGAACGATGCCCTCGTCCGTCTCGGCACGCTTGATCCAGCCGCGCAGGGCCTCGGGGTGCACGTCCAGCTGGTCGGCGATCCGCTTGATCGCACCGGCACGGCCGGCCGGATCCTTGCGGGCCTCGACCGCCAACCGCGTCGCACGCTCACGCAGTTCGTCGGGGTACTTACGGGGAGCAGCCATGATCGGCATCCTTCCGGGTCTTCGATGTCTCCATCAAACCCGGGGTGCCTCTGTGTCTTGTCAAGCCGCTTGAGCGGGGCAGGACTTGGCTCCGCGCTCATCGGCGATCATGACGCGCCACACGTGGTCGGCCCGGCGTCCTACGGCACGCTACGAGCGGCCTACCCGACCGCGTCCCGCTACCCCTATACAAGTCGGCAGTTCACCCCCGTCTTTCCGGGCCGCTCGCTCGCTTCTCACCCGTGCTGGAACGAGCCGAGTCAAGGGCCGGCCGCAGGCCGATCGGCGCAGCCGACGCGGAGCCGGAGGCGGAGCGCCCTTTACTCGGGTCGTGGAAGCACGACACTGCCAAGAAGCGAG
>NZ_JBWLKM010000194.1:0-3218 GCF_059026085.1 Streptomyces sp. a15 | reverse complement strand
ATCGACGCGTTCTCCCTCGACGACCGGCTGCGGCTGTTCCACTTCGCCGCCGCCGAGAAGCGCCACGAATACCTGTGGCTGTTGCGGGCCTTCGACCGCGGACGCGCCAACTACCAGGTGCTGCTGCATGCTTCGGACGCGGTGGGACTGCTGGAGCGGCTCGCCGTCGACCATCCCGCGGCGGGCGCTGTCGGTGGACTGGCCGGTGTGCAGCCGCTGCTCGACGCGCTCGCGGAGTGGCAGGTTCTGGACCGGTCGTACGACGGGACGCGCGCCGCAAACCTGGCCGAGTACCGCAACCGCCACTACGTGTACCAGTTCACCCAGGCCGGATACCGGGCGTACCGGGCCGTGGAGGATGTACTCGGCGCCAGCCTGGAGGATGCCCAGCTCTCCCGCCTCGTCTTCCCCGACATCCTCGGCGACCTGCGTGCGCTGGCCGAGGCCAACGCCGCGGGCGACGGCGAGGAGGTGTACCGCAAGCTCGGCCGTCTCGACTCCGTGCTGAACGAGATGGCCCAGCGCGCCGCCCGCTTCTACCTCATGCTGGGCGATCTGGCGCGCACCAACGACACCCGGCCCGAGGTGTTCCTCGCCCACAAGGACACGCTCCTCGCGCACATGCGGGAGTTCACCGCCGAGCTCGGCCGCTACGCCCCGCTGCTCGCCGAAGCGGTCGAGAAGGCCGCGGCCACCGGCGTGGACCGCATGATCGAGTACGCGGCCGAAGCCGACGAACGGCTCTTCCGCAGCCCCGCCGAGCGGCTGGCCGACTGGCGGCACCGGTGGGACGGCATCGTCCACTGGTTCGCCGAGCGCGAGCACAGCGAGACCGAGCGGCTGCAGGACGCCACCGTCACCGCGATCCGCTCCGTCCTCGCCCTGCTGCGCCGGGTCACCGAGGCGCGCCGGGGCGGGGTGAGCCGGGAGAGCCAACTGCGCCATCTCGCCCAGTGGTTCACCTCCTGCGAGAGCGACGAGGACGCGCACGCCCTGTTCCAGGCGGTCTTCGGGCTCGGCGCGCCCCGCCACATCGCCGTCCCGTACGCTGACCCCGAGCGGATCCCGGGGCGTACGTCCTGGTGGGAGGCCGAACCGGTCGAACTCGCCCGCACCCTGGTCCAGTCCGGCCGCACCCCCGCCCTGTACGGCCCCGGCCGCATCGACCGCGACGACGACCGGCGGGCGCTGCTCCGCGCCGAGCAGCTCAAGGAACAGGCCGAGCGGCGCAGTGCCGCGAACTCCCTCGCGTCGGACGGGGTGTACGGCCGGACGCTCGACGAGCCCGAGACGCGGGCGCTGCTCGCCCTGCTGGACGTGGCCCTCGCCGCCCGAGTCCCCGCCAGCCGCCGGGTCACCGCGGCCTCCGGCGCCGCCCACGGGGTACGGCTCACCCTCACCCCCGCCGAGGGCTCCACCACCGTCGACACCGTGCGTGGCCGCCTCCATCTCGACGGGCTGCGCCTGGAAGTCACCGCATGAGCGAGGTCACCGCATGAGCCGTGTCGCCGAGGGCGTCTCCCTGCTCGAACTCGCCGACTACCAGAAAGCGGTACGGCTCGTCCTGCGGCATCCACTGGTCACGCCCGGGTACCCGGACAGGGCGGCGCTGGCGACCGTGCGCCGCTGGGCCGAGCAGCTGCGCACCGATCTGATGGACGTGCTCGGGTACCGGCTCGTGACCACCGCCGACACCGCCCGGCTCCAGCGGGCCCAGGACGGCCTGGACGCCACCCGCCCGGCCCTCACCCGCGCGGGACGGCCCTTCGGCCGGCGCCGCTACGCCTACCTCGTCCTCGCCCTCGCGGCGCTGGGCCGGCACGGCGCGCAGGTGGCGCTGGGGGAACTGGCCGACGCGGTGGCCGCCGACGCCGTACGCATCGACGGACTCGGCCTGGACACCGCGCGCAAACCCGACCGGGACGCCTTCGTCGACGCCGTCACCTGGCTCACCGAACGCGGTGCGCTCACCCTCGCCGACGGCTCCGCCACCGCCTGGGCCGGCGATCCCGAGCGTGCCGAGGCCTTGTACGACATCGACCGGGAGATCCTCCTCGCAGTCCACCACCCGACCCGCGTCCTGCAGCATCTGACCTCGGTCACCGCGCTCCTGGACTCGGCCGGCGCGCTGGGCATGTCCGCCGGGCGTGCCGCTCAGCGCCGTGACCAGGCCCGCCGCGCCCGCCGTCTGGTGCTGGAGAACCCGGTCGCGTACTACGCCGACGCCGACACCGAGCTCCTGGGCCAGCTGCGGGCCCCCGCCCTCGCCGAGGACCTGGAGCGGCTGACCGGGCTGACGGTGGAGCGGCGGGCCGAGGGCGTGGCGCTCATCGACACCTCCGGGCGGCTGTCCGACATCCGCTTCCCCGGCGGCGGTACCGTCGCACAGGCCGCGCTGCTGCTCGCCGCCCGGATCAGCGCCGCCGTGCAGCGTTCCGGACGGCACGCCCTCGAACTGCTGCCCGCGCCCACCGTCGCCGAACGCCTCGCGGCGCGCGCCCGGCGCATCGACGGCGCTCTGCCGTCGCGGGGGATGGTCGCCGAACTCGCCGAGCGGGATGAGGAGTTGGTGTACGAGGTGTCCGGCGACGTGGGTCAGGAGCCGGGGGAGGCCCGGTATCCCTTCGTCACGGACTCCTGGCTCCGGGGGAGGCTCAAGGAGATCACCGCCGAGTACGGCGCGGGCTTCGCCGCCGACCTGCGCGGTGACCCGGACCGGCTGCTCGGCCAGGCGCTCGGCCTGCTGGCCGCCATGTCGCTGATCGTCCGGGTCGACGGCGGGGCCCTCGCCCTTCCCCTCCTCGCCCGCTACCGCGGGGTCACCGCTCGGGTGAAGACGCGTAGCGCCCTCCAACCACCGGCCCAGACCGTCCTGTTCGCTGAAGACACCGCCAAGGACCCGACTCCGTGAGCACCCCCACTCCCCTCTCATCCGCCCGGTTCGTCCCCACCCGTGCCGGAATCGTCAACCTGTGGGACTACCGGGACGAGGAGTTCTCCTTCGCCGGCGGCTGGCTGGTGCTGCGCGGCCCCAACGGATCGGGCAAGACCAAGGCGCTCGAAGTCCTCTTCCCGTTCGTCCTCGACGGCCGTATCGACCCCAAGCGGCTCAACCCGTTCGCCGCCGAGGACCGCACGATGAAGTCCAACCTGCTCTTCCGCGGGCAGGACAGCGCGCTCGGCTACGTCTGGATCGAGTTCACCCACCGGGAGACCGG
>NZ_JBWLKM010000193.1:0-3341 GCF_059026085.1 Streptomyces sp. a15 | reverse complement strand
TAGCGGGGACAGGATTTGAACCTGCGACCTCTGGGTTATGAGCCCAGCGAGCTACCGAGCTGCTCCACCCCGCGTCGTTGTGTCTTCAGTGTACGCCATCCGCGGGACGGAAGTCGCATCGGCGCCGGCTGCCCGGATTGTCCGCACTCGCGTACGGCGGCAAGGGGACGTGTCGGGGGGTGTCCGCCCGCAGCGGTTGGCGCGTCAACACGGGCGCGTTGGTAGGTGACCGATTCCGCGCCGTTCCGAGGACGGACACCCCCCGACACGGCCCCGACCCCAAACGCAACGGCAGGCGCTACGCACACCCCCACCGAGCCCACGCAGGCCGCCGCAGGCATCGCCCGCCCCCTCAGCCCAGCAGATGCCGATTCGGCGCCTTCGCCACCGCCTCGTACTCCGGGAGGACGACGACCGACGCACCCTCGGCCACCAGCACCCCGCTCCCGTCCGCCCCCGCGACGAACGTGTCCGGCTCGCGCCACGCCGTCACCACCCGCCGTACCCCCGCGTCCAGGATCAGCCGCGCGCACGGCGCCGGCCGGGACGCGCGGCGGGCGCACGGTTCCAGGCTGCTGTACACCGTCGCGGAGGCCAGCCGGGGGTCACCCGGCGTGATCTTCGCGAGGGCCGCCTCCTCCGCGTGGACGACGGGGTCGTCGCCCTCCCGTGAGTGGCCGCGCGCCAGCTCCGTACCGTCGGCCGCCACCACCACCGCCCCCACGCTGAACGCCGTATCCGAGGGCGGACACAGGGCCGCCAGTTCGCAGGCGAGGGCGAGCCAGCGGTGGTCGGCGGCGGAGGCGTGAAGGCCGCTGCCCGGTGCCGTCGGCTCGTAGCGCATCAGGACGACGTCTCCGACCGGCCGGGTGGACACCAGCCGGAGGCGTCCGCCCTGGTAGGGGCCGGGGCCGAAGAGGCGGGGTGCGTCCGGGTCGCCCACGAACAGCGGGGCCAGCACCAGCTGGAGTTCGTCGGCGAGTCCCTGCCGCAGCAGCTGGGTGTGGATCTGCCCGCCGCCCTCGACCATGAGGCGCCGGACCCCACGGACGTCGTGCAGGTGCTCCAGCAGCCGCCGCCAGTCGAGTTCGGCACCGAGGGGCACCACGTCCGCCGCCAGTCCCGCCGCACGAGCCCGGGCCGCGCCCTTCTCCGTCGTATAGACGATCTTCTCGCCGCCCGTGTGCCAGAAGTTCGCGGCCGGATCCAGGTCCCCCGACCCGCTGACCGTGACCTTCAGCGGATACTCCGGCTTGCCCGCGGCCACCCGGGCCGCCCGCCGCTCCGCCGAGTTGACCAGCAGCCGCGGATTGTCGGCACGGATCGTCCCCGCGCCGACCAGGATCGCGTCGACGGACGCCCGCACCTCGTCGACCCGGTCGAAGTCGGCCGGGCCGGAGAGCAGCAGGCGGTCGGGGCCGGTGTCGTCCAGGTAGCCGTCGAGGGAGACGGCGGCGGAGAGGAGGACGTATGGGTGGGGCATCGGCGCGGTCCCTCTCGAAGGCGGCGGCACGGCGGGCGTGGTTCACGTCACGGCGGGCTTGGTTCAAGTTTGAAGCAAACCTACACTGGGGGCATGACGACTCGCTGGCTCACCCCGAAGGAGCAGCGCGCCTGGCGCGCGTACATCGCCGCGACGCAACTCCTGGAGGACGCGATCGACCGGCAGCTCCAGCAGGAGGCCGGCATGCCGCACCTCTACTACACCATCCTGGCCTACCTCTCCGAGGTGCCCGAGCGCCGGCTGCGCATGACCGATCTCGCCGAGAAGCTGAAGATCACCCGCAGCCGGCTGACGTACGCCGTGACGCGCCTGGAGAAGGACGGGCTGCTGCGGCGCGAGGACTGCCGCTGGGACAAGCGCGGCACCGTCGCGGTCCTGACGGACGAGGGCATGACGACCCTGGAGCAGACCGCGCCCGGCCATGTCGAGACGGTCCGCGCCTCCCTCTTCGACCGGCTCACCGACGAACAGGTGGAGCAGCTGGAGGAGATCTGCACGGGCATCGCCGAGGGCCTCCAGGGCGACGACGCCCAGTCCGCGCCGGAGGGGGTCCCGTGGCGCCGGCGCTCGTCCCCTTCCTGCTCGTGAGCCACACCACAAACCGATTGCTTCAAATTTAAAGCATGGGGTAGGGTCCAACGCGTGGATCTGCTTCAAAACTGAAGCAGATCCCGCGCTTCTGACCACCGGACCCGGGAGAACCCGCATGCCCGACTTCCCCGCCGCCACCCCCCGCTCCCGCGTCCGCGTACCGCTGCGCTTCCACGACGGCTACAGCGTCGACACCGAGGTCGTCACCTTCCACGGCCTGGCCGACGGCCAGGAACACGTGGCGATCGTCCTCGGGAACCCGGCCCCCGGCACCACCGCAACCGCCACCCCCGCCCCCACCCCCCTCGTCCGCCTGCACTCCGAGTGCCTGACCGGCGACGTCTTCGGCTCGGCCCGCTGCGACTGCGGCCCGCAGCTGCGCGAGGCCGTCGAGCGGATAGCCGACCGCGGCGGCGTGCTGCTCTACCTCCGCCAGGAGGGCCGCGGCATCGGCCTCTACAACAAGCTCGACGCGTACGCCCTCCAGGACCAGGGCCTCGACACCTACGCCGCCAACACCGCGCTGGGCCTGCCCGAGGACGCCCGCGACTACACGGCGGCCGCCCAGATGCTCCAGGCGCTCGGCATCAACAGCCTCGACCTGCTGTCCAACAACCCCGACAAGGCAGGGCAGTTGAGGGACCTCGGCATCCACGTCCGCGATCAGGTCCCCACCGGCGTCTTCCAGAACACGCACAACGTCCGGTACCTGCGCGCGAAGGTCCTCCAGACCCAGCACACGCTGCCGCTTGGCGAGCTGACGGGACGTCACGCGGGCTGATGGTGTAGCCCGCTACACCCCACACTCGGTAACCCACTCCCTCGTGGCCACACACGGCGGACGGAATCGTGGAGATCACACGGATCCCACCGTTTCCCGTCCCGTCCCGCTGTTGTGGAGGCATCCCCTGCCATGGCCACTCTCCTGTACCACGTAGGCCGACTGGCCTTCAGATGGCGCTGGTTCGTCACCCTGCTCTGGATCGCGGCCCTGGCCGCCGTAGGCGTCGCCGCCGCCAAGGCGCCCGCCGCCGCCTCCGACGGGTTCACCATGCCCGGCATCGAGTCCCAGAAGGCCTTCGACCTGCTCGAAGAGCGCTTCCCCGGGTCGGCGGCGGACGGGGCCAGCGCCCGGATCGTGTTCGTCGCCCCGAACGGCGAGAAGGTCACCCCAGCTTCAGGAACACGTTCCCGATGTGCTTGTGAACCGCCCGTTCCGTCACCACCAGAGTCTTCGCGATCGTCG
>NZ_JBWLKM010000192.1:0-3353 GCF_059026085.1 Streptomyces sp. a15 | reverse complement strand
GGCGCAAACGCATCAGCGCGGATGCCGATGGCCAGCACGCGCTGATTGAGCGGAGGCTTCACTTGAGAGTTCTTGTGCGACATGGGGTCGCTCCTCGCCGGCAATATGGCCCCCTCTGATGGCACACCCATGGGGTGTCTGTCCTCAGTTCTGTGGGGGAAGTTCCAAGAAGGATGACATGTCAACCGTTGACGTGTCAAGTGCTTCGGACCCCCTCGCCGTTCGCCAAGCGTGAGATCAGTGTGACACCACGAGGGACGGACCGCTCACAGTGTCGTGAGTGTGCGCGCTCTGGCGAAGCTCTGGCCTCTAGGGATGATCATCACCGGTAAAGGGTCCATCCGGCTGCGCCTGCGGAACGACGGGCCGGGCGGGCCACTTGGCCATGCGGTCGGGCGAGGAGCGGTCAGGCGTCCCGCACTGACTCCAAACGTGTCCGCAGCGTCTTCGCGAGTTGCTCGGCCGCGGTGAGCTGGGCCGACGTAACGGGGCCGACGAACAACTCACGGACGGCACGCAGGTGGGGAAGGGACGCCCGCCGAAACGCGTCAGCACCCTCGGCCGTCAGCACCACCTCGGCGCCCCGGCTGTCGTCGGCGCACTCCGCGCGGCGGATGAGTCCTCGTCGTTCCATGCGCCGGAGATGGTGCGAAAGGCGGCTGCGCTGCCAGCCGATGCGGGAGGCGAGCACGGAGGCGCGCAGCAGGTGCCCGTGCGCCTCACGTAGGGCCAGGAGAACGGCATAGCCGCCGGGCGACAGAGAGGACTCGCTCTGCAGGCGTGCGGCGAGCTCCGAGCGGAGCGCCTCCGCGGTCCTTTAGTTGGGCGATGATTGATAGGTCAACCACTTGTGGCCGCCCGAGCCACAGGAAAGCGCGAAGCCGCCCCGCCGGTGCAGCACCTACTCGCGAAGGAACCCCGCCCATGACTGATCTCGTCTTCGGTCTGGACACGTTCGGCGATGTACCGGAGGACGACGCCGGCACCCCGGTGTCCGACGCAAGAGCCATCCGGCAGGTCGTCGACGAGGCCGTTCTCGCGGAGGAGACCGGCGTCGACGTCCTCGCCCTCGGCGAGCACCACCGCCCCGAGTTCGCGATCTCGAGCCCGGAGACCGTCCTCGCCGGCATCGCCACCCGTACCGAGCGCATCCGCCTCTCCTCCGGCATGACCGTGCTCAGTTCCGACGACCCGGTCCGGGTGTTCCAGCCGTTCTCGACCGTGGACGCACTCTCGAACGGCCGGGCCGAGGTCATCCTGGGGCGCGGGTCCTTCACCGAGTCGTTCCCGCTCTGCGGCTACGACATGAGCGACTACGACGTGCTGTTCGAGGAGAAGATCGAGCTCTTCGCCAAGCTACTGGAGGAGAAGCCCGTCACCTGGAGCGGCACCAAGCGTGCCGCGCTCGACAACGCCGACGTCTTTCCCAAGACCGAGTCCGGGCACCTGACCACCTGGGTCGGTGTCGGCGGCTCGCCCCAGTCGGTCATCCGTCTCGCGACTCGTCGACGGCCTCGGCTTCGACCCCGTCGTCGCGGGTCCGCTGGCCTCGGGGGTACAGCTGGAGCCGGGCGCGGAGCCGTTCGGCGCCAACGTCGATGCCGAGGAGCTGCGCGCGATGCTCAGCCGTTTCCCCGAGTCGGAGCGTGGACGGGCCGTCGCCGCCGCGCGGGGCACCCTTTCGGAACCGGTGCCCGAACTGTCGTAGGCATCGGAACGTCTCGTCCGTACTTACTCCAGACCCACTCCAGCCTTCTTCTTGATATGTCATCTAGATTCGTCTAGCTTAGATGACATATCAATCATCTCATGCGGGGCCGCCGCTGCGGAACCACGCCACCCGATCACAAGAGGTACCTGTGAACGTCACTCTTTGGGCTGTCGCGGCCCTGCTCGCCCTGGTGTTCCTGGGGGCCGGCGCCGTCAAGCTCGCTCAGTCCAAGGAGAAGCTCGCCGCATCTCCCTCCATGGGCTGGGCCGAGCACTTCTCCCCGGCGATGATCAAGACGATCGGCATCCTGGAGGTTCTCGCCGCACTCGGGCTGATTCTGCCCGCGGCGGTGGACATCGCTCCGGACCTCGTTCCGCTGGCCGCCTCGGGCCTGGCACTGACCATGTTCGGCGCCGCCATCACGCACAGCCGACGCGGAGAGGCCCAGTCGGTCGTCGTGAACGTCGTCCTGCTGGCCCTGACCGTGTTCGTGGCCTGGGGCCGCTTCGGTCCGCACGCGTTCTGACCCCACCTGCCGAGAAGGGAAACTCTCATGCCCGCGATCACCGTTGACGACGTGCTGGTCCTGCCGCGACTGCCGGAACTTGACCCGGCCGGCACCGCCTTCCGGCCCGTCCGCCGCCTGACGACCGCCGAGCACGGCTTCGAGGGCGAGGGCTTCCCGGTCCGCCGCGCGTTCGCCGGAGTGCCGATGACCGAGCTCGACCCGTTCGTCCACATGGACCACATCGGCAAGGTCGAGCAGGCACCAGGAGAACCCCAGGGCACCCCGTGGCATCCACACCGCGGCTTCGAGACCGTCACCTACCTCATCGACGGAGCCGTGGAACACCAGGACTCCAACGGAGGCGACGGCCTCATCACCGACGGCGACACCCAGTGGATGACCGCGGGCTCCGGAATCCTGCACATCGAGCAGCCTCCGGAGTGGCTGGTCCAGAGCGGCGGCGTGGCGCACGGTGTGCAGCTGTGGGTCAACCTGCCCCGCGCCAAGAAGTTGAGTCCCCCGCGCTACCAGGACATCCGCGGCAAGCACACCGGACTGGTCACCACCCCCGACGGCGGCGCCCTGATCCGCGTGATCGCCGGCGACATCGCCGGACACCCCGGCCCCGGCGTCACCCATACCCCGATCACCATCGCCCATCTCACCATCGAGGCCGGCGCCCAGGTCGAGCTGCCGTGGGACCCTTCCTACAACGCGCTGGTCTACGTCCTGGCGGGCCACGGCACGGTCGGCGCCGAAGCCCGCCCCATCCAGGAGGGCCGGCTCGCGGTCTTCGGCTCCGGTGACGCACTGCGCCTGGCCGCCGACCGCGCCCAGGAGACCCGCTCCCCCAAGCTGGAACTTTTCGTGCTGGGCGGCCTCCCGATCCGCGAACCCGTTGTCCAGCACGGTCCGTTCGTGATGAACACACGCGAAGAGGTGCAGCAGGCGTTCGAGGACTACCAGGCGGGGCGCCTCGGTGTGATCCCCGCCGCCCGCCTCCCCCACACGTCCTGAACGTTCGTTCGGGAAAGCCCAACCATCCACACGCGCAAGAGAATTCCATGACCAGGATCGGCATCATCCTCGGCAGTACCCGCCCCAACCGCAACGGCGAGCAGGTGGCCAAGTGGG
>NZ_JBWLKM010000191.1:0-3386 GCF_059026085.1 Streptomyces sp. a15 | reverse complement strand
TACGCCGAGCGGCTCGGCGCCACCGAGGGCGCCACGAGCGCCCGGATCACCGGCGTCGAGGGCACCACGGCCCGGGTGTCGGTCACCTTCGACGGCAACGCGATCTCGACCCATGCGCGCGACCTGGTGAACCGGCTCAAGGACGTCCCCGAACCGCCGGGCGCCCACGCGTACTTCGGCGGTGAGTCGGCGGTCTATGACGACACCCTGGACGCACTCGGCGAGACCCTGCCGTGGATGCTGCTCTACATCGCGGTGATGACGTACATCCTGCTGTTCCTCGCGTTCGGCTCGGTGCTGTTGCCGCTGAAGGCGATCGCGATGAACCTGCTGTCGCTGTCCGCGACCTTCGGCATGCTCGTCTGGATCTTCCAGGACGGCCATCTGCACCACCTGCTCGGCTTCGATCCGACGGGCGACATCGAGCCCAACATGCCGATCATGCTGTTCGCGCTGATCTTCGGACTCTCCATGGACTACGAGGTGTTCCTGGTGTCCCGGATGCGGGAGCAGTACGACCAGCTGGACGACAGCACGGAGGCCGTGGCGACCGGGCTGCAGTCCATCGGCCGCCTGGTCGTGAGCGTCGCGTTGCTGATGTGCGTGCCGCTCGCGGCGATCGGGATGAGCGATGTGCTGACCATGAAGCTCTTCGGCGTCGGCATGGTGTTCGCGGTCCTGGTGGACGTACTGGTGGTGCGCATCCTGCTGGGGTCGGCCGTCATGAAGCTGATGGGCAGGGCCGCTTGGTGGGCTCCGGGCCCGCTGGCCCGCTTCTACACGCGGTACGGCATCAAGGAGACCGACACGCCGGCCGACGACACCGCCGACACCGCCGACAAGCCGGTCACCGTAGGCCGCGGGCTGACCCCTGCGAGCGGGGTGCCGGCGACGCACGGGTACCCCGCCGGGGACTCACTCCGCCGACTGCTCCCCCGTCCGGCACGCACTGCGATCATGGCGACGATGGTTCGCGTCCTCCTGGGCCAGCCGCCGCAGAAGCCTGACGACCGGCTCGAACAGCACGGTGAGGACCACGGCCCGCTCGGCGAGGGCGATGCGGTCCTCGATCCCTTCGAACTGTGCGAAGTCCAGGTCCGCGGTGGAGGTGGCGAGCCGCGCGTAGGGGATGAGGTCATCGGCCGTGTAGTCCGCGCCGAGGCGGCTCAGCGCCGCGAGACTCTCGGCGAGTGCCGGGCGGTGCGGTGACGCGTCGGAGATCTGCCAGCCCAGGTTCTCGATGAGAGCCTCGACCCTCGCGGCGGCTCCGCAGGACGCCGCCTCGTCGGCGGCACCCTCCGGTCCCTCGTCCTTCTTGTCATGCGTCTCCGCGGAAGGAACGGGCAGGGCGTGATGAACCACGCCCAGGGTCTCGAACGCGTCCAGCGGACGGTCGACGGCTTCGAGCACCTCACGGGTGCGGGCGACGGACAGCCCGCCGAGCTGGACCAGAGAACGGATCAGACGGAGCCGCTGGATGTGCTCCTCGTCGTACTCCACCGTGGTCGGGTTCAGCGCGCGTCCCTCGGGGAGCAGCCCCTCCCGTCGGTAGTACTTGATGGTCGCCACCGGTACCCCGGACCGTCGGCTGAGCTCTGAAATCCTCATGCGCTCCCTCACGCTCAACTGTCCCACCAGTATCGCGTTACCCGGGGTTGCACCACCGAGTTCGATAGTGCCACTATCAGGAACTCGGTAGTGGAGCTATCGAGTTCTCCCCCGGTGTGCCCTCTTTTCGCACCCGGCCTCTCACCTCGTACACCTCGTACACCTCGTACACCTCGTACACCTCGTACACCTCGACAACGGAGACCACGCATGTCCCAGCGAATCGGCAAGACCCACTGGAAGCGTTTCGCCGTCGGTGCGGTGCCGACGGTGGCCGCCACGGCGGCTGTCGCCGTCTCCATGGCCCAGGGTGCGCTGGCCGCTTCGTTCAGCATCTCCGGTTCCGACTTCAAGGTCTCGGCCGGTTCCCTCAGCGGCACCGGATTCGGCAACTACGCCACGGTGGACATCGCCAAGAACGGCAAGCAGGTGCCCGGGCCACTGGCTATGAACACAAGCAACCAGAATTTCGGCACGGGATCCAACGTCGCCCGAAGGGTGGAGGTGCTGCAACTTCGCCTGTGTGAGTTTGGGTTTCGACCAGGATGCGTTGCAGAACCGTTGAGACGAAATAGCCTGAAGCAGTCGTTTACTTTCAGCTTGCCAGGTGAAACAGAAGGTCCAGGCCGCCGGGCTTCCTTGCCGTGGCGGCACACTTGGCACCGCGCCTTTGGCGACAGAGTTGAAGCGGCGACTGCCGCGCCGGCCTGCGGCTGAGGTGGCTCAAGGCTTGAGCAACGGAAGTAGCTCGTCGAACCGAAAGGCTGGTCCGGTCAGATCGACACCATCGAACAAGTGCCGGATAGTGGACGAAGTTGCGCTCTCCCGGTCCGAATGCGCCTCGGCCAGGGCCGCATTGTCCGCGAAGCTCTTGAACACCTCTTCGGATTCCCATTCCGCGAGAACATAAAACTGCCGGGGTGTGATGTCGCCACTCTCGCTGGCTCGAAAACGGCCCATTGCGATCGGCCGCCCACCGTGTGCCGACATCTTCTCGATCGCAAATTTGAAATACACCTTAGACTGGTCGAAATCGTCCACGTCGAACAGCCACAATGCGTGTACCTTCTGTCGCGAGCTCTCGCTCATTTGCCGTACCTCTCTCGTTGCGCGCCAGCTGTGACGATGACTGCACGGGACTAAATCACCTAGTGTCTCGTGATTCTGTTTGTGGAACCTGAGGCGTCCGTGACCGTTGAGTCAGGTATGAATCTCTCCTCTGAACAGATGGCTGAGCTGCGGGAGTTGGCGGGTTCGCGGGACGTGCCGGCTGTCGTGGCGCTTCGCGCGCGGATCGTGTTGTGGTCGGCCGAGGGGCGGCGGCGAAAGGACATCTCCGAGCTCGCCGGTGTGGCACCACTGACGGTGGACCGCTGTAAGTCCCGCTATGCCGAGCGGGGTGTTGCCGGTCTGGAGGACAAGCGCCGGGGCGGGCCGCGTACCCAGGTGCCGCCGCAGGTGCGGGCTCGGGTGATCGCGTTGACGAGGATGTCCCCGCCGGCGGAATCAGGCCTGTCGCACTGGTCGACCCGAACGCTGGCCGACCACTTGAAGCGGCGCGAGGGCGTCTCGGTGTCGTGGCATTACGTCGCCCGCATCTGGCGTGAGGAGAACCTGAAACCGCACCGTTCGGGCACCTTCAAGATCTCGAAAGACCCGGCGTTCGCGGAGAAGGTCGCCGATGTCGTCGGCCTGTACCTGGCCCCGCCCGGTGGCGCCGTGGTGCTGTCGGTCGACGAGAAGACGCAGGTGCAGGCTCTGGACCGGACCCAGCCGGT
>NZ_JBWLKM010000190.1:0-3464 GCF_059026085.1 Streptomyces sp. a15 | reverse complement strand
GGCGCAAACGCATCAGCGCGGATGCCGATGGCCAGCACGCGCTGATTGAGCGGAGGCTTCACTTGAGAGTTCTTGTGGGACATGGGGGTCCCTCCTCCACGGCAATATGGCCCCCTCTGATGGCACACCCATGGCTGCTCAGTTCTGTGGGGGGAAGTCAAGAGAAAGGTGACACATCGACTGTTGATGCGTCAATGTTTCCTTACTCCATCGCCGAACGGTGTGACGCCGCACGGGGCGGAACGCTCACAGGCTTGTGAGTGTCGCGAGCGCGTTACAGCCCGGTCCAGGCCACCGGATGCGACACGCAGGCCCGCGGCTTCGACATCATCAGACTGCCCCCGACGGCCGCACGCCGGTCGGCAGCCCCAGTTGACGGAGTGGGATCGGTTCACCGGCCGCTCCGTGCACAGCGAGGACACGATGCCGACGGCATCGCGGTCGCACCTGCCACCTTCAACACGGTCAACGCGTAGGGCGCTCGGCCTCACCCACGACTTCTTGGTAGGCGACACGGACGCCGGCATGGGGCGTTCCCCCGAACTGGGCGTGGATCCAATGTGCTGGTCACGGCAACGCCGGTGATTCAGGGTGCTTTCGCAGGTGAGGATAGGTGTCCACAGAAGGTCGTTCAGGAGTTCCTGGCCACATCGAGTCGGGCGGCGTACAGAACCTGCCGGTTCGCTGCGGTCCGTCCGACAGTCGTGAGCCGGGCGAGCCGCACCGTCGTGGTGAGGAGATCTGGTCGGGATCGACCTCAACCTGTTCGACTGCGTGGACTTTGAGCGCACACAGTGCCTGATAGACGGTGAGAAGCGCGTAGACCTCCTGGCAGATGAGCTCAGGGGTCTTGGAGCGCAGGATGAAGCCAGCCCCTCTCAGCCGGCTTTTGAGTTCGGCGAAGCCGTTTTCGATCTCCCAGCGTTGATGGTATCGGCGGGCCAACTGCCCTGCGGGCGCCTGCCGGTGGTCGAGCAGGCTGGCCGCCAGGCGGAACTTCTCCACCTGAGGCGGCCCGTCCTGGGACCGGGCGGGCACGGTGTAGTCGACGATGCGCACGAAGTATCCCTCGGGCAGCCCTGCCGGCGTGCGGCCGTGGACGCGGGCATCGCCCAGGCACTGGCCCTCAACAGAGGGGGCATGACGGACACATACGAGCCGTCGGGAGGGCCCACAGAGGTGGCAGGAGGAAGTTCTTCTTGATCCGCCAGGCGATGTGGCAGCCGGTCGAGTGTGTCGGAAGCGGTTTTGTCGCAGTGCGCAAAGTCATCACACGCCCGCACCCAGCTCACCGACGAGCTGCGCACGGGGCAGCACCAGTGGCGGGACCGCTGCCGATGCCGAACGCGACAGCGCTCAGGCGGACGCCGACCCAAGGGGCGCCGACGCATATCACCCATGCCGCATGTAATGATACGTCAACTAAGGGCCCAATGGAGGAGTCCCATGTCCCACAAGAACTCTCAAGTGAAGGCTCTACTCAACGACGACGTCCTAGCCATCGGCATCCTGCCCGAGTCGTTCACACCGGAGGAGCTGGCGCCATTTAAATTGACCGTGGAGGAGCTGGCCGCCCAGGTCAAACGCGGCTGGGCGGCGAGCCAGGCCGCGGGCGTCGTCGGCGAGATGTGCAGCGTCAGCAAGGACCCCGACGAGGCCGAGGTCGAGATTCGAAAGCGATTCGCCGAGCGCTCCTTCGGGCTGGCGCTCGTCGGCAGCGGCGTCCGGTTGTTTCCGGAGAACACCGTCCTGTTCGAACGGATCGTCAACGTGCTCGTCGACCTCCAGCCGGACATCCGTCTGTGCTTCGCCACGGGTCCGGAGAACATGCTCGAAGCGATCCAGCGCTGGCTCGACCGCTAATCCAGAAGGCTGCTGAAAATCTCGGGTTCTGGCCCCGGCTCGGTGGAGTCGGGGCCAGTCTTGGGGCATGCAGGGTCCCGGACGGGCCGCGCTCCCCTCCGGCGCGGAGGTGGCCAGGCTCGAACTCGACCGGCCGGCCCACCTGTTGGACGGCGCGACCAAGCTGTTCCTCCACATACAGGCCACCGGGGAACGGACCGGCGACCTGCTCGACGCCGCCCGCGCGGCAGGCGTCCGGCACGTCGTGATGCTCTCCTCGGGGATCATCAAAGAGGGCGCCGACGAAACCCACCCCATCCACATCTGGCACGCGACCGCCGAACAGCAGGTCCGCGACAGCGGTCTGGAGTGGACCTTCCTGCGCCCCATCACCTTCGCCGTCAACGCCCTTCAGTGGGCTCCGCAGATCCGCGCGGGCAACACCGTCCACGGCCCCTTCGCCGGAGCCGTCACGGCACCCATCCACGAGGACGACATCGCGGCCGTCGCGGCCCGCGTCCTCGCCGACGACGGACACGCCGGCGCCGTACACCGCCTCACCGGCCCCGAGGCCGTGACGACCACCGAACAGATCACCGCCATCGGCCGGGCCCTCGGCCGCGACCTACACTTCGTCGAAGTCCCCCCGGACCAGGTGGGCCACGACCTCTTCCCCCACGTCTCACCCTCGATGCTGCAGGACGTCCTCAAGACTTTCGCGGCCACCGTGGGCGTGCCCCCGGAAATCACGACCACGGTCGAGACGGTCACGGGTACTCCGGCCCGCACATTCGGCGAGTGGGCCAAGGACCACCGCGCAGAGTTCCAATCCTGAGCCACAAGCGCGCCCCGTCAAGGGGCGCGGGGAACTGCGCGCCCAACCCCGTACGACCAGCACACGGCGCTCCGGGCCTCAGCAGCGCCCCATAAGGGCCGCAGGGCTGGGCGCGTCCACAACCCGCACATCACACACCGGGTCTCAGAAGGCTTCCGCACACCGGTCGATGGGCGTGGTCAGTCGAACTGGGTTCTGGATCGGGTGATCGCGGCGGCGTCGACGCATGAAGACAGAGCCCCCTCGCCCTGCCGGGCCGCTTCAGATCGCCAACCTCGGCGGCCGAGTGCGGTTACTGGTGCGCGGCCAGGAACGGCAGGACGACGTCGGCCATCTCGTCGGTTACTTCCTCTGCAAGGTCGTGGCCGGCGTCGAAGACGTGTCCGGTGACGTCGTGGGCCATGAGTCACATCTGGGACTCATGGCGGTCGCCGATGAACTTGCCCGTGTGGCGACATCGAGGAGTTCGTCGAGGTCCTCGCTGAGCGTCACCTCGCCCCGCGCTTCGACGTAGGCGAAGGGCGGCGCGTCGTCGGCGACGCAGAGGGATGCGCGGGGGTTGCGCCGCAGGTTGCGGGCCTTGGCCGTCGCGCCACCCGTGGTGAACAGGAAGGCCTCGCCGTCGAAGACGTACCAGACGGGGGTGATGTTCGGCGTGCCGCCGGCCCCGACGGTGGCGAACCGTCCGGTGGGCGCGCCGCGGGTGACTAAGACCGACCGGCGAATGGATCACTTGAGGCGTCGGGTGGTGGGGCGGTCGTCCCAGCGGTAGCGGCTGGTCGCGCGG
>NZ_JBWLKM010000189.1:0-3857 GCF_059026085.1 Streptomyces sp. a15 | reverse complement strand
AACGCCTGGGCCATCGCCACCGTCGAGGACCTCGCCGGCTCCATCGAGTGCATGTTCTTCCCGGCGACCTACCAGCTGGTCTCGACGCAACTCGTCGAGGACGCCGTCGTGTTCGTCAAGGGCCGCCTCGACAAGCGCGAGGACGTGCCGCGGCTGGTCGCCATGGAGATGATGGTCCCCGACCTGTCGAACGCAGGCATCGATGCCCCAGTGATCCTCAGCATTCTCGAGAACCGGGTGACCCCGCCCTTGGTCACCCGACTCGGGGAGATCCTCAGCCACCATCGCGGCAACAGCGAAGTACGCATCAAGGTCCAAGGCCGACAGAAGACAACGGTGCTGCGTCTCGACCGACACCGCGTCACACCGAGCCCGGCGCTTTTCGGCGACCTCAAAGCACTGCTGGGATCCTCCTGCTTGGTTTGAAACCCGGTACGCATGTCCCTGCGCGGTGTCCCGCAGAGGCGCTGTCTTCACGAACTCCTGTACGGCGGCCCGCGGATGAGGCCGCTGGCTTGGGGAGGCGCCAGTGATGGCAGCGGCCCCCTGCGGGAGCGGGCTGCGGCGTCCCGTCTCGTCAGCTGCCAGGCTCCGCAATGCGCTGCTCGAGGGCTCGGCTACACGAAGGCCGTCGGCCTCGGGCACGCCTCCTTGACCTGCAACGATAGGACTTGCTGAGGGTCCTGTTGGCTGCGAGGAAAAGAGCACTTTCCAGGTGAGAGAGCCTACCGGGTCATACCCGTCTGTCCGCGTCCAGGGCGACGGCCGTCAGGTGGTCTCGCAGGCTGGCTCGGTCCTGCTGGTGGAGACGGTCCGCAAGGCCGGTCTGGACACCGCGATATCCGAGGCACTCGGGCCGTGGCGGAAGCCACGGGCCGTTCACGATCCCGGGAAGGTCCTCCTGGACGTCGCCCTGGCGGTCGCGTTGGGCGGCGACTGTCTCGCGGATGTCGGCATGCTGCGGGCCGAGCCGGCGGTGTTCGGGCCGGTCGCCTCCGACCCAACGGTCTCCCGCCTGCTCGACTCCCTCGCGGCCTCCGGGGAGAAGGCCCTGCGGGCGATCCGTTCCGCGCGGGCCGAAGCACGCGAGCGCGTCTGGCGAACGGCCGGCCGGGCCGCGCCCGACACCGGCGGGATGGTGACCGTCGATCTCGACGGGGTACTGGCGATCGCGCACTCCGACAAGGAGGACGCAGCCCCGACCTGGAAGCGGACCTATGGTCACCACCCGCTCATGGGTTTCGTCGACCACGGACCGGGAGGCACCGGGGAGCCCGTGGCGGCTCTGCTGAGGCCGGGGAACGCAGGCTCGGTGCGACACGAGGTCGCACAGTTTGAGTGGTTGCACCGATTGGAGGTTCGACTGATGTCGAAGGTGTAGATCCGGGCCAGTGTCCAAGGCCCGTCCCCGCTTCGACGTGCGTCACTGGCAACAGTGGGGTGCGGAGCTCGAAGAAGACGCCCAAGGGTTCCCGATCCGTCCGGGGGCCACAGGCAAGGGGAAGACCGGACGGGTGAACGCGAGTGAACCCCTGATGATGCCTCGTCACGTTTGGGCTCCGCCAGACGGAAGTCTTCAGCGGAGTGCAGGGACTGGCCGCGGAGAAGCGGCGGGTGCCGGTCGGACTGCGAACCGCCGACCGGGAGGACACCACCGTCCCCGGGGTATAGAGAGCGCCCACCCCGATCCTATCTCAACTGTGTGGAACGTGGAAACCCCGACGGGGTCCGCTCAGGCGACTGAGCGGTGAGCCGACTGCGAGGAAGGCCCAGCCCCCGGGCGGGAACAGGATGACCCAAGAAGCGAACGCCGGCAGCTGAAAGGCAGCGGGAAGACGGGGCAACACGTTCGGCCCTCCGCCGATCGCCCTGCATAACCGGCCGGATACGGGCACGTGCCCGAACTCGAAAGGGTGCCGACGTGGGTCGGGTGAGTCTGTGGAGACCAGATGCTCGAACACCCCGAACCGAGGGACAAGTTGGACGCCCCAGCCGAGGCTGCGGTGAACGGACCTGGGGACGAGATCACCGACTGGCTGGCCGTCGACTGGCAGCAGGTCGAAGACGACGTACGGCGACTTCGGCAACGCATCTTCACGGCATCGCAGGCAGGGGACCTGAAAAGGGTCCGCAATCTGCAGAAGCTGATGCTCCGCTTTCGCGCCAACACGCTGCTCAGCGTGCGCCGGGTCACGGAGATCAACGCTGGCCGCACGACCGCCGGGATCGACGGGAAGGTGGTGCTGCTGCCCCAGGGCAAGGCCGAACTGGCCGACTGGATGCAGCGATCCGCCGACACGTGGAGAGCCCGGCCGGTCAGGCGGGTGTATATCCCCAAGGCAGGAGGGAAGAAACAGCGCCCGCTCGGTATCCCGGTGATCATTGATCGCGCTCTCCAGGCGCGGGCCCTCAACGCGCTGGAACCCGAGTGGGAGGCACGGTTCGAGCCGAAGTCGTACGGTTTTCGGCCCGGCCGTGGCTGCCATGACGCCATCGAGGCAATCTTCAACGCGGTCGGGGGAAAGAATCCGCACCGCCGGTGGATTCTCGACGCGGACCTGGCAGCGGCGTTCGACCGCATCGACCACGACCATCTTCTCCGCCAGCTCGGCACGTTCCCCGCGCGGGAACAGATCAGGCAGTGGCTGAAGACGGGCGTGGTCGAGCGTGAACAACTCACCCCGACCGAGGAGGGAGCTCCACAAGGCGGGGTGATCAGCCCCACGCTACTGAATGTCGCCCTGCACGGGCTGGAACAAGCCGCCGGGGTCCGGTACTTCCCTGACGGGATGAGGCACGCGGGCAAGTCGGAGCCGGGCACCCCCGTGGTGATCCGCTATGCCGACGATCTGGTGGCCTTGTGCGTCAGCGGGGAACAGGCCCGGCAGGTCAAGCAGCAGCTCGCGGTGTGGCTGACGCCGAGGGGACTGGCCTTCAACGAGGACAAGACGCACGTCGTCCGTCTCGAAGACGGCTTCGACTTCCTCGGGTTCAACGTCCGCCGCTACCGCAACGGCAAGCTGCTGACCAAGCCCAGCAAGGCAGCGGTGCGGCGCATTCGCAGCAGGCGCGCCGCCGAGGTCAAGGCTCTACACGGGGCCAACGCCCAAGCGGTGATCAACAAGCTCAACCCCGTGATCCGGGGCTGGGCGGCCTACTACCGCACCGGGGTGTCCAAGGAGATCTTCTCCTCCTTGGACCACTACCTGTGGCGGCTCACCTACCGGTGGGGACTGCGGGCGCACCCGAACAAGTCGAAACGCTGGGTCGTGGCCCGGTACTTCGGCGCGTTCCACCACTCCAGACGGGACCGCTGGGTGTTCGGCGACCGGGACACCGGCCGCTACCTGGTGAAGTTCTCCTGGACGAAGATCGTCCGACATCGGCTGGTCAAAGGCAGGGCGTCTCCGGACGACCCGGCTCTGACCGGTTACTGGGCTGATCGGCGACGGCGGCGAAAGCCCCCGCTGGGGCCGTTCGTGCTGCGGCTGCTACACGCGCAGCACGGCCGCTGTCCCGGCTGCGGCACTCTGCTGCTGCACGCCGATCAAGAGCCGCAAAGTCCCACCGAGTGGGAGCAGTGACTCACCGCCGTCCGCAAGGCGATCCGCCGCACGGCGCTCGCCACTGAGGACGGCCACCCGCCAGACGACACCGCACGCTGCCTCATGCACGCCCACTGCGCGCGACGGCGCATCGCCGCCCGCGCACCGGGACCAGCAGTTCTGCCTGCCCGCGAGCCTTTGGGGCTTGCTTGAGCCGTGTGCCTGGAAAGCGGGCACGCACGGTGTGCGCCGTGAGGCGCTTTGTTGTATCCCCGACGCAGTCGGGAGGAACTTGGAGGGAGGTTCTTGGGT
>NZ_JBWLKM010000188.1:0-3869 GCF_059026085.1 Streptomyces sp. a15 | reverse complement strand
AGCCCAGGAATGCTCTCCGAATTCCTCCCGACTCAGCCGGGAATACATCAAGGCGCTTCCATGGCGCACTCCGCCCAGACCGTCTTGCGTGGGTGCGGGCCCGGGGCGATGCCCCAGCGGTCGGCGAGGCTGTCCACCAGGATGAGACCCCGGCCGGACTCCGCCTCCTCGGCGGCCGTGTTGAGGTGGGGGTGGCGGTCACCGCGGGTGTCCGTGACCTCGATGCGGAGGGTGTCGCCGACGACGTAGAGGGTGAGGCGGAAGTCCCTTCCGGGAATGCGGCCGTGGGTGGCCGCGTTGGCTGCGAGTTCGGCGACGATCTGGGCGGCCTCGTCCAACGGAAGTCCCCACGCGCGGAGTTGCTCGGTGGCGAGGAGGCGGGCGAGGCGGGCGCCTCTGGGCGTGGAGGAGAGGAGCACCGTGAAGTTGCGGACGGGGGCGGCGACTTCTTGATTCATGTCACTGAGAGTGGCGGATTCTGCTTACGTGGATGAGTGACGACGCCTGTGCGTACGGTGACTGTCCTGGCTTTGTCCTGCGCTGTCTCGGCTGTCTCAGGTGACGTACGGGTACGGGTGCGCGTTGGAGGTGGACATGAACGAGGGTGCGGACGAAGCGGGTTGGGATGTCGAGCCAGGCGACGAGATCGAGCCGTTGATTCAGGCGGTGGGGCGCCTGCTCAAGGTGTGCCGGGAGGCGGCCGGGGTGCGGGCGGCGGATTTCGCGGAGGCCATGGGCTACGGCGAGGACATGATCAGGAAGATCGAGCGCGGGGCCCGCATTCCTCGCCCGGAGTTCCTGGACAGGGCGGACCAGTACCTGAAGGCGCATGGGCACCTCAGGGCGTTCATGGAGGACGTGCGTAAGGCTCGGTATCCGAAAAAGGTGCGGCAATTGGCGCAGTTGGAGGAGCGGGCGGTGGAGATGCTGCTGTACAGCAGCCACAACATCCATGGCTTGTTGCAGACGCCGGAGTACATGGCCGCCCTGTACGACGTGCGACAGCCCCCGCTCACCCAGAACGTGGTGGAACGCGAGGTTGCCGCCCGTGTGGCTCGAAAGTCGGTCTTCGGGCGGGAACCTGCTCCGTCGTTGAGTTTCATCCAGGAGCAGGTGACGCTGGAACGGCCAATCGGAGGCAAGATGGTGTTGCGCCGTCAGCTCGAACACCTTCTGGAGGTAGGGAAGTTGCGGAGCGTCTCGCTCCAGGTCATGCCGACCGACCGCGAGGAGCATGCCGGAATGCACGGTTTGATCGAGGTGCTGAAGTTCGCTGATGGCACCGCGATCGGGCGTTCCGAAGGTGCGTTCAACGGGCGCCCGGTCTCAAGCCCAAGGGATCTTCGGATCCTCGAACTGCGCTATGGGATGATCCGGGCGCAGGCTCTCACTCCGAGAGAGTCGCTGGCCTTCATCGAGCACGCGCTGGGGAGACTATGAGCACGCCGGAACTCCACTGGTTCAAGAGCAGCTACAGCAGCAGCAATGAACCCGGCGACTGCGTCGAGGTCGCCACCACCCCCGCCACCATCCACATCCGCGACTCCAAGACCCCCGACACTTCCCACCTCACCGTCACTCACGTCACGTGGGTCGCCTTCCTCGGCGGCGTCTCCAACTGACTGTTGTGACCGGGGCGTCAGCGATGCCCGTCTCGCAGCGTACGAAGGGCTTCCGGTCATGCGGCGGTACGTTCTCACCGGTACGCCGGGCGCGGGCAAGACGTCGATCCTGCGCGGCCTGGCCGAGCTCGGCTACGAGGTCGTAGAGGAGGCGGCGACCGCAGTCATCGCACGGGCGCAGGCCCAAGGCGAGGACGAGCCGTGGACGCGGGCGGGCTTTGTCGATGAGGTCGTCGAGCTGCAGAGGGAACGGCAGTTGGAAGGCCCCGCCACGGGAACCGTCCAGGTCTTCGACCGGTCCCCGGTCTGCACACACGCGCTGGCCACCTACCTGGGCCGGCCGGTGTCCCGGGCGCTGACTGCCGAGATCGAGCGGATCACCGCCGGGGAGATCTACGAGCGCCAGGTGCTCTTCATTCGCAATCTGGGTTTCTGCGAGCCCACGAGTGCCCGGCGGATCAGCTTCGAGGAGTCGCTCGTCTTCGAGAAGATCCACGAACAGAGCTACCGCACGTTCGGCTACGAACTCATCGACATCCCCGCCGGCGACCTGGCTCACCGTGTGGCAGCGGTCAGCTCGGTGATCTCAGGGGCCACCCGATGAACCTCAAGTACCTCCAAGTGACGGGACGACGGCCGTAACCCGGTCGCATGCCCCGTACACGCACCGCTAGCGTGCCGTACATGACGACAGCCGCCACTGACAGCGAGGGCTCCGAAGCCCACCCCCGTTTCGCCGAAGCCCTGCGCGAGCTCGGCCTCGACGACCTGCATCCCCGCATCCGGCGCTTCCCGGACGCCACCCGTACCGCCGCCGAGGCCGCGGCGGCGCTCGGATGCGAATTGAGTGAGATCTGCAAGTCGTTGATCTTCGCGGCGGACGGGGTACCGGTGCTGGTGCTCATGGACGGTGCCTCCCGGGTGGATCTGGACCTGGTCCGTGAGGCGCTCGGCGCCGACAAGGTCACCCGGGCCAGGGCCGACGTCGTACGGGAGACCACGGGGTATGCGATCGGGGGCGTGCCGCCCTTCGGGCACCGCACCAGGACGCGGGTGCTCGCGGACCGGTCGCTGCTCGACCACGACCTCGTGTGGGCGGCCGCCGGCACTCCGTACACCGTCTTCCCCATGCAGCCCAAGGACCTTGTCGCCCACGCCGGAGCCACCCTGGTGGACGTGCGCGAGCGCACCTCGTGACGCCCCTGGTCACCGCGGCCGTGCTGCTGGCCGCGGTGACACACGCCAGCTGGAACGCCATCGCGCACCAGATCACCGACAAGCTCGTCGGGTTCACGCTGATCGCGGGCGGGGGGTCGCTGATCGGGCTCGCCATGATGCCGTTCGTGCCGGTTCCGGCGGCCGGGGCGTGGCCGTATCTGATCGTCTCGGCGGTCATCCATCTCGCCTACTACGTGCTGCTGATGAGGTCCTTCCGGCTGGGCGACTTCGGGCAGGCGTATCCGATCGCGCGCGGCACCGCGCCCCTCGTGGTCACCCTGCTCGCCGCCGTCTTCGCCCATGAGGTGCCGGACGGGTGGGCGGCGGCGGGCATCGCCTTCTCCTGCGCGGGGCTGACCGGCGTGGCGTTGTGGGGACTGCGCGGCCGCCGGCCCAACTGGGCTGCGATCAACGCCGCCTTGGCCACCGGGCTGACCATCGCCGCGTACACCGTCGTCGACGGGCTGGGCGTCCGGGCCTCCGGGTCGTCCCTCGGGTACATCGCCTGGCTGATGACGGTGGAGGGCGTGGCGATCCCGGCGTACGCGCTCTACCGCTGGCGCGGGCAGTTCGTCCCCCTGCTACGCCCCTTCGCGGGCGTCGGGCTGCTGGGCGCGGCCCTCTCCGTGGCGGCGTACGGGCTCGTCCTCTGGGCCCAGACCAAGGCGGAGCTCGCTCCCATCGCCGCGCTGCGCGAATCCTCGATCATCGTGGGCGCGGCGATCGGGGCCGTGTTCTTCAAGGAGAAGTTCGGAGCCCCGCGCATCGCCGCGGCGGGGCTCCTGGTCGTCGGGATCGGGCTGATGCTGCACGCGGGGTAGGGGCTGACAGCTGCCGAGCAGTCCATCAGTGCATCTCAGCATCTCTCGGCCAGTGGCGTGATGGCGTGATGCTCTCCGGCTGGGACCGGTGGGTCATGGCGTGCCCTGCCTGGCGTGCGCCCGGGTCTTTACCTCCGGAACGGGAACGGGAGTTCTCCCATCGAATGCGTGACCTCTGCGTGCGGTGCTCGTTGGGTGCGGTGAAGGA
>NZ_JBWLKM010000187.1:0-4075 GCF_059026085.1 Streptomyces sp. a15 | reverse complement strand
GAACCCGCGCCCGCGCCGGTGTTCTTGTACTCGGCGAAGCGGTCGTCCTTCCAGGAGAAGCCGCTCATGTCGGTCCAAGGGGTGGACCTGAGCCTGGCGCCGGACGCGGATCGCGTCCTGGTGGTCGACGAGGGGCGGCTGGTGGAGGCGGGGTCGCACGCGGAGCTGATGGCGCGGGGCGGGGTGTACGCGCGGCTGGCGGGGCCGATGCCGGGGGTGCTGGCCGCACGCGGCGGAGACGACACGCTGACTCTCCGGATCTGAAGGGTCCCCCGCGGTCGAACCGGCTGCCGCCGTCCCACTCGCCGCGTGGCTGGTCGGCCAGGTGCCCGGGGACCTGCCGTGCCTGATCGTCTGCGGCGCGAACGCCGACTGGGCCGCCGAGTGAGCGGCCGGTCGCGGTGCCCTCGACGGTGACCGCCGCACTGGCTTGGCTGGTGTTCCGGGGACGAGGTCGGTGGTCATCTGCGCACGGCGAAGGGCGTCGGCTGATGCGGGCCCACGGGTCCGCCTGTGTGCGTCAGGCAGAGGAAGCCGTGAGTTCGGGTGGAACACAAGGATGCTGAGCGACCTGAAGGGCTTCGGCGGTGACGTCGGCCTGGACCTTCTTGGTCATCACGGCCGCCCGCCGAACTGCCAGTTGCGCACCTCAATGTCGGCGTACCGGTCCGGGGTCAGGATGGCGCGTGCCGTGTCCGGGTCCGGCGCCCGGACCAATGCCGCCGTGCCCAGCCAGGTTGCGCCGTTGTCGGACAGCAGTGGCCCGTAGGCGATTGGCTCTTCCCGGTCGGGCGGCACCGTGAGGTCGGCAGCCTGCCCCGTGCCGAGGCCGATCACCAGGTAGCGGTTGCCGCCGGTCCGGCCGCCGGGGAAGTCCCACATGGTGCGCCCCAGTGTGTTGCGCCACCGTCGCAGCAGCACGTCCCGGTAGACGCCGGCCTGGTAGTTCGGCTCGTCGAAGGCGAACGCGCGGGCAGCGGCGGGGTCGGGCAGGTTGACCATGTGCACGCTGCCGGTGGGGGTGTCGCCGTCGTCGGCGAGGGTCGGGCCTCGAGCGATCATCTCCTTCGCGTACCGATCCATATAGGACCAATGCTCTTCCAACAGCTCGTCACGCAGCGGCAGGGAGCCGGGCCGGTCGCGGTGGTAACAGAGGAACTCCATGGCCAAGGATCTCTTCACGGAGGTAACCAGGTCGAGCAGGTTTCACTGCGATGGCTACTCGGTGGCCTGCTCCAGCAGGGCCCCTGCGGAGTCGCGACGAGTTTGATGACTCAGCGGGACTGAAGAGAACTCACGGGATGTCGCACACTCAACGGGCCGGTTGTCGGCGTCGTAGGCGCTCCCCTCCGTGGCCCGGAAGGCCATGCCCTCGGCTCGACGTTCACCGTTCGCTCCCGGGGATACGTGTGCCGCGACTGACCGCGATACGGAGAACGTCCGCCAGACATTCCGCCGCCCTGGTCAGAGCGAAGCGCACGGCTCGCTCGCCGGCCTTGGAGGTAGCAGGGTTTGCCGTCGGGGGTGGTCCAGGGCAGCAGACGGAGGTCGTTGCTAGTCAGCGGTTCTTCGGAGGCGCTCACGCGGAGACCTCCATCCCGTGGATCCGGCGCGGGCCAACGTCGATGCCGTGGACGGCGAGCCACAGGGCTCGGCGCCGTTGCCGTTGGAGCCTTCGCTCGCGGCGTTCTTCCGGGGTGAGGAGGTACGGGCGTACGAGCTGGTCGTCGGGCTCGAAGGGCCATACGTCGAGCGGGCGGCCGACTTGTGCGGGCACCAACACCGTGTCCTGGAGGGTCCGTTGGGCCGGGGCGGCTCGATGGCGGCCCTTTGCGGGCAACAGCGCCCGTACGAGTGCCAGCAGTAGCAACTCGCAGAGTCCCGCGATACGTTCGCGCATGTCGGCGCTCCTTGTAAGCGTCGGCCACGCCCCCGGACCGAGCAGCATCGGTCGCGGGGGTCTTTGCGTGGCGGTGGTCGTGACGAGCGGTGATTACCGTTCGTGTCTCCATCGTCACTGCTGCGACGTACTCTGCGGAAGAGGTTCGGTGTTGTCTGGAGCGCCAGGCAACGGGGAGGGGTGACGTGGCCGAAGTGGTTGACGGGGAGCGGGAGTCGGGGCGGGCCGTGCTGGGCCGAACGCTGAAGTTCCTCCGGGAAAAGGCGGGTAAGTCGCTGGGGCAACTCGCCGACGACACCGGATACGACAAGAGCTACCTGAGTCGGCTGGAGTCCGGTGAGCGGCTGTCCAAGGTGACGGTCATGGAGGACCTGGAACGGGTACTACGGGGCCGGTGACCTGCTGGTTCGGCACTGGCACTCGGCGCGGCTGGACGCGTTCAAGGACCAATACAAGGAGTACATGAAGCTGGAGTCGACGGCGCGGGTCATGTGGCTCTTCACGCCGGGAAATGCCTGGGCTTCTGCAGACCGAGGACTTCGCCCGGGAAGTGTTGTCTGGGGCCCAGACAACGGCTGACGGTGACGAGGCCGTCGAGGAGCAGGTGGCGGCACGGCTCGGACGGCAGTACGTCCTGCGGCAGAAGCCTGAGCCCGACATCCGCGTCATCATGGACGAGTTCGCGCTTCGGCGCCCCGCGGCCCAGGGCAAGACGTGGCGCGGCCAGCTGCTTCATCTCGAAGCCGCTGGGATGTGGCCCAATCTGGCGTTGCAGGTACTCCCGTTCTCAGCGGGCGCGCACCACCATATGAACGGGTCGCTGACCCTGCTGTGGCAGAGGGACGGAAGCGCCGTTGCCTACAAGGAAGGCAACGGTTGCAGTCGGTTGATCGAGGATCCGGACGAGGTTCTGCGACAGCGATTGTCCTACGATCGGCTCCGCGACCTGGCGCTGTCCCCGTCGGACTCGCTCGCGTTCATCAGGGACGTATTAGAGGAGCACAGACACCATGACGCACACCCCTGATCTCAGCACCGCCGTGTGGCGCAAGTCGAGCTACAGCGAAGGGGGAGCCAACGACTGCGTCGAGGTTGCCGACGGCTACGCCGGCATAGTTCCTGTCCGGGACAGCAAGACCCCGGTGGCCCGTCCGCTGGCCTTCTCGGCCGCTGCCTGGTCCGAGTTCGTGGCGGGGGTCAAGGGGGCGGCGGGTCTGCACACCTTCGGGTGATACCTGCCGGAATTCCTGACTTTCGTGGCCTCGCAGCCAACACGGTGGATCTTGTGACCAGGACACGAACGACTGATCCAAGAAGGGCGGGCGGTTATGGTCGTAGACACGACACGTCGGAGGAGGACAACGATCATGGCTACCCACGCTGCGGAACCCGATCCGGTCGTCCCCCCCATGCCCGAGCGGACTCCGAAGGCGCTGCGCAGGGCCATCGCCGAGGACGCCCCGCACCTCCTCCCGGACTTCGACGAGCACTGGAAGTGGGCCGTCGCCGACGCGTACGACATCAGTACTGTGCCCGCCTTCATGGCCCGCTGGTGGGTTGAGTACGCGATCGCCCGCGATCCGAAGCTGGACGCCTACGTGACCGGCCTCCACCACCGCGCGGCAGAGTCCACCGACATCGCTGAGGCCAAGGCGCTCATCGAGGAGTCGTCCAACATTCGTCACCAGGCACAGCGGCTGGAGCCCGGTCAGTGACCGGTGACGGCTTCATGGGGCCGCCCTGGCAGATGGACTGGACACTCAAAGCCCAGGCCGCCCGCGATGCACTGCCCGAGCAGGTGCGGAAGGTGATCGACACCGTGCGCGCCGAACTGGTCACGGCCGAGGATCCTTATTTCCGGGGCATCGACGCCGATGCGGACCTCCCCGCCGGCATGAAGGTCCGCCCGCTGCGGTCCACCGATCTGAGAGGGCGCCGCATCATCTTCTTCGACAACGGAAACGGCTGGCTGATCTACGACTTCGTGCGCCGCACGGAGGATCCGCAGATTGTCGTGGACGAGGTCTTCTGGCAGTGAGCCGCCTCAGGAAGCCGTAGGCGTCCAGTCCCCCAGCCAGTCCGCCACCTCTTGGCCGGAGGCCTGCGCGTCCGTCAGCTGAGGCCGGTCCGAGCTCGCGGAACCCGCGCCCGCGCCGGTGTTCTTGTACTCGGCGA
>NZ_JBWLKM010000186.1:0-4291 GCF_059026085.1 Streptomyces sp. a15 | reverse complement strand
GGCTCGCCGATCCTCTACTACGGCGACGAGATCGGCATGGGCGACAACATCTGGCTCGGCGACCGCGACGCCGTACGGACGCCGATGCAGTGGACGCCGGACCGCAACGCGGGCTTCTCGTCGTGTGATCCCGGGCGGCTGTACCTGCCCACGATCATGGACCCGGTCCACGGCTACCAGGTGACGAACGTCGAGGCCTCGATGGCCTCCCCGTCCTCCCTGCTGCACTGGACCCGCCGCATGATCGAGATCCGCAAGCAGAACCACGCCTTCGGCCTGGGGTCCTACACGGAACTGCCCTCCTCCAACCCGGCGGTGATCGCGTTCCTGCGGGAGTACGAGGACGACCTCGTGCTGTGCGTGAACAACTTCTCGCGGTTCGCGCAGCCGACGGAGCTGGACCTCAGCGCGTTCAACGGTCGGCACCCGGTCGAGCTGTTCGGCGGGGTGCGATTCCCGGCCGTCGGTGAGCTGCCGTATCTGCTGACGCTCGGCGGGCATGGGTTCTACTGGTTCCGATTGCGCAAGGAACACGTTGAGTAGTGCTACGGTTACTCCGTTCTGGTGATCAGAACCCGAGCCCGCCGGGCGGGTGACTCGGTCATCAACTGCGCGCGCTTGTCGTGCGAAACCGTTCCGAGCGATCGGAACGGACACGTCCCTGACTCGGGTGGCGTGAACGTCAATGGTTCCGGCTCCGCAACTCGCCGGTCGTGGCGCACAGCCACAATTGAGGGCAGGGCGGTTTTCACCGCCCTGCCCTGGGCACCCTTCACGCAACCCGACGCTCCTCCGCCACGCGCCGCGGAAAGGACGCTCACCATGTCGGAAGCCGTCACCCGTAACGCCACGACACATCCCGGCCTCCTTGCGTCACTGGACCCACTGCTGCGGGAGTGGCTGCCGCGGCAGCGCTGGTTCGCGGGGAAGGGGCGCCCGGTCACCGGGTTCTCCCTGGTGGCGGCCACCGAGCTGCTGCCGCCGACGGCGAAGCAGGGCGTGTACCACCTGCTGGTGCGCGCCCACCAGCCCCTCGCGCTGGGCAGCCCGCCGCATCCCGGTGACTGCTACCAGCTCCTCATAGGCGTGCGCGAGGCGCTGCCGCCCCGGCTGGCGCCCGCGCTGATCGGACACGTCGAGGACGGCCCGCTCGCCGGATACACGGCGTACGAGGCCCTGTACGACCCCCGGCCGGCCGAACTGCTCCTGGAGGCCCTGCGTACCCGGGCCCGCATCGGCGGGCTGCGCTTCGAACGGGACCCGCAGCAGGAGATCCGGGACGGTCTCGTGCCCCGGGTGATGACCGCCGAGCAGTCCAACTCGTCGATCGTCTACGGAGATACGTTCATCCTGAAGCTGTTGCGCCGGATCGTGCCCGGCACCAACCCCGACCTTGAACTGCCGCTGGCCCTCGCCCGTGAGGGCTGCCCCCGGGTGCCCGCGCCGACGGGATGGCTGCGGGCGGAGCTGGACGGGGAGTCGTACGTCCTCGGCGTCCTCCAGCCGTTCGTGCAGGGCGCTTCCGACGGCTGGGAACTCGCGCTGCGGGAGCTGGCCAAGGGCGAGGACTTCGGCGCGGAGGCTCGGTCGCTGGGGCGGGCCACCGCCGAGGTGCACACCGCGCTCGCCCGCGCGCTGCCCACGGTGACCCTCGGCCACACCCAGCTCCAACTGCTGGCCGACGGCATGATCGAGCGGCTGGAGGCGGCCGTGCAGGCGGTGCCCGCGCTCCGGCCGTACGCGCCCGGGCTGCACTCCGCGTTCACCGCGCTGGGCGACCTGGCCGCTCAGGGCCGTACCTGGACCGCGCAGCGCATCCACGGCGACCTGCACCTCGGCCAGTGCCTGCGCTCGCCGGCCGGCCAGTGGTCGCTGATCGACTTCGAGGGCGAGCCGTCGAAACCGCTCGCCGAACGCCGGATGCCGCAGCCGCCGGCCCGGGACATCGCGGGCATGCTCCGCTCCTTCGACTACGCGGCCCACTCCACCGACCTGCCGGTGCCGGGCTGGGCGGAGGCGTGCCGGGCCGCGTACTGCTCCGGGTACGCGGAGGTCAGCGGCGTCGATCCGCGGACCGACCCGGTGCTGCTGCGCGCCTATGAGACGGACAAGGCGATCTACGAGGTCGTCTACGAGGCCCGCCACCGTCCCGACTGGCTTCCGGTGCCGATGGCCGCCATCGAGGGCTACGTGACATCCGACCTGATCTGACCGACCAGACTTTCGCCCAGGAGGCTCCGCCAGTGACCCCCCGCACACCGTCCAGCGGTTCGGATCCGAAGAAGACGGCTGCGCAAGCCGCGAAGAGTGTGAAGAAGGCCGCGGAGAAGGCGACCGCGCCCAAGAAAGCGGTGAAGAAGGCGGCGGCGAAGACCACCGCCGAGAAGACGGTGACGAAGAAGACCACGGCGAAGAAGACGGCCCCGACCGCCAAGAAGGCCACCACGAAAAAGGCCGGCACGAAGAAGGCCACCGCGAAGAAGGCCACGACCAAGAAGGCCGCGGCCAAGAAGGTCACCGCCCCGATCCCCGCTCCGCGGCAGGAGGCGCCCGTCGTGGTCTCCCCGGCCGTGGACGCCGGTGACCGCGAGCGTCTGCTGGCCGGCACCCACCACGCCCCGCACTCGGTGCTCGGCGCCCACCCGGTGCCCGGCGGTGTCGCCTTCCGGGCGTTCCGGCCGTACGCGCTGTCCGTCACGGTCGTCGCCGGGGAGCTGCGAGCCGAACTGCACGACGACGGGGACGGCTTCTTCTCGGGCCTGCTGCCGCTGCCCGAGGTCCCGGCGTACCGGCTGCTCGTGGCGTACGAGGGGACGGTCCAGGACACCGAGGACGCGTACCGTTTCCTGCCCGCGCTGGGCGATCTCGACCTGCACCTGATCGGCGAGGGCCGGCACGAGCAGCTGTGGACGGCGCTCGGCGCCGAGCCGATGACCCACCAGGGCGTGACCGGCACCCGCTTCACGGTGTGGGCGCCGAACGCGCGGGGCGTGCGCGTGGCCGGCACCTTCAACTTCTGGGACGCGACCGCGTATCCGATGCGCTCGCTCGGCGGCACCGGCGTGTGGGAGCTGTTCCTGCCCGGCATCGGCGAGGGCGAGCTGTACAAGTTCGAGCTCACCCGGCCGGACGGCTCCAGGACCATGCGCGCCGACCCGCTGGCCCGCCGCACGGAGGTCCCGCCGAACACCTCGTCCATCGTGACCTCCTCGCACCACGAGTGGCACGACGAGGAGTGGCTGGGCAGGCGCACAGACACGCACGCGCACGAGGCGCCGTTCTCGGTCTACGAGGTCCATCTGCCGTCCTGGCGCCCCGGACTGACCTACCGCGAACTGGCCGAACAACTGCCCGCGTACGTCAAGGACCTGGGCTTCACCCACGTCGAGCTGATGCCGGTCGCCGAGCACCCCTTCGGTGGCTCCTGGGGCTACCAGGTCACCGGCTTCTACGCCCCGACCGCCCGCCTCGGCACCCCCGACGACTTCAAGTACCTGGTCGACGCGCTGCACCAGGCCGGCATCGGCGTACTGATGGACTGGGTGCCGGCGCACTTCCCGCGCGACGACTGGGCCCTGGCCGAGTTCGACGGCCGTCCCCTCTACGAGCACGAGGACCCGCTCCGGTCCGCCCACCCCGACTGGGGCACCCTGGAGTTCGACTACGGCCGCCGCGAGGTGCGCAACTTCCTGGTCGCCAACGCCATTTACTGGTGCGAGGAGTTCCACATCGACGGCCTGCGCGTGGACGCGGTCGCCTCGATGCTCTACCTCGACTACTCGCGCGAGCCGGGCCAGTGGACGCCCAACGAGCACGGCGGCCGGGAGAACCTGGACGCGGTGGCCTTCCTCCAGGAGATGAACGCCACGGTGTACCGGCGGGTGCCGGGGGTGGTGACGATCGCGGAGGAGTCCACGGCCTGGGACGGAGTGACCCGCCCGACCGACACCGGCGGCCTCGGCTTCGGGCTGAAGTGGAACATGGGCTGGATGCACGACTCGCTGGACTACGTGAGCCACGACCCGATCCACCGCAAGTACCACCACGGCGAGATGACCTTCTCCATGGTCTACGCCTACAGCGAGAACTACGTCCTGCCCATCTCCCACGACGAGGTCGTCCACGGCAAGCGGTCCCTGGTGTCGAAGATGCCCGGCGACTGGTGGCAGCAGCGGGCCAACCACCGCGCCTACCTCGGGTTCATGTGGTCCCATCCCGGCAAGCAACTCCTCTTCATGGGCCAGGAGTTCGCGCAGGGCGCCGAGTGGTCCGAGGCGCACGGCCCGGACTG
>NZ_JBWLKM010000185.1:0-4303 GCF_059026085.1 Streptomyces sp. a15 | reverse complement strand
GCGGAATGGCAGACGCGCTAGCTTGAGGTGCTAGTGCCCTTTATCGGGCGTGGGGGTTCAAGTCCCCCCTCGGACACCAGCTGAGACCCCTGTTCATCAGGGGTTTTCTGCATTTCTAGGCTGTGGCGTGACCAACCACGTGACCAACAGCCCGGAGAATCCCCAGGTCAGACCAGGGATGACAGGCCGAGTCGGCCCGCACCGGAGGCGGCCAGTCGGCGCGCTCCGTCCTTACGAGAGTGGCCGTACTTGGCCATGGTGTAGCCCGGCGAGTGGTGCCGGACGTTCGCCGAGACCTCTACCGGGTTCTCCCCGGCCTCCAGATCATTCGTGACCTTGCTGTGCCTCCAGTCGTGAATGCGGAAGTCCTCAGGCAGGTGCAGACGACTGCGCAGGGTGCGCCAGCGTGCCGACACCTTCTCCGGGTCCTGCGGTCCGCCCGCCTCGCCCCGGTAGAGCTTGAAGCCGTCCCGGGCGAACACCAGGTCGTGATCCACCCAAGCGGAGCCGAGCCGGGCGCGCTCGGCATCCTGCCGTTCCTTCTGCCACTTGAGGACGTTCATCACGGCCTGGTCTACGTAGATGACCGCGTTGTCGTCGCCGTCCTTGGTCAGCTTGCGGAGACGGTAGGTGTTGCCTTCCTCGACTACGACCCAGCCCAGTTCGATGGCCCCCTCTTCCCACTTCACGAGGGACCACTTCATTCCCAGTGCCTCACTGCGCCGGACACCGGTAGCGGCGTAGACGGTCCACAGCGGGGCGTCTCTGAGGCAGTGGTGCGCCAGGCCGCCGTCACAAGCGCGGTTGCCGCACGGCTCCCACACCGAACCCAGGAAGCGGGCCGTCTGGCTGTCGTCCACGGTGGGGTACTTCTGTTCCTGGGCCCGTATCTCCCGTGACGTGGGCGGGTGCGCCGTCGCCGCCGGGTTGGCGGGGATCAGCTTGGGCACTGCCGCCCCGAGGGCACCGGACAGGATGTTGTGCACGTGCCGCACGCTCTTCGCCCCGAGCGGCTTGCCCTTGTTGGTCGGGCACGGGGCGGTCTCCAAGAGCCGGTACAGGTCATCAAGCGTGTCGTCGGTGACTTCGCACAGCTTCACGCCGCCGATGTGCGGCTTGATGTGCAGACGGATCTTCGTCTCGTACCCGGCCACGGTCGTCCCCTCCTTCCTGTGATTCGACAGCCACTTGTCGAGCCAGTCACCCAGCTTCATGTCCGAGCGGGCCGCGATCTTCCCCGCCTCGTAGTTGCTGTGCCATTCCCGCAGCGCCTTTTCCGCTGCGGTCTTGGTCGGGTACTCCCTCCCGATCCAGTAACGGATCTGCTTGCCCTGCGCCCTGTCGAAGTGGAGCGGGGTGCGCACACCCCAGGTGTTCGGTCTGCCCTTGCGCGGGATCTCCACCGGAGTCCCCCCAAGCCCGTTACCGCGCTTCGCCACGTGGGTTACTGCTCCTTCCTGTCACTGCTCAACCAGTCGTTGAGGATCGCTGTCGCCTTGTCCGTGAGCCGCTTCCCGTCCCACAGCCCCAGTTCCTTGGCGCGCTTGACGCGCTCGGACAAGGTGGCCTTGCCGACGCCCAGGCGGGCCGCCAATTCGCCCTGAGGGGCGGTGGTGTCCGTGGCACGCAGCCGGGCCAACTCGGCCACCAAGAGGGCGTAGTCCAGCTCCGTGCGGCACCGTTCCGGCACGGGCCACGGTTCGCCCATGACTTGATGCTGTTCGGGCTCCAAGGCCGCCCGGAACTCTGCCTTGATCTGCGAGAAGGGGATCTGTCGCAGAAGACTGGCCGGGATGCCGTCGGTCTCCAGGGCCTGATCCATGAGCCGGACAATCTCGTCCTTGTCCGGCCCTCCGATGCTGAGCCGGATCTTTAGTTCGATCGGTCCGGTGAACGGGGCGTTGGTGTCAGCACGTGCGGAGACCTCCCATGGGCCGTAGTACCGGCGCCACACCAGCTCACTGCCTTCGCGGCGCCACTCGTTGACTGCGTCTACTTCCTCTGTGTTCACGTGACCCACCATAGACCGAGCCGAACTTCATGCAACAGGTTCAATCGTGTGGCACTGATCACCGGTATTGAACTTGACGCAACCAGTTCGCCCATGGTCATCCTGGAGTCAGGCCGGACAGGGGGAGACACCGCCCACCGACCAGTCAGGGGCCACGGCCCCATTTCCGTTGGGGGACTTCTTGAACAAGCTAATGACTGTTTCTGATGTGGCTGACTACCTGAACAAGCCCCGGTCCTGGGTTTACGGGAACTGGAAGGCCGAACAGATCCCGTTCCGGAAAGTTGGCCAGTCCCTCCGGTGCCGTCCGGCCGACCTGGATAAGTGGCTGGACGACCAGAACTGAAGAACTGCAATACGTGAGCGCCCCCGAGGCAATTCGGGGGCTTTTTGTTTGCTGAGAGGACTACGTGACCAAGGCGATTCCACCCCTGGGTGAACCCGGACGGGTCGAGTTGGAAAGGCGTGCGGATGCGCTGCTGGAGGCGGCAGGCGACGAGACATGGGAGACATGGCCGGGCCCCTGGCCGGAGCAGGAAGAGACGGAATTCGAACGAATAGCGGCTGCACATACCGGGATGGTTCCTTTGAGTTGGGCTCCCATTGCGGCGCCACTTCCCACCTTCGATCCGGAGTTGAGTCGTCGAGACCTGCAATCCCTCATGAGTGAGCGCCCCGGCGCTGAGGAACTCGATCACTATGGCGAACTGCTCGCCCTGCTTTCCGAAGCAGAGGGAGCGGGCGCGCAGCACGGTTCCGGCTTCATGGTGGAGCGCCGGAACCATCCCCCGGATTCGTGCCATTGGACTGGCTGCCATGTACCTCTGTATGCCTCACAGATGCCTCGGAAGCGCGGGCGTCCTCGTAAGCATTGCCAGGATCACCAGAAGGCCGCCAAGGCCCGAACGAGGCGCTTGCGGTACGCAGGAATCCAGGTGGGACGGAACAGGAATCTTGTGTACGACTTCGACGGCCTGAAGGAACAGGACCTGTCTGGCTACCGAGAGTTGTGGGGCCGGATCAACATCACGGGAGCGTGACAGGCGTGGCCCGCTTCAGGGTGGCCCGCTGCTCTGTCGCATTAATTCAGAACGGTGGAGGGTCATTCCTCCGGGGCCAAGCACACTCGGCGGTGTGCCTCTGGCACGGCCAACGGGCCGGGCAGTTCCTAAGTCGTTATGAGGCTCTGCGGACACCTCCCTGTGAGAGCGGCAACGTAGAGAAACACTCCTCCCTTGCTTCCTGCTTGCATCGTTCACAGTGGGGGGTAAGGGGGGCAGTGTCTTCTCTTACGTTGTCCTCTTGTGAGGTAGGGCCGCTCTTAGGCGGCCCTTCTCTCTACTTCTTCTTTTCGCATTGATTAGTTCCCTAGTGTCTCGTGATCCCGTCAGCGTTACGTGATCTTGCGTGTCTCGTTGGTGCCGGCATGGAGCTTTCCGTGGAACAGGCCGCCGAGTTGCGGGAGTTGGCGAATAGTCGTGATGTGCCTGCGGATTTGGCCGCGCGGGCCCGGATCGTGCTGTGGTCGGGCGAGGGGCGGCGGCGCAAGGACATTGCCGAGTTGCTCGGGGTGTCGCTGCCGACGGTGGACCGCTGGAAGACCCGTTACGCCCAGCGCGGGGTGGCCGGGCTGGAAGGCGATCGCCCCGGTGGGGCCCGGGACCAAGTACCGGCACGGGTACGGGCGCGGGTGATTGCTCTGACGCGTATGACACCGCCGGCCTGCACCGGGCTTTCGCACTGGTCGACGCGCGAGTTGGCGAAGTATCTGAAGCGGACCGAGAACGTCACCGTGTCCTGGCACTACATCGCGCGGATCTGGCGCGAGGAGCAACTCAAGCCGCACCGCAACGGCACCTTCAAGATTTCCAAGGACCCCGCTTTCGCGGAGAAGGTCGCCGACGTGGTGGGCCTCTACCTCGCCCCGCCCGGTGGCGCGGTCGTGCTCTCGATCGACGAGAAGACGCAGATCCAGGCGCTGGACCGGACCCAGCCGGTACTGCCGGTCGCTTTCGCGGCCACCGAGAAGCGCACCCACGACTACGTGCGGCACGGCACCACGAACCTGTTCGCCGCCCTCAATGTCGGCACCGGCGAAGTCATCGGCGAGTGCAAGCCGAGCCGGAACGGACAGAACTTCCTGGCCTTTTTGAAGAAGGCGGTGAAGCCACATGCAGGCAAAGAGATCCACGTCGTCCTGGACAACCTCTCCACCCACACCACCCCGGACGTGAAGGCGTGGCTGGCGAAGAACCCGCACGTCCACTTCCATTTCACCCCCGTCGGGTCCTC
>NZ_JBWLKM010000184.1:0-4403 GCF_059026085.1 Streptomyces sp. a15 | reverse complement strand
CGCTCCCGCTCTGGGACGGCTGCTTCCTCTGCAATCGGCCGCACTACTAGCCCGGCTCGATTCCACATAAGGCGGGCCCTGCCTGCGGATTTCCCTCCGTGGGAGACGGTTTACGGGCTTTTTCCGGAGGTGGAACCGGGCCGGGGTGGTCACCTACATCCGTGACCAGCTTCGCCGCCGGATCCGTACCGGCAACGGCCGCTGCCCGCACCCGGTGACGCTGATCGTGGACTCCCAGTCGGTCAAGGGAGCCTCGACCGTCGGCCGGAACAGCCGCGGCTACGACGCCGCGAAGAAATTCAACGTCCGAAATCGACATATCACGGTGGACACGCTCGGCCTGCCGGTAATGATCACGGTGACGCCCGCCGACATCCAGGACCGCGACGCCGCCCGCGACGTGTTCCGGCGCCTGCGCCTCAGCCAGCCGCAGATCACCCAGGTCTGGGCCGACCGCGGCTACGCCGGCGACCTCGTCGACTTGGCCCGCGAACGCCTCTGGCTCACCCTGCCCATCGGAGGCCGGGAAGATCACCGCCCGATGCGGCAGTGATCAGCGGGCATGCTCGGGCCCGCGAGTTGCACCGGCTTTCCTGGGCAAGCCAGCGTGTCGAGCCAGGGAACCCGCTGACGGCAGGGCCTTAGGTCGCCCTCGCCTGCCCGGCGGCGACGGGCCACGAGAAGAAGAGGGGGAGCAGACAAGTGTCGCCTGGTGACCATCAGGTGACCGCTGCCTGTCAGGTGATTTGTGGGGTCACAGGAAATGATTGGGGAGCGTCACCGCGAGCGATCAGCCGCCGACACGCCGCGCGAAACACCCGAACCGCACCGGAAGGAATCTCACGCCATGACCGCCACCGCGCCCAAGGCTCCGACTGCACCAGGGGTGCGGTCCTGGTGGGGAATCCCGTACGCCACCGCCGAGCGGTACCGTCGCCCCGTAGTCGCGGACTTCGTTCCGGACCGCCCCTGCGACCGCAAGGGCGTCGCCCCCGTCCAGCCCGACAGCGGCGACTGGCTCGAAGCGGACAGCGGGATGGGCGAGGACTGCCTGAACCTGAACGTGTGGGCTCCCGAGCAGCCGACCGGGAAGGCGCTTCCGGTGGCCGTGTACATCCATGGCGGCGGATTCGAGTACGGCGCGAACACGCAGACCACCTCGAACGCCGCCGGTCTCGCCGCGACGGGACGCGTGGTGAGCGTGTCGGTCAACTACCGGCTCGGCGCGCTGGGCGCGCTCTCGCTCTCCCAGTACGGCGGGCGGCTCGCCGAGGCCAGCAACCTCGGCCTGCAGGACGTCATCGCCGCGCTCATCTGGGTCAAGCAGAACATCGCCTCCTTCGGTGGCGACCCCGACGACATCACCGTCTTCGGCCACAGCGCCGGCGCCTTCTCCGCCCTCGGGCTGCTCGGGGCCTCCTCCGCGGACGGCCTGTACCGGCGACTGGCCGGGTTCTCCGGCGCGCCCTCGCGTCTCGTCCCGGCCTGGTGGGCCGAGGAGCTCGCGGAGCGGTTCGTCACCGAACTCGGTGTCGCGGGCAACCCCGACAAGCTGATCGATCTCGACGCGGCCTCCCTGGTGGCCGCCCTGCGCAAGGTCTGCCCGACGGATCTCGGAGTCCGGGGCGGGATGGACAACCAGAGCATCGGCGTCGTCCTGGACGCCGAACAGCCCGGCGGGGTGCTGCACGCCCATCCCCTGGACGTCCTGGCCTCGGGCTCGCACCGGGACATCGACGTCCTCCTGAGCATGGCCGGCGACGAGACGGGCTGGTGGGTGGCGAACGACCTCGACCGGTTCGACCCGCACACCGTCGACCGCGTCACCGACGAAGTCGCGGGGTGGCGCATTCCCCGCTCCCGCGCCAAGAAGATCGTCGACACCTACGACCAGGGCGGCCGCACCCCTGCCGAGCTCCGCGCCGCGCTCCTGACGGACTACATTTACGCGCTCCCCGCCGCCCGCGGCGCTCTGGCCCACGCCGCCGCAGGCGGCAACGCCCACCTCCTCATGATCGGGCCCGCCGAGGGCGCGCCCGCCGTGCACGGCACCGAGATGTACGCCCTGGTCGGCCAGGAGCAGCCAGGGCGCAGTCCTGAACAGGCCGGCCGTGACACGCGTATCCGCGACATCGTGCTCGACTTCGTCACCGGCGAGCGGACCCGCCTGTGGCCCGCCGTCACGGACCGGCCCACCTCGGGAAGCGTCGGCAACCCTCCCTACGAGCCCAGCGCCCACTACCAGGCGGTCCTCGACCTGTTCGAGAACATCGCCCGCCCTTGACGGTCACCGGGCGATCCGGAGCAGCGCACCAGGGGGCGAACAGAGTAAGGAACTCGACATGAGCCAACCGAGAGCAGTCAGCGACGCCGCACCGGCGACGATGCGGGCCGTCGTCGTCACCCGGCCCGGCGGCCTCGACGCACTGGAGATCAAGGATGTGCCGGTGCCCGTACGCAAGCCCGGCTGGGTGCGGATCAGGGTGAAGGCGTTCGGCGTCAACGAGTCCGAGGTCACCACCCGCAAGGGCGAGTCGGACGCGGTGGTCACCTACCCGCGTGTGCCCGGCATCGAGGGCGTCGGCGTGGTCGATGACGTCGACGAGAACAGTTCGCTGAGGCCGGGACAGCAGGTGGCCACGATGATGGGCGGCATGGGCCGCTCGTACGACGGCGCGTACGCCCAGTACGTGACCGTCCCCGCGGCACAGGTCATCCCGTTCGAGACCGGCCTGCCGTGGGAGGTCGTCGGTGCGCTGCCGGAGATGTTCCAGACCGCCTACGGAGCGCTGACCACCGGCCTGGACCTCAAGGCCGGGCAGACGCTGCTGATCCGCGGCGGCACCTCCACGGTCGGGCTGAGCGCGGCCACGATCGCGAAGGACCTCGGAGCCACCGTGCTGTCCACCACCCGCAGCCCGGAGAGGGCCGGGGGACTGCGGGCCGCGGGCGTCGACCATCCCCTCGTCGACAGCGGCACGATCGCCGACCAGGTGAGCGAGCTGATGCCGGAGGGTGTCGACGCCGTACTGGAGCTGGTGGGCTGCTCGGTCCTCGCCGACACCCTCCGCACCGTCCGCCGGCACGGCACGGTCTGCTTCACCGGAGCCCTGGCGGGCCAGTGGACGATCCCCGATTTCACCCCGTTCATGATCCCGGGCGGGGTGCGGCTGACGTCCTACGGCGGTCAGGCCGCCGACCTCCCGGCCGACGTCTTCGCCCGCCAGCTCCAGGCCATCACCGAAGGGCGCCTCAAGGTCCCGGTCGCGAAGGTCTACCAGGGCCTGGAACAGGTCCGTGACGCCCAGGCCGACGTCGAGTCCGGCACCACGCCGGGCAAGCACGTCGTCGTCCTGGACGACTGAGACCTGGGCAACTGAGAAACGACATCCAACGTGAGCGTCGCCGACAGCGGTGACTTCGCGGTCCTGGCCTACAACCTGAACACCTATGTCCGCGACGACAACGGCAACGGACGGCAACGGCGCGCCTGAAACGCCACCGAGGCGTACCGGCTGATCGACGGCGAGTGGCACATCGTGCACTCCCATTGGGCGTTCACGCAGACCGCGAAGGGAGCCATCGCCTCCTGACGGGCAAGGGGCCTCCGCCGGGATACCGTCACGCGTCGGTCCTCGCTGCGCGGGCCGCGAAGGCGGCCGGGGTGAGGCCGGGCTTCCAGGAGGCTCCGCTCGTCGATGAGCTCATGTACCCCCTTGCCGGTGGCGTCCCGGGCGGCACGGCTCAGGGTGCCGACCGCGCAGCCGAGCAACTCGGCGTAGTCCGCGGCTTGGTGCAGCTCGCGAAAGTGCAGCTCCACGGCGTCCAGGAAGCGCCCGTACCTGTCGGCGCGGCCGGTGCCGACCGTGGCCGTGCCGATGGGGGCGATGCCCGGGGAGTTGGCCAGGCGCAGCAGCAGCGATTCGAGCAGGCTGCGCCGCAAGACGTCGTCGGGTAGGACCACCTCCTGGCCGCGGACGCCGCTGCTGGGCCCGCATGGTCGCCCAGCAGCGCCTCAGCTCCACCATCCTGCGGGGCCGCCCGGCGTCGGGAAGGCCACTGTCGCCCGGCTCCTCGCGGACGGCAGCGACATGGCCTTCGAGCCGGTGTCGGCAACCTTCTCCGGCGTGGCCGAACCGCTCAAGCCACCGATGGTAAGTGGATCGACTTGCCTTAAGGGCGGTGTGGGGGCTACCTTCAAGTGGTGAGTCCATCGACTTACCTTATCCTCGGCAAGGAACAATCAACATGAATCGTCTTGCGGGCAAGCGCGCCCTCATCACCGGCGGCACGAGTGGGATCGGTCTGGAGACCGCGCGGCGTTTCAACGCCACGTCCAGCTCCCCGAAGTGCTCACGCACCCGCTCCGCCAGGCCGCGCTGCGCATCGAGATCGCGCGCATC
>NZ_JBWLKM010000183.1:1647-4866 GCF_059026085.1 Streptomyces sp. a15 | reverse complement strand
GGGGCTGTTCGTGGTTTCAGAACCAACACAGTGGACGCGAGCAACTGAGGACAAGCCCTCGGCCTATTAGTACCGGTCACCTCCACCCATTACTGGGCTTCCAGATCCGGCCTATCAACCCAGTCGTCTACTGGGAGCCTTAACCCCTCAAAGGGGGTGGGAATACTCATCTCGAAGCAGGCTTCCCGCTTAGATGCTTTCAGCGGTTATCCCTCCCGAACGTAGCCAACCAGCCATGCCCTTGGCAGGACAACTGGCACACCAGAGGTTCGTCCGTCCCGGTCCTCTCGTACTAGGGACAGCCCTTCTCAATATTCCTGCGCGCGCAGCGGATAGGGACCGAACTGTCTCACGACGTTCTAAACCCAGCTCGCGTACCGCTTTAATGGGCGAACAGCCCAACCCTTGGGACCGACTCCAGCCCCAGGATGCGACGAGCCGACATCGAGGTGCCAAACCATCCCGTCGATATGGACTCTTGGGGAAGATCAGCCTGTTATCCCCGGGGTACCTTTTATCCGTTGAGCGACGGCGCTTCCACAAGCCACCGCCGGATCACTAGTCCCGACTTTCGTCCCTGCTCGACCCGTCGGTCTCACAGTCAAGCTCCCTTGTGCACTTACACTCAACACCTGATTACCAACCAGGCTGAGGGAACCTTTGGGCGCCTCCGTTACTCTTTAGGAGGCAACCGCCCCAGTTAAACTACCCATCAGACACTGTCCCTGATCCGGATCACGGACCCAGGTTAGACATCCAGCACGACCAGACTGGTATTTCAACGACGACTCCACCTGAACTGGCGTCCAAGCTTCACAGTCTCCCAGCTATCCTACACAAGCCGAACCGAACACCAATATCAAACTGTAGTAAAGGTCCCGGGGTCTTTCCGTCCTGCTGCGCGAAACGAGCATCTTTACTCGTAGTGCAATTTCACCGGGCCTATGGTTGAGACAGTCGAGAAGTCGTTACGCCATTCGTGCAGGTCGGAACTTACCCGACAAGGAATTTCGCTACCTTAGGATGGTTATAGTTACCACCGCCGTTTACTGGCGCTTAAGTTCTCAGCTTCGCCACCCCGAAGAGTGACTAACCGGTCCCCTTAACGTTCCAGCACCGGGCAGGCGTCAGTCCGTATACATCGCCTTACGGCTTCGCACGGACCTGTGTTTTTAGTAAACAGTCGCTTCTCGCTGGTCTCTGCGGCCACCCCCAGCTCGAGGAGCAAGTCCTCTCACCGGTGATGGCCCCCCTTCTCCCGAAGTTACGGGGGCATTTTGCCGAGTTCCTTAACCATAGTTCACCCGAACGCCTCGGTATTCTCTACCTGACCACCTGAGTCGGTTTAGGGTACGGGCCGCCATGAAACTCGCTAGAGGCTTTTCTCGACAGCATAGGATCATCCACTTCACCACAATCGGCTCGGCATCAGGTCTCAGCCTTGATGAGCGGCGGATTTACCTGCCACTCGGCCTACACCCTTACCCCGGGACAACCACCGCCCGGGCTGGACTACCTTCCTGCGTCACCCCATCACTCACCTACTACCACCTTGGACCGGCGGCTCCACCACTCCCCTTTGCCCGAAGGCTCCAGGGCGGCTTCACGGCCTTAGCATTAGTGGGCTCGATGTTTGACGCTTCACAGCGGGTACCGGAATATCAACCGGTTATCCATCGACTACGCCTGTCGGCCTCGCCTTAGGTCCCGACTTACCCTGGGCAGATCAGCTTGACCCAGGAACCCTTAGTCAATCGGCGCACACGTTTCTCACGTGTGTATCGCTACTCATGCCTGCATTCTCACTCGTGAACCGTCCACAACTCGCTTCCGCGGCTGCTTCACCCGGCACACGACGCTCCCCTACCCATCCATACGGGCGTTGGCCCTATTGCATGAATGACACGACTTCGGCGGTACGCTTGAGCCCCGCTACATTGTCGGCGCGGAATCACTAGACCAGTGAGCTATTACGCACTCTTTCAAGGGTGGCTGCTTCTAAGCCAACCTCCTGGTTGTCTGTGCGACTCCACATCCTTTCCCACTTAGCGTACGCTTAGGGGCCTTAGTCGATGCTCTGGGCTGTTTCCCTCTCGACCATGGAGCTTATCCCCCACAGTCTCACTGCCGCGCTCTCACTTACCGGCATTCGGAGTTTGGCTAAGGTCAGTAACCCGGTAGGGCCCATCGCCTATCCAGTGCTCTACCTCCGGCAAGAAACACACGACGCTGCACCTAAATGCATTTCGGGGAGAACCAGCTATCACGGAGTTTGATTGGCCTTTCACCCCTAACCACAGGTCATCCCCCAGGTTTTCAACCCTGGTGGGTTCGGTCCTCCACGACCTCTTACAGCCGCTTCAACCTGCCCATGGCTAGATCACTCCGCTTCGGGTCTTGAGCGTGCTACTCAAACGCCCTGTTCGGACTCGCTTTCGCTACGGCTACCCCACCCGGGTTAACCTCGCAACACACCGCAAACTCGCAGGCTCATTCTTCAAAAGGCACGCAGTCACGACTGTATGTGCAAGCACATACAGCGACGCTCCCACGGCTTGTAGGCACACGGTTTCAGGTACTATTTCACTCCGCTCCCGCGGTACTTTTCACCATTCCCTCACGGTACTATCCGCTATCGGTCACCAGGGAATATTTAGGCTTAGCGGGTGGTCCCGCCAGATTCACACGGGATTTCTCGGGCCCCGTGCTACTTGGGTGTCTCTCAAACGAGCCGCTGATGTTTCGACTACGGGGGTCTTACCCTCTACGCCGGACCTTTCGCATGTCCTTCGCCTACATCAACGGTTTCTGACTCGTCTCACGGCCGGCAGACCGTAAAAGAGAGATCCCACAACCCCGCATACGCAACCCCTGCCGGGTCTCACACGTATACGGTTTGGCCTCATCCGGTTTCGCTCGCCACTACTCCCGGAATCACGGTTGTTTTCTCTTCCTGCGGGTACTGAGATGTTTCACTTCCCCGCGTTCCCTCCACATACCCTATGTGTTCAGGTATGGGTGACAGCCCATGACGACTGCCGGGTTTCCCCATTCGGAAACCCCCGGATCAAAGCCTGGTTGACGACTCCCCGGGGACTATCGTGGCCTCCCACGTCCTTCATCGGTTCCTGGTGCCAAGGCATCCACCGTGCGCCCTTAAAAACTTGGCCACAGATGCTCGCGTCCACTGTGCAGTTCTCAAACAACGACCAGCCACCC
>NZ_JBWLKM010000182.1:0-4878 GCF_059026085.1 Streptomyces sp. a15 | reverse complement strand
TGATGTTCCAGCGGGCGTTGGCGGTGAACCGGATCGACTGCCGCTTGTCCTTGCGGGACTTGAAGCGGGGCGGGCCGATCTTGGGCCCCTTGCGATCGCCCTTGAGGGAGGCGAAGAAGTTGCGGTAAGCGGTCTCGACGTCGCGCAGGGACTGCTGGAGCACCACCGCGGAGACCTCGCCCAGCCAGGACCGCTCCACCGTCTGCTTCGCCTCGGTAATCAGCCTCTTCGACAGCTCTGCGGCCTTGGGGAACGGCTGCTCGGCCTTGCGGGCGTCTTCACGGGCGCGGACCGCGTCGTTGAACACGACACGGGCGCACCCGAACGCCCTCGCCAACGCCCTCTGCTGGCCGGTGTCCGGGTACAACCTGAAGGAGTACCGGAGCTGCATGACGATCACGATAGATACTTGGGTTACGGGTGACATGCAGGAGATCAGAACTGGTCGTCACTGTGCTTTCGTGATGCACGTCCACTTGGTCTTCGTTACCAGGTTCCGGCACAAGGTGTTCACCGATGCCCACTTGAGGCGTATGGAAGAGATCATGCGGTCGGTGTGTACGGACTTCGAATGCGAGCTGGTGGAGTTCAACGGCGAGAACAACCACGTCCACCTGCTGGTCAACTTCCCGCCCACTGCTGGAGGGCCAGCAAGCTGTGGTCCGGCTCCTACTTCGCCGGAACCGTCGGCGGCGCCCCGCTCAGCGTGGTCAGGCAGTACATCGAACAGCAGAACCGGCCGGTGCGAGCACCGCCCGGCTCCGTCGGGACCAGCCCGCGCGACGCTCCGCACCACAGGCGAAGAACTGCGGTGTCCGGCTCCGCCGGACCTGAATCCGCGACGCTCCGCGTCGCCACCACCAGATTCGCCTCACCACCGGCCTGAAGACCGATGCACCGCGAATGAATTCCGGTAGCTGGCCCGTCGGGCGGGCTTCGCCGCCGCCAACCCGCTGGGGTCGCCCGCTACGCCTCGACGGTGGAGACGCTGGCGACGGGATGGTCGTACCGCACCCTGTGGCAGGGCGCCTCCTCCGGACCGCCCGTCGGCGACCTCAGCACGTTCCACGGCGCCCTCGAGTCGTGGCCCTCGCCAACGGCTGACACGGGGAGGAACAGACACGGCGAAGGCCCGGACCTCCCTCACGAGAACCCGGGCCTTCCCTCATCCGATGGCGCCCGTCACGCCGCCACCGGAACCTCCGGCGCGGCCCCGTTCGTCGCCGGGGACAGCGCCAGCTCCAGGACCTGGCGGACGTCCGTGACGGCGTGGACGTCGAGCTTGTCCAGGACCTCGGCCGGGACGTCGTCCAGGTCGGGCTCGTTGCGCTTCGGGATGACGACGGTGGTCACCCCTGCCCGGTGCGCGGCGAGCAGCTTCTGCTTCACGCCGCCGATCGGGAGGACCCGGCCGGTCAGCGAGACCTCGCCGGTCATCGCCACGTCCGTGCGGACCAGACGGCCCGACAGCAGCGACGCCAGTGCCGTCGTCATCGTGACGCCCGCGCTCGGGCCGTCCTTCGGGACCGCGCCCGCCGGGAAGTGGATGTGCACGCCCCGGTCCTTCAGGTCGGCCACGGGGAGTTCCAGCTCCGCCCCGTGCGAGCGGAGGAAGCTGAGCGCGATCTGCGCCGACTCCTTCATGACGTCGCCCAGTTGGCCCGTCAGGGTCAGGCCCGCCGCGCCCGTCTCCGGGTCGGCCAGCGACGCCTCGACGAACAGGACGTCACCGCCCGCTCCCGTGACGGCGAGGCCCGTCGCCACGCCCGGCACGGCGGTGCGGCGCTCCGCCGGGTCCTGTGCGGACTCGGGCACGTGGTGCGGCCGTCCGATCAGGCCGCGCAGGTCCTCGTCCCGGACGGTGAACGGCAGCTTCCGCTCGCCCAGTTCGTGCTGGGCCGCGACCTTGCGCAGCAGCCGTGCGATGGACCGCTCCAGGTTGCGGACGCCCGCCTCGCGCGTGTACTCGCCGGCGAGCTTGCGCAGCGCGCTCTCGTCGAGGGTGACCTCGGCCGTCTCCAGCCCCGCCCGCTCCAGCTGGCGCGGCAGCAGGTGGTCACGCGCGATGACGATCTTCTCGTCCTCGGTGTAGCCGTCGAGGCGGACCAGCTCCATACGGTCGAGCAGCGCCTCCGGGATGGCCTCCAGCACGTTGGCCGTGGCCAGGAAGACGACGTCCGACAGGTCCAGCTCCACCTCCAGGTAGTGGTCCCGGAAGGTGTGGTTCTGCGCCGGGTCCAGGACCTCCAGGAGGGCGGCCGCCGGGTCGCCCCGGAAGTCGGACCCCACCTTGTCGATCTCGTCGAGGAGCACCACCGGGTTCATGGACCCGGCCTCCTTGATGGCGCGGACGATCCGGCCTGGCAGCGCGCCGACGTACGTACGCCGGTGACCGCGGATCTCGGCCTCGTCGCGGACACCACCGAGGGCGACCCGGACGAACTTCCGCCCCATGGCGTGCGCGACGGACTCGCCGAGCGAGGTCTTGCCGACACCGGGCGGCCCGACGAGCGCCAGCACGGCACCTCCACGCCGCCCGCCGATGACACCCAGCCCGCGGTCGGTACGGCGCTTGCGCACCGCCAGGTACTCGGTGATCCGCTCCTTCACGTCCTCCAGACCGGCGTGCTCGGCGTCCAGGATCGTCTTGGCGCCCTGGATGTCGTACTGGTCCTCGGTCCGCTCGTTCCACGGCAGTTCGAGGACGGTGTCGAGCCAGGTGCGGATCCACGAGCCCTCAGGCGACTGGTCGCTGGACCGCTCCAGCTTGTCGACCTCCTTGAGGGCGGCCTCGCGGACCTTCTCGGGCAGGTCGGCGGCCTCGACGCGGGCACGGTAGTCGTCGGACTCCTCGCCCTCCGACTCGCCGTTGAGCTCGCGCAGTTCCTTGCGTACGGCTTCCAGCTGGCGGCGGAGCAGGAACTCGCGCTGCTGCTTGTCGACGCCCTCCTGGACGTCCTTGGCGATGGTCTCGGCGACGTCCTGTTCGGCGAGGTGGTCGCGCAGTTGCTGGGTGGCGAGCTTGAGCCGGGCGACCGGGTCGGCGGTCTCCAGGAGCTCCACCTTCTGGTCGGTGGTCAGGAAGGGCGAGTAACCGGAGTTGTCGGCAAGGGCGGACACGTCGTCGATGGCCTGGACCCGGTCGACCACCTGCCAGGCGCCGCGCTTGCGCAGCCAGGCCGTGGCAAGGGCCTTGTACTCCTTGACCAGTTCGGTGACCTGGCCGGGCAGCGGCTCGGGCACGCTCTCGTCGACACGGGTGCCCTCGACCCAGAGGGCGGCACCCGGGCCCGTGGTCCCCGCACCGATCTTCACCCTGCTCCGGCCGCGGATCAACGCGCCCGGGTCACCGTCGGCCAGCCGGCCGACCTGCTCGATCGTGCCGAGCACGCCGGTGCTCGCGTACGTCCCGTCCATGCGTGGCACCAGCAGAACCCTGGGCTTGCCGGGTTCCGAGCGCGCGGCGGCCTGGGCGGCCTCCACCGCGGCGCGCACATCGGCGTCATTGAGGTCCAGCGGAACCACCATCCCGGGCAGCACGACCTCGTCGTCGAGCGGCAGCACAGGCAGAGTGAGCGGTGTGGACGTCGAAGCCATGATCTCCCCTTCGGCAGTCAAGTTGAGCTATGCCGACTCAATGCTCGGGAGCCCCCGGATGTTCCCCGGGTTGCGTTCGCTGTGAGCGATCACGCTCCGACTGCCCTCTGACCAGGCATGTCCCTCCCACACCCTCGGACAACGCTCAACCTCTGCTGGACCTTCCCGGCACTCGGTGGCCGACCCGGGCGTCCTGCCGCGTCGCCGCGAAGGCCGGGTTCGCCCTGGAGGGCACCTGCACGCGCGCGCAGAACCAAGGCCGGTTGGGAAAAACCGGTTGCCCTCGCCCGCCTCCTCCCCCGACCGTCATCCGGTGACAGAGACAGCCACCACCGACCCCCTTCTCGCCGCCTACGACGACCAGATGCGCGGTGCTCCCCCGAATCCGCCCGCGGGAGTGACGTACGAACACGACGGGCCGCTGCTGCGGATCGTCGGGCAGTTCCGAGGATTCGTCGGCGGGCCGCGCGACCTCGGCGTGGAGGGCGACGGGCTGGATGAACTGATCGCGCGTCAGCGGGACTTCTTCGCGGCGCGCGGTGAGGCGGTGGAGTGGAAGACCCGGGCGCACGACGTCCCGGCCGACCTCACCGACCGGCTGCGGGCGGCCGGGTTCGTGCCCGAGGAGCAGGAGACGGTAGTGGTCGGACGCGTCGCCGAGATGGCCGTACGAGATCCGGTCCTGCCGGACGGTGTCGCGCTGCGCCGGGTGACGGCGGACGCGGACATGCGGCGGATCGCGGCCATGGAGTCGGTCGTGTGGGACGACGACTGGAACTGGCTCGCCGAGGACCTGATCGGCCGGGTGGCCGCCGCGCCGGACGGGATCGCCGTGTACGTCGCCGAGGCGGGCGGGGAGGTCGTCTGTGCCGCCTGGCTGGTCTTCCGCGCGGGCACCGGGTTCGCGAGCCTGTGGGGCGGCTCCACGCTCGCCGAGTGGCGCGGCAGGGGCATCTACCGGGCCCTGGTGGCCGAGCGGGCCCGGCTCGCCGCCGCCCGGGGCGTCACGTACCTGCACGTCGACGCCTCCGACGACAGCGCGCCCATCCTGCGCCGCCTGGGCTTCCAGGCGGTCACCACGACCACGCCGTACGTCTGGACGCCACCCGCCGGCTGACCGGCCCGCCCAGACCGACACAGCACCGCAAGCCCGACGCCATGCCCCCGCACCAGCGCTCGCACGGGAGTTGGCCGCGGCCGGGCGGTCCTAGGGGGTGTTTCGAAAGTCCCGCACAGCACCCACGGCGCCCGGCACGCACTCTCGCCGCACCGGCCGAAAGC
>NZ_JBWLKM010000181.1:0-5135 GCF_059026085.1 Streptomyces sp. a15 | reverse complement strand
GTTCACTTCATGTGCGTCCACACCTTCAGCGTTCCCCTGAACAGGACCGGCAGACAGACGTAACGGAGTCCTACTAGAACCGGTACCCGTCCTCCGGCTCCACGGGGTGCCATTGTGCCCGCCCAGATTGGCGTGCACCGTCTTCTCCCTGCTGCCGAAGGCGTCGAACAGGTCCAGGGCCCGTTGCCGGGGGTCCTGCACCCGCTGCGGGTCCTGGCAGGTGTCGTTGCCCAATAGACACAGGTCGTGGCGGCCGAGCAGAGCACTGAGGTTCAGCGACTGAGATTCAGCAACTGAGATTCAGCGCGCTTGATCCGGCGTCACTCCTCGGCTCCTGCCATACCCCATAAGTTACCGACAGGTAGCCTGCCTGGCGGGCCACGTCGTCGTCGGAACGTGGTGGCGGGTGAGCCCGCGCAAAAGTGACAGCCGTGACCGCATGATCCTCAGTGCCGCTGCCCTGCTGCGTGAATACGGGGCGAGTGCGACCAACATCGACCGGGTGCTCGCACACAGCGGAGCCCCTCGCGGCTCGGTGCACCACCACTTCCCCGGCGGGCGGACGGAGCTCATCGACGAGGCGGTGGCACTCGCCGGAGACTTCATCGCGGGCCTCATCGACGCCGCCATACAGGCAAACGATCCGGTGCAGGCCGTCGACGCGTTCTTCGCACTGTGGCGCGACCGACTCGTGGAGAGCGGCTTTAGGGCCGGCTGCCCGATCGTGGCGGTGGCCGTCGAGACCAACGACGACGCACCCCAGCTTGCCCGCTCCGCCGCCGCCGTCTTCGCCCGCTGGCAGGAAGCCCTCGCGGCCCTCTTCGTCCGGCACGGCCTCACCGAGGAACGCAGCCGCCGGCTCGGCGCCTTCATCATCGCCGCGGCCGAAGGCGCGGTCATCATGTGCCGGGCCGAGGAGAGCACCACCCCGATCGAGGCAGCCGCCGCCGAGATCCACGACCTGCTCCTCTACGCCCCGCGCGGCCGCCCCGGTGCCCGACCCGAGCCCCGGCCGTAACCCGCAGCCACTTGAACCAGTCAGCTCAGCCCGAAGGAGTCGCCATGCCCTCGCTCGACCGCCACGACAACGTCTTCGTCCTCGACCTCGGAGACGGAGACGGAGACGGAGACGGAGACGGAGAGAACCGTTTCCACCCCGACTGGCTCACCGCCGTCAGTGCCGCGCTCGACGAGGTGGAGAAGGTGGAAGGCCCCCGCGCCCTGGTCACCGCCGCTACCGGCAAGTTCTACTCCAACGGGCTCGACCTGGACTGGCTGTTCGCCCACGCCGACCAGCACCAGGACTACGTCGTCTCCGTCCATGAGCTGTTCGCACGATGCTGTCGCTGCCGGTCATCACGGTGACCGCGCTGCAGGGACACACCTTCGCCGCCGGCGCGATGTCTCCCTCGCCCACGACTTCCGTGTCATGCGCGCCGACCGCGGCTTCTGGTGCCTGCCCGAAGCGGACATCAACATCCCCCGGCGCCCCGCGCACGGATGCCGCATTGGGGCCGTCCGCCTCCTGAACACGGCTCGTTGCCCCTCAGGGGCGGCGCGCCCAAAGGGAGCGTGAGCGGGAACGGCGAGAGCGCGGGGTGACCTTCGCCACATCGGAGGTCTTCCCGCGGACCGGTGGTTTCATCCTGCACTTGTTCCCCGCCTGTTGCTCCTGGCGCACTGTTCCCGCACGACGGGCACGTGTCACCCGATCTCTGACACGACGTCAAATCAGCGCTCCGGAGCAGGAGTAGGCCGGAACGTCTTCGTCCGAGGGAGCGGCGACGGTTGCCGACAAGAACTCTCATGGGACGTTTCAGCCTCTAGTCTGCTGCCAGACCCCCCACAGGGCCTTCCCCCGCGGCGTGGGCGGGACTCCCGCCCGTACCACCGAGAACAGGCGGCCGAGGGCATGCAACCACTGCACCCAGAAGATCCCGAGCAGCTAGGGCCCTACCGTCCGGTGGCCCGTCTTGGAGCAGGCGGGATGGGCCGGGTCTATCTGGCCACCTCGCCGGCCGGCCGCACCGTCGCGGTCAAGGTCATCCGTCCCGAGATGGCCGAGGACAAGAACTTCCGGATCCGCTTCCGGCGTGAGGTGGCGGCCGCGGCGGCGGTCGGCGGCGTGTACACGGCGTCCGTGGTGGACGCCGCGCCGGACGACGAGACGCCATGGCTCGCCACCGCCTACGTACCCGGCCCCACCCTGGCCGAGGCGGTAGCCGCACACGGGCCGCTGCCGGTGGAGACGGTCCTCGCGCTGGGTGCGGGCATCGCCGAGGCGCTGATCGCGGTGCACGCCGAGGGGCTGGTGCACCGCGACCTCAAGCCGTCCAACGTGCTGCTCGCCGCGGACGGTCCGCGCGTCATCGACTTCGGCATCGTCCGGGCCCGGGACGGCTACCAACTCACCGGCTCCAGCGGCCTGTTCGGCTCGCTCGACTACGTCTGTCCCGAACAGGCCACCGGCCATCCGGTGGGACCGGAGGGAGACGTCTTCTGTCTCGGCTCGGTGCTCGCGTTCGCGGCGTCGGGACACGCGCCGTTCAGCGGTGCCGCCGCGGCCGCGCTGCTGTACCAGGTGGTCCACGGTTCGGCCGATCTGACCCTGGTGCCCGAGCCGCTGGACAAAATCATCAGCCTCTGTCACGCCAAGGACCCGGCCCTTCGTATCAGCCCCGACCGGCTCTCTGCGGCCTGTGCGCCCGGCGGTGCCGAACAGGTGCTGACGGAGGGCTGGCTGCCCTCGCGGGTGGCCGCCATGGTCGACGACCGCCGGGCGGCCGCGACGGATCTCGACCGCCTCGCGCGGACCCTGACACCCGCACGGCCCGCGGCCGACGCAGCCGCCGCCGGGGCTCCCACCGCGTTCGCCCGATACGGGTCGGGCCGGACGCCGGTGGGGCAGTCGTCGCACGGGACCGACGGCGGAGACGGCGCGGCGGACCCGGACCGCCTCCTCCCGGCCGGAGACGCCGACAACCGCGCCGCCGATGGAGCAGGAACCACCCGTGGAGCGCCGCCCACGGCCGAGCCGCTCGAGCGGAGACCCCCGGCGGCCGCAGCCGACTCGGCGGAACCGGCGGAACCGGCGGAACCGGCGGAACCGGCGGAACCGGCGACGGAACGTTCCGCCGCACCCGCACACCGCCGCGCCCCCGAACGCTCCCGTGTCGGCCGGCGCACCCTCCTCGCCGTGACCGCGGGCGCGGCCCTCGTCGGCGGCACCGCCCTCGTCGTCAGAGGACGAACCGGCGGGCAGCGGGCGCGTCGGCCCGGCCCCGCCCCCGAGCCGACCTGGGTCTACCGCGGCGGCCCGCTGCTCCAGACCCCGGCCGTCTTCAACGACGGCACGGCCCTGCTGAAGAGCCGCCCGGGCAACATGATCTGCCTCGACCTGAGAAACGGATCCCAGCCCAAATGGGTCTACCAGGGCATCAGCCTCTCCCCCAGTCCCGTACTGCTGGCCAACGACGCCGCGGTCGCCCTCGGCACCGGTGCGACTCTGATCGGCGTCGACCTGGCCGGCGGCGCCGAGAAGTTCACCCTCAACTTCGGCCAGGACTTCCAGTTCGACCAACTCCTCGGTGGATACGACGGCTATGTCGTCTCTGTCCTCGGCGCCAGGCTGGAACGCCGGTCAGAGGAGCAGGGCGTGGCGACGTCCACCAGCGCGGTCTTCGGCGTCGACCTCAGGGCCCGCCGGGCCGTCGTCATACCGATCGACCCCGAGGACGTCGGCGTTCCCCTCAAACCCGTCATCACGTCCGACTACTTCGTCTACGCCGACGGGCTGCGCAATGTCACGGTCCGCAGCACCCGCGACGGCGGTGGCCTGCGCTGGCGGCGCCCGGTGGGCTACGACCTGCGGCCTGGTCTCGCGGTGCTCGGCGGAACCGTCTTCGCCATCGGCTCCGAGTTCATCGCCCTGGACCTCGCCACCGGAAAGCTCCGCTGGAAGGCGAAGGCGGAACGCGGCACGTTCGCCTCCCTCGGGACGGGCGGCAACACGGTCTACGCCACGGGCACCGATCCCTACGGCGTCCACGCCTTCAACGCGGTGACCGGCGCCCGGCGCTGGTTCTGCGAGACCCCCCGCCTCAACGTCGACCACCCGATCGCGGTGGGGGCGCACGCCGTCCACGTGCCGGCCTTCGAGAACAGGAACGGCTTCTACGCAATCGACGCCGCCTCCGGCCGTCTGCTGTGGAACTTCACCGACGGTCGCGAGACCGGCGTCAACGACTGGCAGCTCTCCTGCGACGGGGCCGGACACCTCGTGGCCCAGCACTTCGACCGGACCTACGGACTGCCCGTCACCTGAGGACCAGGACCCGGACAGCCGGATCGCACCTGTACTACCTGCACTCGTGGGAGTACGCGCACACCTCCGATGCCCTGCTCCTCAGGCCGGTGGCCGATTGGTAGGACCGGACACCCGGGCAAGGCCGCGCCGCCGCCTGCCACTCGGCTGAACTCGACGCCGCACGCGCGGCCAACCGGGAACTCACCCGCCACCTCAACGAGGCACGGTAAACACGGGCGCCAGCCGGTCGCCCCTTCGGCGATCCGGCCGGAAGGCGCGATGTTCACCGCGTCCGGGCCCCAGGAGATGCCGACACCCCGGGCTCTGTCGACGCAGGAGATCGCGGCGACCGTCGACGACTTCCGCCGCGCCGCAGCGGCTGCCGTCGCGGCGGGCGCCGACGGCGTGGAGATCCACGGCGCCAACGGCTACCTGGTGCACCAGTTCCTGTCCGACAACACCAACCAGCGCACCGACCGCTACGGCGGTTCCCTCGACAACCGCATCCGCTTCGCCGTCGAGGTCGCCGCTGCCGTGGCCGGCGAGATCGGCGCCGACCGCACCGGCCTGCGTATCTCCCCCGGCAACCCCTTCAACGACATCGCCGAGTCCGACACCGCCGAGCTGTATCCGGCGCCTGTGCGCGCCCTCAGTCCGCTCGGTCTCGCCTACCTGCACGTGATGCACGCGGGCGACGACGCTCTGCTGGGCACCCTGCGCGCGCTGTGGCCGACCGCGCTGATCCTCAACCGGGCCGGTACCGACCTGCCTGCCCGCCCCAAGGGCATCGACAACGGCACGGCCGACCTTGTTTCCGTCCGCGCCCTCG
>NZ_JBWLKM010000180.1:0-5354 GCF_059026085.1 Streptomyces sp. a15 | reverse complement strand
CGGGCGAGCCAGGCCAGATGGTCCCGGAAGGAGGGCGCCGGCCCGAGCCCGGAGGCGTCGCCGCCGGCCGCGTAGATGGCGGCGAGTTCGGTGAGCATCACCGGCATCGACCAGCCGTCCAGCAGGATGTGGTGGGAGGTCATCACGGTCCAGTGCCGCTCGGGAGTCAGCCGGACGAGCAGTAGCCGCAGCAGAGGCGCCTTGGCGAGGTCGAACCGTTCCGCCCGTTCCTCGGCGGCCAGTCGCCGCACTTCGGTGAGCGCCTCCTCCTCGGTCAGGTCCGTGTCCGACAGATCGACCTCGCGCCAGCGCAGGGCGACCTCGCGCGGGATGAGCTGCACGGACCGGCCCGACTTGCGGCGGTGGAAGCCGGCCCGAAGGGCGGGGTGCCGGTTCAGCAGGGCCCGCCAGGAGGTGCGCAGCCGGCCGGCGTCGATGGGCCCGCTCAGCAGGTCGGTGCGCTGGATGGTGTAGAGGTCGGGGCCCTGTCCGCCGTACTCGGCGTGAAAGAGCAGACCTTCCTGCAACGGGGAGAGGGGCCAGACCTCGGCGAGCGCCGAGCCGTGGACCGGGGTTGTGGACGTCACCGGGAGAGCCCTCCTTCGAGGTCCGCTGCGATCGCTTCGAGCTGCTCGACCTCGTCCTGGTCCAGGTCCAGCAGGGGGAAGTCGGACGGTGTGTGGCCGCCGACCGCCGGGTGGTCCGAGTGAGCCGCCAGCCCGCGCAGGAACGCCAGCCAGGTGCGGCCGAGCACGTCCACGGTCTCGTCGGCCAGCACCCTGACCGGATGGCTGAGGGTGAGGGTCAGTTGGGGTCCGTGGCGGGTGTCCCGGACGACGGCGCCCGCCTCCAGAGCGTGCGGCACGGGCATGCGCGGGTCGTCCGAGCTGTGCAGGGCGCGGGCGGTGGCCGGCTCCCACGGCACGGCCGCGCCGGAGCGGGCGGCACCTGCGAAGCCGCGGGCTCGGGCGTCCAGCCGGCCCAGGTAGTTGAAGCCGATCTGGGGTACGGGCAGTTCGGCCAGGACCGGTGCGGTCCCGGCGTTGAGGTACCGCAGCAGCCCGTAGCCCAGCCCGTCGCCGGGCACGGCCCGGATCTGCTCCTTGACCGTCTTCAGCAGCCGCCCCGCCGCCGTCTCGCCGACCATGGCCCGGTCGAGGTCCACGGAGCTCACGTCGAGCCGTACCGGGTGGGCACTGGTGAACCAGCCGACGGTACGGGACAGATCGGCACCGTCCAGCGGCGTACGGCCGTGGGTTTCGACGTTCACCAGGACCGGCGCGTGCGGGTCGCGCCGCCAGTGGGCGACGGCTCCCGCCAGCGTGGCGAGCAGGATGTCGTGGACGCCGCAGTGGAACAGCGCGGCCGTGCGGCCGACGAGGGTGGCGGTGTCGTTGTTGCGCAGGATCCAGGATGCGTGGCGTACGGTCGCCGCCGTGTCCCGGGCCGGGTCGAGGGGCGGCACACCGGGCAGCGGGGCGGCGTCCCGCAGCAGCGCGGCCCAGGCGGGCAGTTCGGCGACACGGTGGTCGCGGTGTGCCTCCGCCTCCAGCCGCCGTGTCCAGCGCCGGTAGGAGGTGACGACCGGGGCGGGACGCGGGGTGTGTCCGGCGACCGCGGCCTCGTACGCCTCCCGGAGGTCCGGCACCAGGATCCGCCACGACACCCCGTCGACGGCGAGGTGGTGCACCGCGAGGACCAGGCGCCCGGCCCGCTCGGGTCCCGCGTCCAGCCATACGGCGCCGACCATCGCCCCGGCCGCCGGGTCGAGCCGGTCCACGGCCTCGCGGGCAGCCTCCTCGGTGGCCTCGGCGAGTTCGTCCGGGGTCGCGGTCCCGGTCGCGTCCACGCGCACCAGGAGACGGTCGGTGTCCACGGAGTCCCTGGCGCCGACGGCCAGTCGCGGCCGGGAGCCGTCGTCCGCCACCCGGGAGCGGAGCATGGCGTGGGTGTCGACAAGGGCGGAGAGCGCGGTGGCGAGGGAGTCGTGGCTGAGGCCGGGCGGTGCGGCGAGGATCATCCACTGCGCGAAGGCGCCGCCCGCGACCCGCTCGCCGAGGAAGCGCGCGGCGGGCGTCCAGGGCACCTCGCCCACACCGTCGTCGGCGCCGGCTCCCCGGTCCCCGGTGCCGACGGGCTCGGCGACGGCCGCGAGCCGCTCCGGGGTCTTCTCGTCGAAGATCTGCCGGGGCGTGACGACGAGTCCGGCCTGCCGGGCCCGGGTGACGAGTTGCAGCGAGGTGATGGAGTCACCGCCGAGCGCGAAGAAGCTGTCGTCGGCGCCGACCCGGTCGAGCCCGAACATCTCGGCGATGGCGGTGCAGAAGATGTCCTCGGCGGGGGTCCTCGGTGCCCGGCCGACGGCTCCGACGGCGAAGTCGGGCGCGGGCAGCGCCTCGCGGTCCAGCTTGCCTGTCGGGGTCAGGGGCAGCTCGTCGAGGACCATCACGGCCGCCGGGACCATGTAGTCGGGGAGCGTGCGCGAGGCGTGGGCCCGCACCTCCGAGGGGTCCGGCTCGCGTCCGTCCGCGGGCACGGCGTAGCCGATCAGCCGGCCGTCGTGGAGCGCGGCGACCGCCTGCTCGACGTCCGGGTGACCGGCGAGCGCGGCCTCGACCTCGCCCAGCTCGATCCGGTGCCCGCGCAGCTTGACCTGCTCGTCGGCGCGTCCGAGGAAGACCAGCTCGCCGCTCGGGGTACGGCGGACCAGGTCACCGGTGCGGTACATCCGCCCGCCGCGGCTGCGCGGGTCGGCGACGAACCGGTGGGCGGTCAGCGCCGGCCGGCCGAGATAGCCGCGGGCCAGGCCGACGCCGGTCACATACAACTCGCCGGTCACGCCCTGCGGCACGGAACGCAGGAAGTCGTCCAGGACGTACACGCGGGAGCACGCGATCGGGCCGCCGATCGTCAGCGGACCCGTGTCGTCCAGGGGTGCGGTGACGGTGGAGACGACGCTCGCCTCGGTGACGCCGTACTCGTTGTGGAGGTCGCAGCGGGCCGCCCAGCGCCGACGGGTGTCCGCCGGGAGGGCGTCGCCGCCGCTCACCAGCACGCGCAGCGCGGGCAGTTCGCGGTCCGGGAGATGGGTGAGCTGGACGGCGGGCATCACGGCGTGGGTGATCCGGTGGTCGTACAGCAGGTCGCCGAGCTCGTCGCCGGTGGTGTGCCCGCCCGGCGGGGCCAGCACCAGCCGGCCGCCCGCGCACAGCGTCGGCCAGATGTCCGCCATCGACACGTCGAAGCTCGGCGAGACCAGCTGTACATGACGCGTGTCCGTGCCGATGGCGTACCGCTCGATCCGGTCGGCGACCAGATTCCGCAGCCCGCCCCAGGTGACAGCGGCACCCTTGGGGGTGCCGGTGGAACCCGAGGTGTAGATGACATACGCGATGCGGTCGGCGTCGGGTGCCACGAGGGCCCGCCCGTCGGGGTCGCCCGCCAACGGGGTCTCGTCCAGGGTCACCACCAGGCCCGCGAACCCGTCCGGCACCATCGGCCGGGTCCGCACCGTGCACAGCACCGCCTCGGGTGCGGCATCGGCGAGCACGAAGGCGATGCGGTCCGCGGGGTGGCCGGGGTCGACGGGGACGTACGCACCGCCCGCGAGCGCGATGCCGAGCAGGGCGGTGATCAGTTCCACCGAGCGGGGCGCCAGGACGGCCACACGGGTGTCGGCGCCGACACCGTGCGCCGACAGGTGGTGCGCCAGGCGCTCGGAGTCGCGGGCGAGTTCGGCGTACGTCACCTCGCGGTCGGCGGCGACGAGGGCGGTGGCCGCAGGGGTGCGGGCGGCCTGCTCGGCGAAGCGGCGGGGCGGGAGCGAGGAGACGTCCGTGCGCGCTTCGGGGGCCGGCGGCGGTGGGGTGGGATCGGCGGCGACGCCGGGCACGTCCAGCCGTCCCACCGGCACCGACGGATCCTCGATCACCTGCTCCAGCACCCGCGTCAGGCCGTGCGCCAGGCCCTCGGCGTCCGCGTCGGAGAACAGGGCGAGACGGTGGGCGAGGCGGACCTGGAGGCGGTCGCCGAGGACGACGCCCAGTGTCAGCGGGTAGTGGGTGCCCTCCACGGTGGAGACGTGGTCCGTCCGGAGGGTGTCGGGCGACTCCGGGGAGCCGACCGCGCGAGGGTAGTTCTCGAAGACGAGGACCGAGTCGAAGGCGGAACGGGACCCGGTGAGCTTCTGCAGCTCCGAGAGTCCCAGGTGGTGGGAGCGGATCAACGCGGACTGGCGGCCCTGCAGCGCGGTCAGCATCTCCAGCACCGACTGCCCGCCGTCGAGCGGCACCCGGACCGGCACGGTGTTCATGAACACCCCGACCATCCCCTCGACGCCCGGCAGTTCGGTGGGACGGGCCGCGACAGGTGCGCCGAACACGATGTCGGTGCGGCCCGTGAGCCGCGACAGCACCAGGGCCCAGGCCCCTTGCAGCAGGGTGTTGACCGTCAGCCCGCCGCCCCGCGCGAAGGCGACCAGCCGGGCGGTGAACTCCTGCGACAGCTCGCGGGTCAGCCGGCCCGCGTCGGCCGAGTCCTGCGCCCGTTCCAGGGGATCGACGAGGGTCGGCTCGTCCACCCCGTCCAGCTCGGCCCGCCACTGCTTCCGCGCGGCCTCTTTGTCCTGCCGGGCGAGCCAGGCCAGGTGGTCCCGGAAAGAGGGGGCCGGCCCGAGCCCCGAGGCGTCACCGCCGGACGCGTACAGCGCGGAGACCTCATTGAGGACGACGGACATGGACCAGCCGTCGAAGAGGATGTGATGCGTGACGACGATGAGCCGGTGACGCTCGTCGGAGAGCCGGACGAGGACGAGTCGCAGCAGCGGGGGCCGGGCCGGGTCGAAACGTTCCGCCTGCTCCTGAGCGGCCGTCTCGGCGAGCCGCGCCTCGGTCTCCTGCGCGCCGAGCCCGGAGAGATCGACTTCCCGCCACGGGATCCGTACGTCCTCCACGACGGCCTGGACCAGCCGCCCCGAGCCGAGCCGGTGGAAACCGGCCCGCAGGGTCCCGTGCCGGGCCGCCACGTCCTGCCAGGCCGCCCGCAGCCGGGCGACGTCGAGCTGTCCGCTCAACTCCAGCACCCACTGGCCCTCGTAGACGTCGGGGCCCTGCTCGTCGTAGGCGGCGTGAAAGAGCAAACCTTCCTGCAGGGGGGTGAGCGGCCAGACCTCGGCGAGGCCGGGAACCATGGACTCCAGCTCGGCGGACTCGTCCGTGGTGAGGTCGATAAGAGGGGCCTCGTCCTGCGGTGCCGCCGAGTCGGGGGTGATGTCGAGCTGTGCCACGGCGGCGAGGGCGGCCGGGGTCTCGCGTTCGAAGACGTCCTGGGCACTGAAGACGATGCCCTTGCGGTTG
>NZ_JBWLKM010000179.1:0-5490 GCF_059026085.1 Streptomyces sp. a15 | reverse complement strand
TCTTAGTGAGCGTTTGATTCTGGCATTGGTCGGTTGGTCCCGAATTTCAGGAGCCAGATCGAGCGCTCAACGAAGCGATTCGCCGGAAACGCGACTTCTGCGGCAATCAGCAGAGCAGTAATACGCCGGATTCCTTACAAGAGCTCCTGCCTCATTTAGAGGCCTACCGGTTCGCACCGAGTTAAAAACTCGCGCCCCAGTGCACCCGGCACCCCCGCACACGCCCTGCTCAGGCCGGCAGCCGCCGCGTACGCAGACAGCATGCAGTCCTCACGGCCCTATCCCAGCGACCTGTCCGACGCCCGCTGGGAACTCATCCGCCCCACCCTCGAAGCATGGCGCCAGGCCCGCAACGGCATCCGCAAACCCACCCACGACCTGCGCGCCCTGATGAACGCCATCCTCTACGTCGACCGCACCGGCATACCCTGGCGCTACCTACCCCACGACTTCCCACCCCACCAGACCGTCTACGGCTACTTCGCCCGCTGGGAAGCCGACGGCATCTTCGACCAGCTCACCGGCCTGCTACGCGGCAAAGTCCGCCAGGCCGAAGGCCACACCAGCGAGCCCAGCGCCTGCCTGATCGACAGCCAGAGCATCAAAACCTCCGCCACCGTCCCTCTGACCAGCCAAGGCATCGACCCGGCCAAGAAGATCATCGGACGCAAACGGCACATCGTCACCGACACCCTCGGCCTTCTCCTGGCCGTCACCGTCACCGCCGCCAGCGTCCACGACTCCGCCGCCGGCACCCACCTCCTCGCCGACATCGCCGCACACCACCCCACCATCACCAAAGCCTGGGCCGACAACGGCTACAAGACCAAAGCCGTCGAACACGCCGCCCACCACGGCATCGACCTCGAGATCGTCCAACGCGACCCCACCACCCGCGGCTTCCACGTCCAACCCCGCCGCTGGGTCATCGAACGCACCCTCGGCTGGCTCATGCACCACCGCCGCCTGGCCCGCGACTACGAAACCCACCCCCACCGATCGGCAGCCATGATCCAACTCGCCGCCATCAACCTCATGACCCGCCGCCTCACCCACGAATCCACCCACAACTGGCGTGAGAGCTAAGCCAAATGAAACAGACAACCGAAAATCAAACGCTCACTTAGCCAAGAAGTAAAGGTCATGGATCCCTCCCCCTCGGTTGCGTGAGGATCTTCAACGTCTCAGAAGCGAAGCCGGGAGTAATCGGCATCGCGGGGATGCTCCATGGCGGCACCAACCGTAAGAACACAGATCCACGAAGGCACAGCAGCACAGGAAGCTACACCGCAGGGCAAGGCACCGGCCGAGGAAGGTGCCCTAGCGGGAGGACGTGACATGCAGACGTTCCACCTTCAGGAATCCGACGTCTCCGCCATCGACGAACTGGTCGACGTGCTGGCCCGGCGTTACGAAAGCGTCGAGGACATGGAGTTCCAGGCCGAGAGCAGACTGCACGCGGACGAACTTCCGCGCCGACTGCGGAAGGCCTTGCACGACCACCGCACCCAGGAACGTTCCGGCATCCTGCTTGTCAGCGGGCTCTCTGTGGACGACGGGGCACTGGGTCCTACGCCCGCCGAACGCCGACACGGTACGACGCCCTCGCCCTCGCTGCGTGAGGACATCGCGTTCTACTTGATCGCCAACCTGCTCGGCGAGCCCATTGGCTGGGCCACCCAGCAGGAGGGCTCCCTCATGCACAGCGTCTATCCGGTGGAGGGCTTCCAGCGGGAACAGATCGGCTGGGGCAGCGAGGAGACCCTCACCTGGCACACCGAGGACGCCTTCCATCCGCTGCGCACCGACTACCTGGGCCTCATGTGTCTGCGCAACCCAGACGGGGTGGAGACAACCACATGCGACATAGCCCAGGTCGAGCTGGATGACAAAGTACGCCGACTCCTCTCCGAGGAGCGCTTCCACATCCTGCCGGACGACGCCCACCGGATCTGCGGCGGGGCCGGCGCCGAAGCCGATCCACGGATAGCCGAACTCCGACGCCGCAGCAAGGAGCGCGTCGAACTGGCTCTGGAGTCGCCGGAACCGGTAGCTGTCCTTTTCGGCGACCCGGACGCCCCGTACATCAGGATCGATCCGCACTACATGCAGGGGGTCCAGGGCGAGGAAGAGGAGCGGGCCCTGGCAAGCATGACGTCCGCCATCGACGAGGCGATGTCCGGAGTCGTCCTCACCCCAGGCGACATCGTACTGATCGACAACTATCGTGTCGTGCACGGTCGCAAGCCCTTCCAGCCCCGCCTCGACGGCACGGACCGCTGGATCCGGCGACTCAACATCGCGCGAGACCTGCGCAAGTCACGCGAAGCCCGGCTGGCCCCCGGTAGCCGCGTCATCTACTGACGGAACCGCAGCGACGGCGCGTCGAACCAGCTGGACCACCGCCGTTCCGAACAGCACTGCGGCGGCACCGGCCGGACTCACCCTTGGCACCTCGTTCTGCAACCAGGTGGCAGAACCCCTCACCCCGCTGTACAGCCAGGGCGTGAGCTTTCCACCCCTGTGCCGTGAACTTTCTCCAGCCACCGAGAGCCAGACATCCCAGAGAGGCAGACCTGTGCCCGGAACGCCCCAAAGCAACATCCCCGAACCCCACGAGGACTACTCCCCGGACAACCTCACGCAACTCGAATTCCTAGCTCTGAACAGTGAGTTCAATTTGACAGATGGTCATGCCCGGCAACCGCTCACCGAAAGCCAGGCCAAGATCGTCAATGATTTCCCAATGCTTTTCGAAGAGGGCGAGAAACGCCCGGTCGAGGAGATCGAACAGGAGGCGCACGCGGCATTCTTCGGTGCGCTCGGCCAGCATGGATACCCCTCCGCACCCGGGCGCGTCCTGAGCTGCTACTCGTCGTCAGTGGCCATGGAGATCGTCTCCCGTGCACTGGCCTCCGTGACCGACACCGTGGCCCTGGTACACCCCACTTTCGACAATATCGCCGATCTGCTGCGCGGCAATGGCCTGAAGCTGGTGCCTGTGGAGGAGGACCCGCTGCACGGTCAGGACCTGGACACCGCCCTGCTGGCCTCCGTGGGCTGCGTCTTCGTGACCACCCCCAACAACCCGACCGGCACTGCCCTGTTTCGCGAGCGCCTGAGCCGTCTGGCGGAGCAATGCGCGAAGCACGGGGTGGTACTCGCCCTAGACACCTCCTTCCGAGGTTTCGACCTACGCGCCCAGTACGACCACTATGAAGTTCTCAACGCAAGCGGAGCGCGCTGGGTCGTCATCGAGGACACCGGAAAACTGTGGCCGACCCTCGATTTGAAGGTCGGCATGCTGGTCCACTCGGAGAATCTCGGTCTACCGGTCGAGAAGATCTACTCAGACATCCTGCTGGGTGTCTCCCCGCTGATCCTCGCGATGGTGCGACGCTTCGCCGAAGACGCGGCCGACGGCGGGCTCACCGACCTGCACAAGTTCATCGCCACACAACGTTCGTTCGTACGAAACGGCTTGGCGGGCCTCCCCGGTGTAAGCGTGCCCGACCCCGACAGCCGGGCCAGCGTGGAGCGCGTCTACATCGAGCACCTCACCGGAACGCAAGTCTGGGAGGCACTGCGCGAGCACCACATATACGCCCTGCCCTGCCGCCCCTTCTACTGGGCTGATCACGAACGCGGCGACCGTACGCTCCGGATCGCCCTCGCCAGAGCGACCGACCCTCTGACCAGGTCGGTGCGCGCGCTGCGCGATGTGCTGACTCCTCTCTGATGCCGGCCATTGAAGATCCGGCCCTCCCGCACGGCCCCGTGGACTCCCTCTCGCACATGCGGCATTGGCATCCCGGGGTCGTGCAGGAGGTCGCCCCGACGGGGGTGCTGGACCTTGGCCCCGGATACATCGAACCGGGCTTGCTGCCCGTACAATGGGAATCATCTGAATCCGCTTCGGACAGCGCACCCCTTGCGCGTCTGGTCGCCTCGGAGGTGAGCGATGTCGAATTTTCGCCAGTGTGGTCAGGATCCGGCCAACTTCACATCCATGACACTTTGAGTGAAGATTTTTACTCCTTGACCCCGTTGGATGTAGGCAGAGGATACGTCTTCACATATGGAGAGACTCTGCGCAAGGGAAATTTACTTGATTAACGCAATTCGTTAGATCTGCCATAAGTAACGGGGGATACAGTGTTGAGGATTCACTTCACAGTCACAGGCATAGCGAACACAAAGATGGCAGCCACCCTGGGGCCACTAGCAGAGAGCGCCCTAGCGCTTTACCTTTACGGACACAATGGCGACGCCTTTTTTCATAAATGGCGCCACTCCGTGCGCGCAGCCCTAGGAGGCGAAGCACACCGCATCGCTACCCTTTCCCGGAAGTTCCGCACGGTTTCCGAAGTTGCGTTGCATTTCCCCGAAGCCTTCGCACCCGGTGCACCCACGACCGGATCCGAACCCTTCGGAAATAATCGGGAGCAGTCCCGGGTACTCCTCGATCTGTGCGAGATATCCGTGTTGCCACAATGGGACGACATCCGTCGTCAGCTCGACGGTGCTCGCGACAACTGGGGCCGGGTAGCCATCGCACACGGCGTCGATCGCCTATTGGGGTCCATGCACCCCAAGGTGCGCTGGCACTCGCCGGTTCTGGAGCTGCGGGACCACCCCACGCAAGACGTCCACCTGCGCGGCAGCGGGCTGCTCCTGGTCCCCTCGTACTTCCTCTCCGGCCAGACCTGTCTGTTCCTGGAAGCCAGGCAGCCACAAGCCATGCACGCCATTGCTTTCCCGGTCACTTCTTCCAGAGGCGACACCGGCAATGGCGAGGACCGCAACGTCGAAGCCCTGGGCGCTCTGGTGGGGCACACGCGCGCCGCCGCTCTGGCGGAACTGGCAGAAGGCTGTTTCACCAGCGAACTCGCCGACCGGCTCGGTATATCGCTGGCCGGCGCCAGCAAACACACCGCCATACTGTGCAGGTCGGGTCTGATCACTACAGCGCGCAACCGCAACACGGCACTCCATGCCCTCACTCCGCTGGGCGCGGCCCTGCTCCACAGCAGCGGGTTCCTTCCGGAAAATCCGGCCACCAGAGGAACCCGACCAAGCCACCCTCCCAGTGGCGGGAGGCGACTCAGCCGGATTCCGTGTGATCCGACTACGCATGAGCACACGCCCGGCTCAGCGGAGACAGTCGGCTGTTCGATGGCTGTCACCAGATCGACTGAACACTAAAGATGAGGAGCGCCTTGATGAGTTCGAATCCCTTTGACGACCCCGACGGAAAATATCTGGTACTTATCAACGAAGAGGGTCAGCACTCCCTCTGGCCGGAATTCGCCGAGGTCCCCCAGGGCTGGTCCGTTGCCCTCCCTGCGGCCGACCGGCCCTCTGCGGTCGCGTACGTCAACACCCACTGGACCGACATGAGACCGCGCAGCCTGGCGCGGGCAATGGGAGAGGCATAGCAGCCGGGCGGCGTTCGAGTAGGCGGGGTTGCCCCGGCTCCCCTTCCTAAGG
>NZ_JBWLKM010000178.1:0-6256 GCF_059026085.1 Streptomyces sp. a15 | reverse complement strand
TGGCCATCATCACCAGGCCCTGCGGGGCGAGGACCAGGCCGACGGTGAGCATGGACTTGCCGAGGCCGTAGCCGGTGACCTCCGGCAGCTGGAGCAGCTGCGGCAGCACCAGGGACATCGCGAACATCGAGAAACCGAGCGCGACCGAGGCGAGGTTGGTGAAGAGCACCTGCGGGCGGGCGGTGGTGCGCAGGTCGACCAGGGGCTGGCTGCTGCGCAGCTCGTAGAGGCCCCAGGCGAGCAGGATCACGACCGAGGCAAGGCCGAGGCCCACGGTGGTGGCGCTGGTCCAGCCCCAGTCGCCGCCCTTGGAGACGGCCAGCAGCAGCGTCACCAGTCCGGCCGACAGACCCAGCGCGCCGACCAGGTCGAAGCGGCCGCCGGCCCGCACCTTGGACTCCGGTACGACCGTCAGCACCAGCAGGAAGGCGACGGCGCCGAGGACGGCGGACGTCCAGAACAGGAGGTGCCAGTCCCACTCGTCGGCGATGAACGCCGCGGAGGGCAGACCGAGGGCACCGCCGACGCCGAGGGAGGCGCTCATCATGGCGGTCGACCCGGCGAGCCGCTCGCTGGGCAGTACGTCGCGCATGATGCTGATGCCGAGCGGGATCACACCGGCGGCCAGGCCCTGCAGGGCGCGTCCGGCGATCATCGGGATCACGGAGTCGCTGAGCGCGCAGACGACCGAGCCGGCGATCAGCAGGACGATGCTGACCAGCAGCATCCGGCGCTTGCCGTACATGTCGCCGAGCCGGCCGACCACCGGGGTGGCGACGGCGGCGGCGAGCAGGGTGGCGGTGACCGCCCAGGCCGTGTTCGACGCCGAGGCGTCAAGCAGCTTCGGCAGCTCGGGCACGATCGGGATGACGAGCGTCTGCATCAACGCGACGACGATTCCGGCGGAGGCCAGCACCGCCACGACGGCGTTCGACCTCGGCGGGGCGGGCTTCACCGCCGCGGCGGGTCGGGCAGGGGCGTCGGACATGGCAAGAGCCTCCGTCAGGGCACAAGGGGGTGGGGACAAACTGTATTGCTTGACTTACTCAAGTTAATAGTAATTGATTGACTTACGCAAGCGGAACCGGTGTGTGGTGCGCGCCACGGAAGGGGTGGGGCCTCAGATGGCCGCGGGTTCCTCCAGCCGGTACGGCTGCACCGGCAGCTCGGCGACGACTTCGAAGCCGCCCTGCGGGCGGTGGCCCATCCGGATGCGGCCGCCGACCGAGTGGGCGCGCTCGCGCATGCCCATGAGGCCGTAACCGCCGCCTGGCGAGGAGGAGTCGGACCGGCTCACGGCGTCGGCGTTGACGACCGTGACGACCAGCCGGTCGTGGGTGTAGGCGAGCCGTACCTCGGCCGAGCCGGTGACGGCGCGCTTGGTGACGTTGGTCAGGGCCTCCTGCACGATCCGGTACGCCGTGAGGGCGGCGCCGGCGGACAGGGGACGCGGGTCGCCGTCGGTGGCCAGGCTGACCGCGAGGCCGGCGTGCTGGAACGAGGACGCGAGGTCCGGGAGCTGGGCGAGGCCGGGGGTGGGCGCCGGCGGCTTGTCGGCGTCGGACGGGTCGGCCGTACGGTCTCCGGCGTCGGACGGGTCGGCCGTACGGTCTCCGGCGTCGGACGGGTCGGCCGTACGGTCTCCGGCGCCGGACGGTTGGGCCGTACGGTCTCCGGCACCGGGCGAGTGGGCCGTACGGTCTCCGGCGCCGGACGGTTGGGTCGTACGGTCTCCGGCACCGGGCGAGTGGGTCGTACCGTCCTGGCCGTCGGTCGGATGGGCCGCTCGGTCCTCGGTGTCGGTGGAGGGGATCGGGTCCACCTGGTGTCGCAACAGGCCGACGGTGGACTTGAGTTCGCGCAGCGCCGCGGAGGTGGTGCCGGACAGGTCGCGCACGATCCGCTCGGCCTCGGCGGGCCGGGCGGGCAGCATCCGGGCGACCGCGCCGGCCTGGAGGTTCGCCAGGACGAGATGGTGGGCGACGACGTCGTGCAGATCCCGGGCGATGCGCATGCGCTCCTCAGTGACGCGCCGTCGCGCCTCCTCCTCCCGGGTGCGTTCCGCGTGCTTGGCGCGGGCCTGCACGGCCTCCAGATAGGCGCCGCGCAGCCGGGTCACGGTGCCCAGGGAGGTGGGCAGCAGCAGCCAGGCGGTGGGGCCGAGCAGCTTGAGGACGAGGGGTTCGTTGCCGGGACCGACGAGGAGGGAGGCGCCGACCAGCAGGGCGATGCCGGTGCCGGCGAAGGTGTTCGCGGTCCTGCGGTCGGTGCGGACGGCCAGCGAGTGCAGCGCGACCATGAGGGGGCCGAGCAGCAGGACCGTGAGGATGTAGCCGAGCGCCGCGACGGCCGTCGCGCAGACGATCGTCACCGCCGTCGTCGTGCGGGGCCGGCAGCGGCGCCACAGCAGCGCGGCGCACGCGACTCCGGTGAGGAGGACGCCGGGCCACCACGGTATGCCGGAGTCGTGGCCCGGGAGCGTGACCAGGCTGCCCGGCAGCGAGCAGGCGAAGAGTGCGGCGGCGAGTCCGGCGTCGACGGCGTGGGGGCGGGCCGAGGGCAGGCGTTGCAGGTTGTCGATCATGGTGTGGGCGTTCCCGTCCGGTGCGGTCACCGCGGTGCGGACCACCACGGGCCCCTGCCGGCCGGGGGCGGCGGGAGGAGCCCGGGCGGGTCCGTCACTCGTCGAAGGTGACGACGACCTTCTCCGCGGCGCCCGGCGTCAGCGCGAGCTCGAAGGCCCGGTCGACGTCGGAGAACGGAACGCTGTGGCTGATCAGCTTGGCGAAGACGTCCTTGTGCTCGGCGAGCTCCGCCGTGACCTCGAAGATCTCGGTGGGGTAGCCCTGGGAGGCGATGAGGGTGAGCTCGCTGCGGAGCATGCCGCCGAGGTCGATGTCCGAGCCCTTCTTCTGTACGGCGACCATGACCAGCTTGGCCTTCCACTTCGCGGAGTCGACGGCGGCCTGGAAGACGGCGGGGACGCCGGCGGCGTCGATGTAGATGTCGGTGCCGGCGCGGGGCTGGCCGAGGGCGTTGGCGGCCTGGCCGTGCAGTTCGGTGAGGCGCTCGGTGACGTTCTCGGTGGCGGAGTTGATGACGGCGTCGGCGCCGACGGCCAGCGCCTTCTCCAGGCGCGAGGGGATGACGTCGGCGACGACGACGTGCTCGACGCCGCGCAGCTTCAGCCAGATGGTGGCGCCCAGGCCGATGGGTCCGGCGCCGAAGACGACGACCTTGTCGGCGGGCTTGGCCTCGGAGCGGTTGACGCAGTGCCGGGCGACCGCCATGGGCTCGTTCAACGCGGCGACGGCGAAGGGGACGTGGTCGGGGAAGACGGCGACGCTCTTGCCCACCTCGGCGTCCCGGATGAGCAGGTACTCGTCCATGCCGCCGAGGTCGCCGCCGCAGCCGATGATGCCGGTCGGGGCGCCCTGCGGGTTGACGACCACGCGGTTGCCGACCTTCAGGTCCGTGACCTCGGCGCCCACCTCGACGACCTCGCCGGCGGGCTCGTGGCCCAGCGGGATGGCGCGCATCGAGCCCTTGGCATCGACCGGCATGCCGCCCATGTGCAGGAAGAAGGTGTCGGTGCCGCAGATACCGCAGGCGCGGATCCGGACCAGCGCGTCCTTGGGGCCGGGGACGGGGCGCTCGACGTCCACCACGTCGATCTTGTTCTGGGCGCCGGTCAGGACGGACTTCATCGTGGCCATGGAGGGTCTCACTCTCTGAGGGTGCGGTGTGGCAGGTGCTGCCGGGCTGGTGCGAGGTCTGACGGGCGGGGGAGGGCAGTGACCCGACCGGCGGTCCGCTTGCGGCGCCGGGCCGGCGGCGGACGGGGGAAGTGCTCCGCCTGCCGGCCCGTCGACCGCGCCGTGCCTGTCCCCACAGGCCCGGCGCGAAAGGAGCCGCCTCCGCTCGGGGCGGCCCCGGTCCGAGGTCGTCTTGCTTGACTTAGGCAAGCACAAGTGTGTTACTTAAGTCAAGCAACCATCTGTATATTGCTTAAGTCAGGCAACTATATCTAAGGTGATCGCATGCCCGTACAGCCGTCCACCGCAGCGCCCGTCTCCGCGAACGTGACCCAGATCGAGAGCCTCCTCACCCGCGTCACGTACCTCGCCGGACGCGCCCGGCAGCACGAGCGCCTGATGGCGATGGCCGGACTGGAACTCGACCGGGCCGCCGTGGCCATCCTGCGGCACATCGGGGAGAGCGAGCCGCTGCGTCCCGGAGTGCTCGCGGTCCGTCTGTCGGTGGAGGCGTCCCATGTCACCCGGCAGATAAGGCAGTTGGAGCAGGGCGGGTACGTGGTCCGGGTCGCAGACCCGGACGACCGGCGCGCCCAACGAGTCCAGCTCACGGACGCCGGAGCGGCGGCGGTCGAGCGCATCCGTGAGGTGAGCCGCCGGGGCATGGAGATGGCCCTGGCCGACTGGTCCGAGGGGGATCTCGAGCATCTCGCCGCGCTCTTCCGCCGGATGGTCGACGACTTCGTCGCCCGGGCCGAGGACCGGCTCGACCTCCCGCCCGTCGCCCGCTGAACCGACCCCCGGCCGAGGCCGTGAAACGCACTCCCCACACGAATGGTCACGCCATGTACGGGATTCCCGGCAAGCGGCCTCCCCGCGGGGACGGCCAGCACCTCCTGGTCGTCGTCGACGATCCCGGCGACACCGAACTGCTCGCCACCACGCTCGAGTTGGCCGGCTACCGGGTCGGCACCGCGGGCACCGGCGCCGAGGGCATGGCCCGCCTCGCCCGGCACCGGTTCGACCTCGTGGTGTGGGACACCGGACTGGCCGGCCTGAGGGACCTCGCCCGGGACCGCCGGACCGCACCGGCGGACCGCCCGCCGCTGCTCTTCCTGGCCAGCTGCGACGCGTTGCACCACCTCGTCCCCGAACTCGGCCCGGGACGGGAGGACTACGTGACCAAGCCCGTCCGCATCCCCGAGGTGCTCGCCCGCGTCCAGGTCCTGCTGCGCGGCCGACGCCCCGCGGCGCCCACGGGCATGCCCTGCTACGGCGATCTGGTCCTGGACGACGCCACGTGCCGGGCCAGCCGCGGGCCGCGCCCCCTCGACCTCACCCCCGCCGAGTACCGCCTCCTGCACCACCTGCTGGCCAACGCTGAGCACGTGCTGTCGAAGGAGCAGATCTGCCGGCACGTCTGGGGCGAGTACCGCGCCGACCAGGCCATCGAGAAGCTCGTCTCCCGGCTGCGGCGCAAGGTGGACCAGGAGGACCCGAACCTCATTCACACCCGCCGCGGCTTCGGCTACTGGCTGGGCTGCGCCTCCCGCTGAACCGGCTTGGAGCGTCCTGTGGGACATTCCTGGGAGAAACCTGTGCCTGCAATACAGCAGACAAAATTGTTGACAATCTTGTTTGGCTAGATTTAGGTTTGACAGGCACTCACTCAGGGAGGGCAACGATGCCGAAAGAAGCCCGTCCGAGCACCGGAGAGCAGGCCAAACAGCACGCGTTCGCGCAGCTGCGGCAGGCGATCCTGCACGGCGACATGGCACCGGCACAGCGGCTGGTGGAGAACGAGCTCGCCGAGCAGTTCGGTGTGACACGGGCCAGCATCAGGGCGGCACTTATCGATCTGGAGTCCCAGGGACTCGTCGAGCGGATCCGCAACCGCGGCTCGCGGGTGCGGGTGGTGAGCGTGGAGGAAGCGGTCGCCATCACCGAGTGCCGCATGGTCCTCGAAGGACTGTGCGCGGCGAAGGCGGCCGTCGCGGCCACCGACGAGCAGCTCGCCGAACTGACGGACCTGGGCACGGCGATGACCAAGGCCGTGGCCGACGGCGAACCCGTGACCTACTCCGGCCTCAACCACGAACTGCACACCAGGATCCGGGAGTTCTCGGGGCAGCAGACGGCTCTGGAACTCCTGGAGCGGCTCAACGCCCAACTGGTGCGTCACCGGTTCCAGTTGGCGCTGAGGCCCGGGCGTCCGCAGCAGTCCCTGCATGAGCATCTGGCGATGATCGAAGCGATCAGGTCCAGGGACCCGCAGGCGGCCGAGACGGCCGTCCGCGCCCACCTCGTCAGCGTGATCGAGGCGCTGCGCGGCTGAGCCGCGCGAGGCGGGCGCACACCTGTCCACTCCCGGCGAGTGAGCCGAAGGGACGCGCCGGTGTCGAGAGCGCGACCGCGCGAAGGCCTTAGGGGGTGTTTCGAAAGTCCCGCACAGCACCCACGGCGCCCGGCACGCACTCTCGCCGCACCGGCCGAAACCCCAA
>NZ_JBWLKM010000177.1:0-6258 GCF_059026085.1 Streptomyces sp. a15 | reverse complement strand
TGGTCCTGTGGAGCAGTTTGGAGTGCTCGCCACCCTGTCAAGGTGGAGGCCGCGGGTTCAAATCCCGTCAGGACCGCTGAGGCTTCCCCGGAAGCCTCGTGGCTGGGTAGCTCAGTTGGTACGAGCGATCGCCTGAAAAGCGATAGGTCGCCGGTTCGACCCCGGCCCCAGCCACAACCCAAGGGCCCCGTCCACACGGACAGGGCCCTTGACCTTTACCCACGCACCCCGCCACGCCCCTCCCCGCTCGCCACCCCGCCAAGGCGGAGGCCGCGCCCGCGGCGAAGCCGCAATCCGGTACAGCAAATCCCGTCAGGACCGCTGAGGCTTCCCCGGAAGCCTCACGGCTCGCGCAACCCAGCCGACACAAGCCATCGCCTGAAAAGCGACAGGTCGCCGGTTCGACCCCGACCCCAGCCACAGTCGCTGAACAGCGAAAACGCCCCCGTCGAGATCATCGGCGGGGGCGTTGCGCTGGGCCCCGGGCGACAGCGCGGGCGGGGTTCATTCCTGGTTGCGGCTGCGTGTCACGTTCGGCTCGCAATCCTCGTCGATGTCCCACGCGCCTCTCTTGTTACCGGTCAGGTCGTTGCCCTCGAAGACGCCGCCGCCACCGCCGTCGATCCATACGGCCTGATACGCGTTGCCGTTGATCCGGTTGTTGTGGACCGTCGGGTTGCCGCCCGCTGTGACCCTCATGCCGGCGTGACCGTTGCCGGTGATCTCGTTGCCCTCCAGCGTGCCCAGGCCGCCGTCATGCACGAAGACGCCGCTCTGCCTGTTGTGGCGGATCTGGTTCCGGCGCAATGTGGGGTTGCCGGCCGCTTTGATCTCCACGGCCGCCAGGGCATTGCCGGTGATCTTGTTGTCCTCCAGCGTGCCCAGGCCGCCGTCGAAGACGAAGACACCGGCCTGTCTGCTGCCGTGGATCCGGTTCCGGCGCAGCCGGGGGTCGGCGCCGTCACGGATGGCGACCGCCGCGAGGCTCTGGCTGCTGATGTCGCAGCCTTCCAGCTCCAGCCGTCCCTGGACGATCTTCACAGCGAACGCCTGAACGCTCCCGGTCTGGCGCAGCGTCAGGTTCGTGACCCTGCCGATGCTGGCCTGGAACATCAGCGCACTGGCCTGGTCGGCGCGGATCTCGATGTCTTCGAGCGGGCCGTCTCCCAGTATTTTCCAACGGCTTGTCGACGACCAGGCTCTCTTCGTACAGGCCCGGCCGGACCAGGATGCGGTCACCGGGCTGGGCCTTCGCTATGGCCGCGCCGACCGTGACGAAGTCCCCCCGGTGGTAGGGGTCCACCACATGGGTCGGCGGCTCGGTCTTCGTCGTGCCGCCGGCCGTGTCACCCGTCGGCTCCGTGGACTCGGTCGCCGCTCCCGCCGTCTCCGCACGCCGTGCGGGTCGCGCCGCGGCGATGGCCTGAGGCCGCCAGAACGTGTCCGCCATCCGTAACGCCAGCTGCTCGGTCGCCTTCCCCACCGCCGGTGACGTCAACGGCTCGAACCGCAGCTCCCGCCAGTCGGCGTGCTGCCGCGTGGCCAGCATCCGGGCCATGTCGTCGCCTTCGCACAGCTGGGGATCGTCCATCTCCCGAGCGGTGATGTAGTAGACGGGCAGGATCAAGTCCTGGCGGCCGAGTTTCTCCTCCCGCTCCAGGAAACGGGCCACCTCGGCCCGGCAGGGAGCGCTGCGGAACAGGCTCGGCGTGACGATGACCAGCAGCAGGCTCACCGCGTCCAGCGCCTCGTCGATCCGTGCCTGCCAGTTCTGGCCCCAGGCGATGTCGTTGCGATCCTGGAAGATCGCGAACTCCTCGCCGGTCTGCGCCCGAACCTCGGCGGCGAGCCGTTCCCGGAACTGAGAGAGCCTGCCGGCGTCGTGCTGGTCGTTGAAACGGACGTAGCTCATGAAGGCCGCAGGCTCACCGGACAAGACATCCCCCACTACCCGTGCATCCCCACCACAACCCGTGAATTCTGGCACAGGGGGAGCGCCCGAAGCCGGGCAATCACCGCCCTCTCCGGCGCCGCCCCGCCGCCGGAGACAAAAGCGTTCGCCACGAAAATCCCGGGGATGAGATCCTGGATCGCGTATGTCTACGCACCCCGCCCCCGGCGCCTCCGCTCCGGGCACCCCCGACCTCGGCGTTCTCGCCCCCCGCCTGACCGAGCTGACCCTGCGCGACACGCAGCGGCTCGGGCGCAGGCTCGAAGGTGCGCGCAGGATCCGTAAGCCTCAGGCCCGTGCCGCCGTCCTCGCCGAGATCGAGGCGGAGGTGGCGAAGGCCGAGCAGCGGATGAGTGCACGGCGCGGTCGCGTGCCCGCCGTCAGCTATCCCGAGCAGCTGCCGGTCAGCCAGAAGAAGGACGTGATCGCGGAGGCCATCCGTGATCACCAGGTCGTGATCGTCGCCGGTGAGACCGGGTCCGGCAAGACGACCCAGATTCCGAAGATCTGTCTCGAGCTGGGGCGGGGCGTCCGCGGCATGATCGGGCACACCCAGCCCCGTCGTATCGCCGCCCGTACCGTCGCCGAGCGGGTCGCGGAAGAGCTCGACACGCCTCTCGGCGAGGCCGTCGGCTGGAAGGTCCGCTTCACCGACCAGGTGAACCCGGACGCCACCTTCGTCAAGCTGATGACCGACGGCATCCTGCTCGCCGAGATCCAGACCGACCGCGAGCTGCGCGCCTACGACACGATCATCATCGACGAGGCCCACGAGCGGTCCCTCAACATCGACTTCCTGCTGGGCTACCTCGCCCAGCTGCTGCCCAAGCGGCCGGACCTCAAGGTCGTCATCACCTCCGCGACCATCGACCCCGAGCGCTTCTCCCGGCACTTCGGCGACGCGCCGATCGTCGAGGTCAGCGGGCGGACGTATCCGGTGGAGGTGCGGTACCGGCCCCTCCTCGAAGACGAGTCCGACTCCGCCGAAGGGGAAGAAGGGGACCGCGACCAGATCACCGCGATCTGCGACGCCGTGGAGGAACTGCAGGCCGAGGGCAAGGGGGACATCCTCGTCTTCCTCTCCGGGGAGCGGGAGATCCGCGACACCGCGGACGCGCTCGTCAAGAAGAACTACCGGTTCACGGAAGTGCTTCCGCTCTACGCCCGGCTCTCGCACGCCGAGCAGCACCGCGTCTTCCAGCAGCACACCGGGCGCAGGATCGTTCTGGCGACGAACGTCGCCGAGACCTCCCTCACCGTCCCCGGGATCAAGTACGTCATCGACCCCGGCTTCGCCCGCATCTCCCGCTACAGCCACCGCACCAAGGTCCAGCGGCTCCCCATCGAGGCGATCTCCCAGGCCAGCGCCAACCAGCGCAAGGGCCGCTGCGGACGGACCAGCGACGGCATCTGCATCCGCCTCTACAGCGAGGAGGACTTCGAGGCCCGCCCGGAGTTCACGGACGCGGAGATCCTCCGGACGAACCTGGCGTCCGTCATCCTGCAGATGACCGCCGCCGGCCTCGGCGAGATCGAGAAGTTCCCCTTCATCGACCCGCCGGACCACCGCAACATCCGTGACGGCGTCCAGCTCCTCCAGGAACTGGGCGCGTTGGACCCGGCGCAGAAGGACGTACGCAAGCGGCTCACCGACACCGGCCGCAAGCTCGCGCAGCTACCCGTCGACCCGCGCCTGGCCCGCATGGTCCTGGAGGCCGACAAGAACGGCTGTGTCCGCGAGGTCATGGTCATAGCGGCCGCGCTGTCCATCCAGGACCCGCGCGAACGCCCCGCCGACAAGCAGACCCAGGCCGACCAGCAGCACGCCCGCTTCCGGGACGAGACCAGCGACTTCCTCGCGTATCTCAACCTGTGGCGGTACGTCCGTGAGCAGCAGAAGGAGCGCGGTTCCTCGTCCTTCCGGCGGATGTGCAAGCAGGAGTATCTGAACTTCCTGCGCATCCGCGAGTGGCAGGACATCTACTCGCAGCTGCGGACCGTCGCCAAGCAGATGGGCATCCACCTCAACGAGGAGGACGCGGCCGGCCAGAGCGTCCACGTCTCCCTCCTCGCCGGTCTGCTCTCGCACATCGGCATGAAGGACGTGAAGGACGGCAACAAGAACGAGTACCTGGGCGCGCGGAGCGCCAAGTTCGCGATCTTCCCGGGCTCCGCCCTCTTCAAGAAGCAGCCGCGCTTCGTGATGTCCGCCGAGCTGGTGGAGACCTCCCGCCTCTGGGCCCGCGTCAACGCCAAGATCGAGCCCGAGTGGGTCGAACCCCTGGCCGAGCACCTGCTGAAGCGCACGTACAGCGAACCGCACTGGGAGAAGGACCAGGCCGCGGTGATGGCGTACGAGAAGGTCACGCTCTACGGCGTCCCGATCATCGCCCAGCGCAAGGTCAACTACGGCCGGATCGACCCGGAGACCTCCCGCGAGCTTTTCATTCGCAACGCCCTGGTCGAGGGCGACTGGCGTACGCACCACAAGTTCTTCGCCGACAACCGCAAACTCCTCAGCGAAGTGGAGGAGTTGGAGCATCGCGCGCGGCGGCGGGACATCGTGGTCGACGACGACACGCTCTTCGACTTCTACGACGAGCGGGTGCCAGAACACGTCGTGTCCGGTGCCCACTTCGACTCCTGGTGGAAGCACAAGCGGCACGAGCAGCCCGACTTCCTGGACTTCGAGCGGGAGATGCTCATCCGGGAGTCGGCGGAGGCGGTCACCAAGGACGACTATCCGGACTCGTGGCGGCAGGGTCAGCTCAAGTTCCGGGTGACGTACCAGTTCGAGCCGGGTGCGGACGCCGACGGTGTGACCGTCCACATCCCGCTCCAGGTCCTCAACCAGGTCACGGACGAGGGCTTCGACTGGCAGATCCCGGGCCTGAGGGAAGAGCTGGTCACCGAGCTGATCCGGTCCCTCCCGAAGCCGATCCGCCGCAACTACGTGCCGGCGCCGAACTTCGCGAAGAGGTTCCTGGACACGGCCGTCCCCCTTCAGGAGCCGCTCACCACCACCATGGCGCGGGAGCTCAAGCGCATGGTCGGCGTGCCCTTCACCGCGGACGACTTCGACTGGTCCAGGGTCCCCGAGCACCTGCGCATCACCTTCCGGATCGTCGACGAGCGCCGCCGCAAGCTGGCCGAGGACAAGGACCTGGAGGCGCTGAAGCTCCAGCTGAAGCCGAAGGCCCGCCAGGCCCTGTCCCAGGCCGCCGCGGCGACGGCCGAGCGCCAGGGCGGCGAGGCCCTGGAGCGCAAGGGCCTCACCGACTGGACGATCGGCTCGCTCACCCGCGTCTTCGAGACCCGCCGCGCCGGCCAGCCGGTGAAGGCGTTCCCCGCGCTGGTCGACGACGGACCGACGGCGAACACCGTCTCGGTGCGGCTCTTCGACACGGAGACCGAGCAGGCGGAAGCGATGTGGAAGGGCACGCGGCGCCTCATCCTGCGCAACATCCCGGTCAACCCGGCGAAGTTCGCGAGCGATCGCCTGACGAACGCCCAAAAGCTCGCCCTGTCCGCGAATCCGCACGGCTCGGTCCAGGCCCTGTTCGACGACTGCGCGATGGCCGCGGCGGACAAGCTGATCGCCGACTTCGGCGGGCCGGTGTGGGACGAGGAGTCGTACCGGAAGCTGTACGACAAGGTGCGCTCGGAGATCGTCGACACCACGGTCCGTACGGTCGGCCAAGTGCAGCAGGTCCTCGCCGCCTGGCAGGCCTGTGAGCGCCGTCTGAAGGGCGTACGGAGCGCGGTGCTCCTGGCGAACCTCCAGGACGTACGCAAGCAGCTGGACGCCCTCGTGCGGCCCGGCTTCGTGACGGAGGCCGGGATACGGCGGCTCCCCGACCTCATGCGCTACCTGGTCGCCGCGGACCGCCGGCTCCAGCAGATGCCGACCGGCGTCCAGCGGGACACGGCCCGCATGGAGAAGGTCCACGAGATGCAGGACGAGTACGCCTGGCTCCTGGAGCAGATGCCCCAGGGCCGCCCGATCCCGTCCTCGGTCCTGGACATCCGCTGGATGATCGAGGAGCTTCGGGTCAGCTACTTCGCCCACGCCCTCGGCACGGCGTACCCGATCTCCGACAAGCGGATCGTGAAGGCGATCGACGCGGCCGTGCCGTAACGGCGCCCGCACACCGGGTGAGTTCGACCCGGGGCTCACCCTCCTGTACAGTCTCTTCTCGCAGCGCAACGCACGAATAGCGCCGCGAAACCTGGTCCTGTGGAGCAGTTTGGAGTGCTCGCCACCCTGTCAAGGTGGAGGCCGCGGGTTCAAATCCCGTCAGGACCGC
>NZ_JBWLKM010000176.1:0-6264 GCF_059026085.1 Streptomyces sp. a15 | reverse complement strand
CCCGGTGACGGCGATGGCGCACACCGAGTACAGCCACAGCAGGGGCAGGTGGGCGGCGTCCATGCCCATGATGCCGATCGCGCCGACCATGACCAGGGTCCCCATCAGCAGGGACAGACCTGCCATGAGGGTGCTGCTGATGGCGAGGGTCTGCACCCGGGTCGCCCGGATCAGCGGGCGGTGCAGGCGCAGCGGGCCCATGTCGTTGTGGGTGTAGCCGAGGGCGTGGTCGACCTGGCCGCTGATGACGTTGGCGGAGAGCATGCCGCAGACCACGAGGACGAGCGCGTAGTAGAACGCCGTCAGGCCCAGGCCGCTGTGGGAGTCGAGCGGATGGCCGTCCTCGACCGTGACGGCGGCCGGGTCGGCCAGCAGGACGCGCGCCGCTGCGGGAAGTCTTGTCTGCCCGGTCCCGCTCTGGGCGGTCAGCTCCTTGCCCACCTGCAGCGAGGCGTTCTCGGCCGCCTGCGTCGTCGCCGTCCGGGCCAGGCTGGATCCCATGCTGCCGGCGGACTGGTTGGTCAGCACCGTCAGTGTCGGGCGGACCAGGGTCCCGGCGGTCGCGGTGCCGGTCAGCGCGGTGGTGGTGGAGGTGAAGTCGGCGGGGACGACGAGCGCGCCGTACAGCTTGCCCTCGCCGAGCTCCTCTTTCATCCCCTTCTCGTCCATCACCTTCCAGTCGATCTTGTTCCCACTCGCGGTCGACTTCTCGATCGACTCGGTGATCTGAGCCCCCAGGTTGACCCGCTTGCCGCCGACGGCGGCTCCCTTGTCGGCGTTGACCAGACCGACGGGCAGTTTCTTCAGGTGATCGACCGGGTCGATGTTGGCGCCGACGTAGAACACGGTGAACAGCAGCGCGAGTACGCCCGTGATGACGCCATTGGCGATCCACAGAGGTTTGGCGCGCAGGACGCGGAAGGGGTGAATGCCACTCATGGCTTACTCCGGTCTCGACTACAAAGGCACAGCGGGAGGAGGCCGGACGGCGTCATTGCAGGTCGGCGATCCTTGGAATGGTCAGTCCTCGGCGCGCGCATGGCGGTTGTCGGGTGGAAGCGTCGTACACCGACGAACACCTCCTGCGGTACGAGCAGGCTTCCGTGTTCGCCGACGATGGCGAGAGCGTTCGCGACCGAGTACGGGTGCGGGCGGTCGGTAGCAGACATGAGCGACAACCTCTACCTCTGCACAGGACGAGCGGGCGGTGGCCACAAGGGGCGCCGGCTCAGTGGGATGCGGAGCGTTTCGCCGGGGGGTGCCAGCCGCCGGTGACTTCCTTGACGGGCTTGTGCGGGAAACGGCGCTGGGCGTATTCCTGCGCGTGTGAGCCGGGCAGAACGTACAGGGTTTCCTTCTTGTCCTGGAGTGGTCGCAGCACGGTGTCCATGAATGTTTTGCGGTCGTCCAGGTAGGGGCCCAGAACGTCCTCGCCGGCGGGGCAGACGGCAAGGCAGTAGCCGGACTTGTAACCGGGGGGCGAGGTCAGGCTCTGCCACATGGAGGCGCTCTCGGAATCGGTGACCCGGGAGCGGTAGTCGGCGGCGTCCTCGCTGTCGGCCACGGTCTGCGCCCAGTCGGTGAACCCGCTCATGAACTCGCGGTAGTTGTGCGTGGTGCAGGCCAACGCGTCGAATGCCCCGTCCTTGCTGATGGCGCCGACCGGGCAGGCGGCGACGCACAGCTTGCAGTCGATGCAGGGGTTGTAGTCCAGCGCCTGCCCGTACTCGCTCACCTCCGCGTCCACCAGCACGGTGACCAGCAGGATGAAGCTGCCGAACTTCGGGTGGATGACGTTGCGGTGCAGGCCCATCACGCCGAGCCCGGCGGCCACCGCGACCGTCTTGTGCGCCACCACCCAGATCCGCTCCCTGGGGAAGCGGTCCATCTCCTGGGGGAAGCCGACGGACGGATTGAGTGCGCGGTAGCCGGCGTCCTGCAGGGCCTGGGTGACGCTGCGGGCGGCGTGGTTGGCCTGTTCGTCGGTCTGGTGGAGCTCCTGGTTGGCCACGCTGCGGGCGGGGGAGCGGCAGTTGTCGCGGTTCATCCGGACCGCCATCGCGATCAGGGTGCGGGTGCCGGGCAGCGCGGACTGCGCGTACTCGCGCTCGCCGGCCAGGTCGGGGTGGTCCAGGCTGACCGCGGCGGCGTCGTCCGCTCCGGCCGCCAGGCACAGCTCGCGCAGCCAGGCCGCGTCGATCACCGCCGGCGGGTTCACCGCGTCACCGGCCCTGCGCCGGGCGAGTACGGCCTGTACCGACGGGTGGGCGGCCAGCTTCGCCGGAAGCCTGGGATCCTTCGGTTGCCCCTCGACTTCGCGCGCGGCAGTCATCCGATACTCCTAGGGATTCGGGTTTTGAGGCTCGCCTCTTGGACGAAAAACCGATCAGTTCACCACCGTAAACCGATCAGTTTCCACGCGCAAGCTCAAGCGGCTAGCGCTCCCCGACCCGCGCCCCTTCGTACGGTGCTGCAACAGGCCCGTAGCCGGTACGCACGTCGGCGGCAGGGCGTCCGGGCCCTGATCCCCGCTCCCTCAGAGGGTGCTCCAGCGGCGCGCCGGTCCCCGCGTTGCGGGACGCGGTCGAGGGCGGCCGGGACCCCGAAGGGTGCGATGTCCTTGCGGGCGTGAACGCCGGGCTCCTCGCGAAAGCCCCGCTGGATGGTACGTCCAAGCGCGGAGTGAGAATCCGCTCCGGGGTCACATCACATTCGCGAACCCCGCAACCGGATCCTCGCCGGTTCGCCATCCCGTCACCAACGCCCGCAGCGCCCGCTCGTAGCAGTCGGCGACCGCGAGCCCCTGCGGCTCGTTGCCCGACAGCACCAGGGACACCAGGCCGTGGGCCATTCCCCAGACCGACAGTGCGATGACCTCGGGGTCGGACGCGGAACTGAACTGCCCGGCCCGCTGCCCGCGGCTCACGGCGTCGACCAGGGGTCGGTACGTCTCGGCGGCCTCGCGCGGCCTGTCCGAGTCGGACGGGCACTGGACACTGCGGTCGGAGAAGAGGATCGCGTAGAGATGTGGGTTGGCGACGGCGTACTCGCGATAGGCGAGCCCGATGCGGATCACGTCGCCGGCCGGGTCGTCCGTCGGATGGAGGGTGGCCAGGCGCTCGACGAAGAGCCGCACGGCCTCCTGGTACAGGCTGCTGAGCAGGCCGGCCTTGCTGCCGAACAGCGAGTAGACCGCCGTGGTCGAGGTCTTCGCGTCCGCCGCGAGCTGTCGCAGGCTCAGCGCGGCCGTGCCGCGGTCGAAGACCGTGGCGGCCGCACGGTGCAGGAGCCGGAGTCGGAGCGCTTCGTCATGTGTCTTGAGCCTGGCCATGGCGCCAGCATATTGCAACAGCGTTACGAATGCGTCCCCGGTGGCGCATCGAGCTGCGGTCGGTTGGTGCTGCCCACCCAGGGGTCGCGCCGACCTTGAAAGGGTCGTCCTTGAATAACGCCAGGTCAACGCGAGATGTTCCGATGCCCATCCGGTCAGGTTATACGCAAACGGGTTTGGAGCGAGCAATGAAAACACTGTTATGATTCCTCGCATGGACAATGAACGAACACCTGACGAGCGCTTCGTCGGCCTCCCCGACTGGCCGTACGAGCCTCGGTACGCCACGGTCGGTGAGGGCCTGCGCATGCACTACATCGACGAGGGGCCGGCCGACGGCCCGGTCGTGGTCCTCGCGCATGGCGAGCCGACCTGGGGCTACCTCTACCGCAAGATGATTCCCGGGTTGGTGGCAGCCGGCCGACGCGTCCTGGTTCCCGACCTGATCGGATTCGGCCGCTCCGACAAGCCGGTCGACCGGGCCGCGTACACCTACGAGTCTCACGTGGGCTGGACCGGCGTCTGGCTCGACCAGCTCGACCTGGCGGACATCACCCTGTTCGGTCAGGACTGGGGCGGGTTCGTCTTCCTCGTGCACGTCGGGGTCACACCCGACCGGTTTGCGGCCGTGGTCGCCGCCAACACCGGCCTGACCGACCCGGACGTCATGGCCGCGTTCACTCCGGAGAACTTCGCGCATGCGGCCGGCGCATTCCTGCGCTGGCGGGAGCAGTCCGAGTCGCCCCACCTGACCGCCTCGTGGGCGGTCGGCAGCCCCGACAGCGCCCTCAACCAGACGGCCCACCTCCTCACCGAGGAGGAAGCGGCCGCCTACGATGCCCCCTTCCCGTCCGAGCGGCACTTCGCCGGAGTGCGCCAGTTCCCGCACCTGGTATCGCTCGACGCCACAGACCCGCCCGCCTCGATGCTGCGCCGCGCCTGGGCCGGGCTGGCAGCCTTCGAGAAGCCGTTCCTCACCGCCTTCGCCGACCACGAAGACATCACTCTCATATACGAGCAGCTCTTCCACGCCCGCGTCCCGGGTGCGAAGGGGCGGGACCATGTGACGGTTCCCGACGCCGGTCACTTCCTGCAGGAGCAGCAGCCGGATCTGCTGGTCGATGCCATCCTCGGCCTCGGCTGACAGCCGGTCTTCGCGACGACCCACCACACCGGCGAGCACCGCGTCGGCCGGCAGCCCTGCGGACACCTCGGGGCTGGGCCGAGTCCCGACAGACCCTCGTCTTCCGGCACTTGCCCTCGCGGCCGGCGAGAGCGTCCTTGCCCGGCAGTCAGCCGAACCGCCGACGAGCGTACGACCAGCGCAGAGGTGTCTCCTTTGCGCCCGATGAGCCCAGGCTCATCAACTTCCTGAGCCGCCACGTCCTGTCGAACTCGGCCGGCTTCAGCTTCCCGCCCACCACTTCGAGCGCGGTGTCGCGGCGGACCGGTGGCGACCTGAACGCACTCCGCCACGAGCCGGCCACACAGTCCTGCCCGGCGCTCGCCAACGATCCAGGAGAAATCATGTTTGACAGCTTTGGGCGTCTGCTTCACCGGAGGCGAAAGCCCCTGCTGGTACTGACCTTGCTGTTCGCCGTCCTGTCCGGGGCCTACGGTGCCGGTGTCTTCGGCTCCCTGACGCCGCTCGGCTTCCAAGACCCCGGCTCCGACAGCCGGCACGCGGAAAAGATCGCTGAGAAGGCGTTCCCGCAGCGGACACCGGATGCCGTGATCGTCTACCGCGACGAGGACCGCACCGTCGATGACCCGTCGTTCCAGCAGGCGGTCGTCCAGCAGGTGGAGTCCCTGCCGAAGGCGGAGGTGACCGGCTACCTGCACTTCTGGCAGACCAAGATGCCGGCGCAGGTCAGCCACGACCGGCACGCCACCTACGTCGCACTGAACCTCCAGGGCAACAGCGAGAAGGCCAAGGAGGACTCGTACAAGGCGATCAAGGACAAGATCCCGGCACCCGGCCTGGAGACCCTGCAGGGCGGCACGGTGCCCACCGGCTATCAGGCCGGTGAGAAGATCGAACATGACCTGAGGCACGCGGAGATCATCTCGGCCCCCGTGCTCTTCCTGTTCCTGTTGGTCGTGTTCGGTGGTCTGGTCGCGGCCGGCCTTCCTCTGGTCGTCGGCGTGCTCTCCATCCTGGGCTCGATGGCCGTCCTGCGGGTCATCTCGAACATCACCGATGTGTCCGTGTTCGCCATGAGCCTGGTCACGATCCTGGGTCTCGCGGTCGCCATCGACTACGGCCTGCTGATCGTGAGCCGCTACCGCGAGGAGCTGGAGCGCGGCTACACCGGCGAAGCGGCGCTCGGGCGCACGATCGCCACGGCCGGGCGCACTGTGGTGATCTCCGGCACCACGGTCGCGGCGGCGCTGGCCGGCCTGACCCTCTTCCCGTCGACGTTCCTGAAGTCGATGTCGTACGGCGGTGTGGCCGCGGTCGTGCTGTCGGTGCTCTTCTCGCTGGTCGCGCTGCCCGCGGTGCTCGCCGTGCTGGGCCCGAAGGTCAATGCCTTCCCGCTGCGCCGCCGCAAGAAGGCCGTGCGCCCGACGGCGGCGGGCGAGGGTGCCTGGTACCGGTTCGGGCACGGCGTGATGCGGCGGCGGGGAGTCGTGATGGTGGGCGCGGTGGGCCTGCTGCTGACGCTCGCCCTGCCGTTCTCCAAGATCGAATTCGGCTCCATCAACGCACAGCAGCTGCCGAGCAGTTCCGAGGGCCGCCAGGTCTTCACCACCATGGAGCGCGACTTCGACGGCGACGCGGTGAAGTCCATCGACTCGCTGCTCGTGCTGAAGTCCGACGCGACCTCGAAGGAGCAGGGCGCGGCTCTGAAGGCATACGCCGAGCGGCTCGGCGCCACCGAGGGCGCCACGAGCGCCCGGATCACCGGCGTCGAGGGCACCACGGCCCGGGT
>NZ_JBWLKM010000175.1:0-6280 GCF_059026085.1 Streptomyces sp. a15 | reverse complement strand
GAACAGCAGCTCGCGCAGCTGGGGCCGTCCGCGGCGTTCGAGATGGCCGTACCGTATCCGCTCGGCGACCCGGAGAGGGACGAGGTCGGCCGGACCCTGCGAGAGGCACAGCGTCTGCTGACCATGGGCGAGATCCCGGCGTCCATCCTGCAGATCAGGCGGGCACTGGAATGGGTCCGGGAGAACGCGGGCTGGGACAACCCCGGCAGGAAGGCCCCCAGCCAGTGCAGCCAGACCGAGCGGTGGTGGCGGATCCAGGACGCCCTGTACAGCCAGACGTGCGGCGCTCTGCACAATGACGCGGTCACCAGGGACTTCGCATACGACCGGGCCGAGGCCGAGACGCTCCTGGCGATGACCGCCGCACTGCTGCGGAATGTACGCACCGCTGCGTGATGTGAAGGCGTCATCCCCCCTTGGCAGAGCCCGTTGTCGTGATGCCGGCACGTCACCTCTCCGGCTGGCGCGATGGGCGGCGGCGGCACGCTCGCAACCGCGGTCCCGGCCCGAACGGCGTCAGCCGCCGCATTCATGCCCGCATCGGCGGTCGTCTGGGCGGCGCCGGATGGGCGGATGGCGTGTCATCGCCCTGTTCCTGACTGCAGGATGCGCAGCAGGAGAGCGGGGACCGAGACATCCGTGGCGGTGACGAAGTCATGCACGGCGTCGGGCAGAAGAAGGTCTTGCTGTCGGTGCAGCCGCGTGTGCAGGTCGTCCGCGATGTCTGGGGTCAGAGCCGTGGCCGCGCTGTAAAGGGAGGAGAGTTGGGCGGCCCAGGCGTCTGAGGTGTCCGTGCTGGTGATGGCTGCTTCGACCCGAACGCGCGCTTCGGGGTCACGCTCCAAGCGGCGGATGACTGCCTGGGCGAACGGCGGGTCGACGGCTTTGGTGAAGTGGCTGGAGATCCATGCGCTGTCGTGGGACACCTGGTCTACGAAGCCGGTGGCCTCGATGGCCGCGCATGCCAGGGGGTAGTAGACCGACACATCCACCTCGATCTGCCCGTGCAGGGCACGCTTACGCTGGAGTGCCTCCCACGTGTCGGTGACGGCTGCATCGTCGGGAAACCCGGCGATCAGGGCGAGGAACGCGCCGGACGAGGGCGGTGGGTAGTAGCTGCTGGGGCGGCTGTCCAGTTCGCTGTGCAGCGCGCGGCGCACCGTCGCGGCGTCGAGGCCGAGGCCGAGGGGGTCGGCCAGGAGCATGGGGGCGACAGCCCGTCGTCGATGGCCGCCCTCATGGAGATTGGCGATCAGAACGTCCAGCAGTTGCGGCTCCCCGCGGTGGACGTGGGAGTACCAGGCCAGCACGGAGTCGTGGGTGAGGAGGCTGGGGTGTGCGGCGACGGCTGCGGCCAGGTCCTGCGCGAGCTGTGGGTGGCGGTCGGCGACCAGCGCGAGGTACTCCCAGGCCGTGTCGGCGTGGCCAGAGAGCATGCTGCCGGTGAGGCGTTTGAGGAGGGCGTCGCCGAAGTGGGTACGCAGGGCGGGCCAGTGGTCGGCGATCTCGCCGAGCACGAGCAGGTCGAGGTCGATGGCGAGGAGCTCACCCAGGGGCAGCCGGGCGGGGCGCCCGTCGTGTTCGGCGAGGTCGTCCAGCAGGTTGAGCTGGTCAGTCAGCAGGGCGCCGAGCCATGCGGCCCGCCGACGTGCCCAGTTGTCGTGGCCGAGGCCTGCGGCCGCCTCGCGGATCACGCCGCGTGCTTGCTGCCAATCGGAATCGGGAAGGGCACCGCGGTCGCGGTCACGCAGCAGATGAGTGTGGAAGGCTGCAGAGGCGGCGGAGCGGACCAGGTCGTTCGGCTCGTCCGGCCAAAGGGCAGTCAGCCGGCGGATGAGGGCGCTGTCGCCGGGGTGGTCCCGCAGCAGGGTGCACAGATGCAGGCGGGCGGCGGTGGGCAGGGGCGGGTGGGCGGCGTACAGGCGGCCCAGGACCTGTTGGAGAGCGTCAGGGTCGTTGCCGTAGCCGGCCAGGAGCGCGGCCAGGGGACTCTGCGGTCTTTGCAGCATGCTGCGGGCGCGCGTGCGGGCAGCGGTCGTTGCCGGTAGAGCAGCAACGACTGAGGCTTCGGCAGAGAACTCGTATTCGTTTGCGGGTGTGTGCAGTGCGTCCAGGCACGTCTGGGCGATCTGCTCGGCTACCGGCCCCGAGGTGAGTGACTGCTGTTGGCAGCTTTCCAGCAGCGCCTGGACGACGATCTCCTTGCGGAAGCGGCTGTCTGCCGGTGGCGGTGTGCTGAGAAGGGCAAGGAGCCGCTCCTGCGCCGGCTGGGCACCCAGGACACGAACCGCCGCATTGGCCACCAGCGAAGCCCGGCCTGCCTCCCCGTTCAGCACGGTGCGCAGGGCCTGCTGCACCTCGGCGTCGTGATCCCAGTGTTCGGCCAGCGCATCGGCCGCCCAGTGCGGGACACTGCTGTGCTGCAGCTCCCTCAGCAGCACGGAGCGCAGCACCGGCCCCCGGTCCAGGGCAGTCAGGAAAGGGAGCTCGAAGTCCAGGAAGGCTTTCGGATCGCGTCGCAGGAGCTCCTCGACCGCGGTGGCCACGGCGGGCTCATCGGGGTAGGTATGGGCGAGCGCTCCAATGCCCAGGAACCGGATCTGGTGCGGATCATTCACCAACGTGCTGGTGATGTAGTCGATGACGGCCGCTTCCTGGGCGCAGGCCAGCAGCAGCACGCCCCACGCCAAGCCCCGGGCGCCTGAGCCGGGGCGTCGACCGGACACGATCGACAGGCAGGTGTCACGTACCTGCTCGGCCTCGTCAGGAGCCTCACCCAGGCAGGCCGCGATGACGGAGACGAGCAAGGACGTCCACATGTCATCGGTGATGTCCTCGCTGGCCAGCCGGCTGACCAGCCAGGCGCGTTCGTCGGCCGTCAGGGCGGGCGGCCGCGGGCCGTCCGCCCCGCGGCGGGTTGCCTCCTGTCCGGGCAGGACGCCCAGGACGGCAGCCAGGGCAGTCAGCCGCAGCCCCTGCACGGGCTGCTGCCGGGCTGCTGCCGCAGCAGCTGTGACGCGGTCGTCGTGGGGCCAGCCCAGCAGCAGCCCGTGCAGGATCACCGCTGCATGATCGGCGGTGACAGCACGGCGCATCGCCGCCAGCATCGCTTGCACCACCTGCTCCTGGCCTGCCCGGGCACCATATCGGGCGGCGAGCGCGCGGGCGGCCGCCCGCGCGGTGTGCACGTCCTGCGACCTCAGTGCCGCCACCAGCAGCGGCCAGACCGGCTCGGTCAGCTCCTGGTCGCCGATCACCTGCCCCAGCCGGTGGAACACCTGAGGCGGCAACGGCTGGACGGCCAGCACCCAACGGGACAGCCGCGGCACTAGATCACCGCCCACTGCTGGATCGTCCAGCCCGGCCACACACGCGGACAGCAGCCGCTGCTGATGTCCGACGAGGGGGTGGTTGTCGATCACTTCCATGATCGTGGCTGCGTGACGACGGGCCTGGGGGACAGGCAGGCGGTTCCCGCCGAAGACGGCCTGCGCCCACAGTTCCCGCACGGCCAGCGAGGCCGGTTCCGGTCCGGCCGCTTGGTCGGCGAGGTCCTGGACCAGCTGGCGGATCTCCTCGGTGCGCTTCAGCTGCCACAGGACGGCCAGCAGTACCTCGTGCCAGCGTGGATCCTGAGCGCGCTCCTCGAACAGGGCGCGCAGGTCTGCAAAGGACCACTGCTGGGCGGCCTGTTCGGCGGCCAGCTGCTCCAGCAGGACCCGGTGCAGGAAGCCGATCTCGCGCGGGCCGTGCCGGACCAGCACACCGAGCTGTCCCTCGGCGATGTCGACGAACCCCCTTGCCTGTGCGGCGGCAGCGGCCGTATCCAGGGCGAGATGACCCGGGTCGCGCAAGGCGCTGATGATGTCCGAGCGGACACTGTGCTCGGACACGGCCTGGACGTCACCGCGCAGTTGGTGGGCCAGCGCCACGTGAGCCAGGACCTGACGAATGTCGTCCGGGTGCAGTGCGCCGGGCTCCGCGGTGATGCCCGCCGCTGTGCCGCGCCGCGCGGGATGCTCACTCAGCAGATGGTCAATGGCGCTCCCGTATACCTCGAACCGCCTGGTCGGCAGCGGAGCTCCCGCCAGCCTCATGCCGGTCAGCAGGATCAGGAACAGCGGAATCCGGGCGAGATGGCGAAGATCACGTACGCCGGACAGTTCCTTGACGAACGCCTCGGCCTCCGTGCTGCCGTTCGCGGCAGAACCCAGCCAATGACCAGCCACCTCTCGCTGCTGGCGCAGCGAGAGTGGGGCCAGCGAGGCGTACTGCCACACCCCCGTCGGCTGGAGCCGCGACAAGCCGTAGGGGCGGGTGGCGGCCACCGCGGGCAGCTGGCGCTGGTCCAGAAAGGTCTCCAGCGCGGTGAGAGCTTTGCGCGCCGCGCTCTCGCTCACCCACTCATCCAGGCCGTCGATGACCAGCAGCAGCCGCTCATCGGCCAGCGCCCTTTCCACCAGCGGCCACAGATGTCCGACGTCGTACTGCTCCAGCCAGGCCCGCAATGTCGCTGCCAGCGATGCCTCGGCACCGTCGTAGTGCGCCAGCCGGCGGGTGAAGAAATGGAAGGGAACCCACAAGGGAAGACGGTTACCGAACTGCTCGGTCCAGCGCGGCAGAGCGGGAGAATCGGCGAACAGGTCCAGCAGGGCAAAACGCAGCAGACTGCTCTTGCCCGAGCCAGGTTCCCCGACCAGGACATGGCGTCGTGCTCCGGCCAGCCAGACGTCTGCGCTGGTGCGGATCCCGGTTGCCTCCCCGGTCACCGCCGGGGAGGCGGCGCTGACGGCCACCGGCTGCTCCCCGTCGTAGGCACCAGGCGCCGTGAGCGCCGTCTCCGTTTCCCCCGGGCGGTGGCCGAAGGCGGACGCCTGCGCCCTGCGATACCAGGCCGTGGGAGACACCTCGGAGGAGATCGCCTCGGGGGTTGCCGGCTGGGCCGGCCAGCGGCCCAGCCGGCGGACCGGGAACACGTCGGGAAGAACGAACCGCTGCTGCAGGTCCGGCTGAGCCTGTGCGTGCTGCAGGGCGATCGCACCGGAGTCGGTGTGGGCGAAGAAAGTGGCGTAGAAAGAACCCAGCTGTTCACGGAGAGCGGCAACCTGCACGGCATCGAGCCGGGTCACCAACGAGGCAACCTGCTCGGGCCCGAACAGCTCCTCCACCCACGCGCGGCCGAAGAAGTCATGGACGACGTGCGGGCGTTGCTTCAGCCAGTCCGACAGATACTCCGCATCCCACACCTCGAAGGAGATGCCCTCCTCCGCCAGCCGCTCACGTTGCTTCACCACCTCGTCGGCGGTTTTTTGAGGGACGGCCGACAGACTGGTGGCGTAAACGAAGACCCGGCTGACCGCAGCCCACGTGCCGTCCAGGAAGTCAGTGACGGCCTCCTTGAGCTGGCTGGCGGTCAGCGACTTCACCCGCCGTGACTGCAGACTCAGGTAGACGCGCTCGGGATCGGAGTCGCTTTCGGCTGAGCCGTCCGGCAAACGGACATACAGATCGATGCCCTGCTGATCCTGGCCCTGAGTGCCGTACAGGCTTCCCTGCGCCCGGGCGTCGTAGGCGCTCATGCGCCCGGTGGCGCTGTCGCCACCGGCATGATCGGCGGAATCCTCGACCGTCCCGCGCTCCACCGCCCGCTTCAGGCACAGCCGCTCGAAATTCTCCCAGGCCAGATGCTCCAGCGGCAGGAGCTGCTCGCTCGTATGGACGGGCAGCGGAACCGTCTGCGGCGACACCAGCGTGTGCAGCCTGGCCGGCGCTTTGGCGTACTGAGATGGACTCGTCGATGAGGCATGCCGCATACACACCATCATCGGCCACGGCGCCACCAGCCTGGCGGCAGTCGGCGCTAGCCGGCCCCACCCAGCACCGTGTCCACAGCTCCTACCGCCCGCCCGATTCACGGCGGCCAGCAGGCCGCATCTCCGTCGACGGCGACAGGATGCGAGCGGCCGCCGCGACGCCTGGTCGGTGTGTCGCTCCCTGAGACTGCATCAGCGCTGTGCTAAGCATGATGCCAGCGACGAGAACGGTGCAGTAGTCGGGCACTGAGCTCTTGTGCTCGATCACCCGAGGCCGCTCCCGCGGTGACGCTTCCCCGACTGGCCGGGCCGGACGAGGGCAAGGCGGTGAAAGAGGACGAGCTTGCCGGGGGGCACGATGAGTGAGCTGCAACTGTGGGACGACAACCCGACAACGGTCGGCCTTCTGGGGTTCACCTCAATCGTCGACACCGTCGCGGCTGCCCTGCAGTCCCGCTCCCTGGACC
>NZ_JBWLKM010000174.1:0-6349 GCF_059026085.1 Streptomyces sp. a15 | reverse complement strand
GCCATCGGGGTCTCGATGATCTCGTCGCCGATCACGAGCATGCTGTCCCGCGGACAGGTGTTGCAGAACCCGCGCGATGACCAGTCGGGGGTGCCGAAGCGTCGCCTGCTACGAGCGGCTCGGCGACCCGGCGGTGCGCACCGGTCTCGCCGGCTGGTCCCGCGGCCGGAAGGTCCTCGCCGTGTTCGACGAGGCCCACCGCGCCAAGGCCGGCGCGGCTTCCCGACGCGGCGCAGAGGCCGCGGAGCTCGCCCGCCGTGCCGACGCCGCCATGGTCGTGACCGGTACCCCGATGCCCAACCGGCCCCGCGACCTGGAGGCCGTCTTCGATCTGGTGTGGCCGGGGCAGGGGCATCGACACGGACACGGCGATCTCGCCCCTCTCCGGTCCCGGGCCTACGTACGCGCCACCAAGGACGACCTGGAACTCCCGCTGCTGCAGCTGCGGGTGGAACGCGTGGCCCTCACTGCCTCCCACCGCGCCCTGTACGACGCCATGTCCAACCGCGTACGGCAGTGGGCGCGCGACGTAGGCGGGCCCGAGCGGTCCGCCTCGGGGGCGGTGGTGGCACAAGCGGGCCGCGCCCTGCTGAATCTCATCGCCGCCGCCAACCCGGCCGCCGTCTTCGCCCCGGGGCGGCCGTGGTCGCTGCCGCTGGAGGAGCCCGGCCCGGCGGACCTGCCGGCCCTGGTCGCCGACCCAGCCCGGCATATCCGACCGGCCAAGGTCGTCCGCGCCGCCCAGCTCGTGGCCGAGAACCGTGCCCGGGGCCGCAAGACCGTCGTGTGGTCGGGCTTCCTCGGCAACATCGAGGCGCTGACCACGGCGCTGGCCCGGCACCGTCCGGCCGTTGTCACCGGCGCCACTCCGCTCGACGACCCGGCGGGACGAACCGACCGTCGGGCCCAGCTCGACCGCTTCCGTCATGACGACGATTGCTGGGCGCTGACCGCGACCCCGCAGACCCTGGGCGGGGGGGGGTCTCCTTGCATCTGGCGGCGAGCGACCAGATCCACCTGGACCGCGGGTACGCCGCCGGCACCTGGCTCCAGGCCATCGACCGCACGCACCGCCTCGGCCTGCCGACCGACGCCCGCCCCACCTGCACTGTGCTGCCGGCCACGGGCACCGTCGACGAAAGGGTCAACGAGGTGCTCAACCGCAAGGTCGCCGCGCTGGCCGCGGCGCTGCGCGATCCCGTCCTTCAGCCCGTCGCGGACCCATCCCTGACGGACGGGGACACCGACGCGCTGCTCGGCGACATGGACGCGCTGCGCGAGCTGCTGCGGCCGTGGTGACAGTCGAGGCGGTGTGGCAAGCAAGCCAACCAGAAGGTTCTTCGCCTGCTGGTGGTACACAGCAGCGTCTCACCGGGACAGTTGCACCCTGGCGCGGCGCAGCTCACCCCGTGGAGTAGCGGTTCCGCACGTCCCCGTCGTCTGCCGCGTACAGGTCACCGGTCGAATCCAGGCTCCGCTGCACGAAGTTGACGATCGTGAACTCGTGGCCGCAGTGCGGGCAGGAATGCTCGGTGCCCAGCGGCGGTAATAGTGTCGGGCAGCCGGCGTCGGCCCCGACTGCCTCGACCCTCTCGGCCGACACAACCGACTCCAGGGGTTCAACCGCCTCGAGCGCTGTGACCACCTCGACCGTCTCGACCGTCTCAACTGCCTCGCTCACGCCCGCCGTTTCGACCATGGGCGGTCCAGGAACCATCCGCGTGCCACGTGCCCGCTCGCCGAGTGCACGGCATGTGGCGGTGCAGAAGCGTGAGTCGGGACGGCCCCGGCGACGGGCCGTCGGGACGAACTCGGCGCCGCATGTGGCGCAGAGACTGGTTGCGTTGGCCATGGAGAGCCTCCCGGGTCGGAGTGGGGGTCATCGTGATCTGTTGCTCAGTAGAGCGGGGCGGGGGTTACCGCGCCGGAACGCCTGCGGTGCGAGGGGAAGGCGTCGGCCATGTCGCGCCCGGCATCCCGCTGCGACCCGTGATGTGCGAGGTGGCCACGACAGCGCAGGCCGCACGGTTGTTACTTCGCTGCAACCCCGTCGGTGAGAGCATCGGGCGCCGCCGGCGGTGGAGTCGCGGCCACGCAGGTCCATGGCAAAACGGCTTTCCGCTTCCGGGGCTTTCGGCGCGCACTGCGACGTCCGCCGCTTTATGGTGCCGAGTTGCGCCCGTACCCGACCGAGCGGTCGGACGGTGGGTGAATAGGCAAGAAATAGCCGGGGCTAAGGGAGAATGGCTCATTCCGGCTTCCTGGCCGCCGTGCACCTGCGTGTTCAGCGGAATTGGCGATCCGTCAGAAATCCGGGACGGCGTGCTGAAGCCCCGTCCTCTGGACTGTGCGCTGCTGTTAGAGTGTACGCGCCAGAAAAAAAAGGACTCTTGTTCGCCTGGAGATTCGTTCGAAAAGCGAGCGTGTCACAGTTCGGCTCCTCGCTAGAGCGGACTCCACAGGTCCACGACGCATGTGACTCGGGACCTGACTGCGGCGGTGCAGTGGTGATGCGGCCGTACAGCGCCGGCACCGAGGACCCGGTCGCCACAAAATGAGCGGGGTGATGTTGGTGAAAGCCGCCCCGGTCAATTGTGGCGAGCGCCGATTGATCGACTCATGGCAGTGAAATCGGCGTGTGCCAGCGTGCGTCGCCCGAAGTTGTGACGCGTGAGGCAGGCGTTGATCGAGCGAACGGAGATGTAGTGCGACGGGGGAGTACGGATGACAGGATCGTCGACGTTGATATTCGATCATTATCGGCGGAAGGTTCACCGAGAAACGCGGGCGAGGACCCGGACCATGTAGTGGCGCTCGCGGAATTGGATGTTCCACTGCCGCCCATCATCGTGCACCGTGCATCGATGCGGGTGATCGACGGACTGCACCGGCTGCGTGCCGCCCAACTGCGCGGCCACAGCACCATCGCGGTGACCTTCTACGACGGCACCGAGGCGGACGCCTTCGTCCTCGCCGTCGAGTCGAACGTGCGGCACGGACTGCCCCTGTCACTGCCGGACCGCAAACGGGCCGCAGCGCGGATCGTCGCCACGCATCCGCAGTGGTCGGACCGGAAGATCGCCTCCGTGACGGGCATCGCCCCCGGCACGGTCGCCGATGTGCGCCGGTCGGCGACGGTCGGCACACCCGGGGAGGGCATCGCGAGGATCGGCCGAGACGGGCGGGTGCGTCCCGTCGACGTCGCCGAGGGACGCAGGCGCGCGGGTCAGCTGATCGCCGAGAATCCGAATCTGTCGCTGCGCCAGATCGCCCGGGCCGCCGGTATCTCCCCGGAGACCGCGCGGGACGTGCGCAAGCGCCTCAGTCGAGGGGAGGAGCCGCTGCTCTCTCCGCGGCCACGCGGTGTCCGGCCCCGTCCCCGTGAGGAGTTGCTGAAGGTCGTACCGCAGGCGGACCATGGTGAGAACCGGCACGACGCGGCCGCCGGGTCCGCCTTCACCGAAGGGCTCTCGGCGGTGAACCGGCTCAAGGCGGACCCCGCTCTCCGGCTCAACGAGACAGGGCGTCAATTGCTGCGGCTGCTCAGTGTGCACATGCTCCCGCCGGACGAGTGGGAGGGAATCATCGACACCGTCCCACCGTATTGGGGCGGCACGGTGGCCCATCTGGCCCGTGAATGCGCGCATATCTGGGAAGAGGTCGCCGCCCGGGTGGAGAAGAACATCGCCCAGGGCAACGATTCAGCGGCTTCTCCGGCCGATTCGTCGGCCTGTCCGACCATGTGATTCCACCGGCCTGTCCATCCGCCTCGTCCAACTGTGTGAAGCGAGCGGTTGGACACCGGCACCACTGATCCCTCTCTCGGTGAGCGAAAGCCTTCCGGCCGGGCGGCCTGCGTAACGCCGCCCGGCCGGAACGACATGCCGCCGAGCTGCCCGCCGTGCTTCCGCGGAGCGGGCGTACACGATTCACGCGCGGTACAGCTACGCGAGTAGCGCTGCCGCCATCTCTGTGATGGTCACGTTTTGTCGGCCGTCCGTCCGGCATGCCCAAATGCCCGGCCACAGCGCATGGTTGGCCCGAATTCAGACAGGTATCGTCGCCTCTCGGATCGCGGGACCGGAATGTTCCCGAGAGACTCTCCACCCATTCACGCCCGCTGTTTCCTCGAATCCCTACAGCAGGAGGTCCCCGTCGACATGCTGGTCACTCAGACCCCCGGTGGGGTGATGATGAAGGGGGGCGAGGATTCGGAGCCCTCCAAGATCCGGCCGGGAACATCGCGGCGGGTACTCGCCTTTGTGGAAGCGCATCGCGGAACGGTGATTGTCCTCATTCTCGTGACGCTCGTCGATTCCCTCATCATCGTCGCGACTCCTCTGCTGTTGAAGGAGATCGTCGACAGCGGAATCATGAAGGATGACGCGCGGGTCGTGGTCGTCCTCGCGCTGCTCGTCGCCGCGCTCGCCCTGGTCGGCTCCGTGACCCAGCTCGCGCAGAGCGCCCTGACCGGCCGTATCGGCCAGGGAGTCAGCTACGACCTACGGGTCCAGGCGTTCCGCCATGTGCAGCGCATGCCCCTGGCCTTCTTCACCCGCACCCAGACCGGCGCCCTCTCCAGTCGGCTCAACACCGATGTGGTCATGGCCCAGCAGGCTTTGACCACACTGCTCCAGTCGGCGACCGGCGCGCTCACCGTGGTGCTGGTCCTCGCCGAGATGTTCTATCTCTCCTGGCTCGTCAGCCTGATCGCACTCGTGCTGCTGCCGGTGTTCTTCGTGCCCTGGCTCGCCATCGGCCGCCGACTTCAGGTGCATTCCAGGAAGCAAATGGAATTGCACTCCAACCTGAGCGGAACGATTCACGAGCGTTTCAACGTGCAAGGCGCCATGCTCGCCAAGCTGTTCGGCCGTCCGGCGGAGGAACTGGCCAAGTACCAGAACGAGGCGGAACAAGTACGCGATGTCGGCGTACGACTGACCATCTTCAGCCGCCTCGCATTCATTCTCATGGCGCTGCTCACCGCGCTCACCACCGCCCTCGTGTACGGCGTCGGCGGCCGACTCGTCCTCGATGAGGCCATAGGACTCGGCACCCTGGTGGCCCTCGCCACCTTGCTGGGCCGGCTGTTCGGCCCCATCACCCAGCTCTCCAGCATGCAGGCCAACGCCCTGACGGTGCTGGTCAGCTTCGACCGGATCTTCGAACTGCTCGACATCAAACCGCTCATCGAGGAGCGCCCCGACGCCGTCGCGCTCCCCGCACCCAGCCGCGACCGGGCCCCCGAAATACGGTTCGATCAGGTGTCCTTCGCCTACCCCCGCCCCGAGGAGGTCTCCCTGGCCTCCCTGGAGAGCCGTCCGGCCCCCGGCGACGAGCGCAGCAGGGCCGTGCCGGAGGTCCTGCACGGGCTGGACTTCAGCGTCGCCCCCGGCACGCTCACCGCACTCGTCGGCCCCTCCGGCGCCGGCAAGACCACCATCACCCACCTGGTCTCCCGGCTGTACGACGTGACCGCGGGAGCCGTTCGCATCGGCGGCAAGGATGTCCGCGACCTCACTTTCGACTCGCTGCGCGCCACCGTCGGCGTCGTCGCCCAGGACGCGTACCTCTTCCACGACACCATCCGCGCGAACCTCGCCTATGCACGTCCCGAGGCCACCGAGGAGGAGCTGATCGAGGCGTGCGAGCAGGCCCGCATCTGGGACCTGATCCACTCCCTGCCCGACGGGCTCGACACCGTCGTCGGCGATCGCGGCTTCCGGCTCTCCGGCGGCGAGAAGCAGCGACTGGCCGTCGCCCGGCTCCTGTTGAAGGCACCGGCCATCGTCGTGCTGGACGAGGCCACCGCCCACCTGGACTCCGAATCGGAGGCCGCCGTCCAGCGCGCACTGAAGACGGCCCTGAGCAACCGCACCTCCCTGGTGATCGCACACCGGCTGTCCACCATCCGCGAGGCCGACCAGATCCTCGTCATCGACGACGGCCGGGTCCGCGAACGCGGCACACACGAGGAACTCCTCGCCGCCGAAGGCCTCTACACCCACCTCTACGACACCCAGTTCAGCAAGTCCGAGACGCCGCCCCCGCCCCGCAGCAACGGCCATCACGAGCCGCCCCCGCCACGGGGCGCGGCCGGCCCGAAGATCCGTACCCGCGGCGGCGGAATGCCTGGTGGCGGGATGCCCGGCGGCGCAATGGGCGGCTCGCGGGTGCGGGGCGACGGCTCCGCCTGATCGGCACCAGCAGCCCGAGAAGAGGTCGTCCGTCGAAGGGGGAGACATGAACGGCACGTCGGTGGCAGCGCCGGTCTCGGTGGTGGAGTTGTTCCGTGCGCGGGTGGCGCAGGCGCCGGATGCGGTGGCTGTCGTCGATGGTGGGCGGCGGG
>NZ_JBWLKM010000173.1:0-6406 GCF_059026085.1 Streptomyces sp. a15 | reverse complement strand
GGCCCGCAGCCGGTGACGGAGCTCGAGCTCGGCGATCGGCCGGCCGGGCGTGTTGGTGGCGAAGCAGGTGAGCCTCAGACTCGACCTCCTACTGCTGATCGACCCCGAGCTTGTGCCACACGTGTGCGAACTGCTCGATGTCCGCGGTCGACATGGAGGACCGGATTCGGGCGCGCAGGCCCGCCGCACCCCTGCTGACGATTGGGAAGAAGTCCGGCTCCACGTAGAATCCGTTGTCGAACAGGTAAGCCGACGTTTCCAGCGTATCGGCCTCGGAACCCAGCTCCAGGTATCGGATCGGGACGCTGTTTCCCTGGCCAGCGGCACGAACGAGGCCATCGAAAAGCGCAATGTTGCTCGACAGTTTGGCTTGCAACTCAGGCAGAGCCTCACTGCGGTGGAGCTTGGCGGACTCGATGATCGCGCCCAGTGCCGGAGTGTTCAAACGCTGGGACCACATCAACGGGCCGCTGCTGCGCTGGATGATCTTTCGTTTGCGGTCGTCGTCCCTGGGGCCGAACACGATGGCACCGCCTGATGCACCGAAACCCTTGTTCAGCGACGTGATGAGCATGGTCGAATCGTTGATCGCGCCCATCCGGTCCAGAACATAACCCCGGCCCATGTCACCGATCACCGACGTGCTGTGTGCTTCGTCGAAGTAGAGGAAGAGCCCGAACTCCTCCTGGAGCTCGAAGAGTTCCTCAAGTGGCGCTAGAGTCCCTCCCGTGCTGTAGACGGAATCGCAGACATAAGCTACGCGTTTGTTCTTCCTGCAGATGTCGGCAAGAGCGTCGACGTCGTTGTGCCTGATCGTCTCGACCCTGGTCTCGTCGGCACACAGGGACTTGAGCGCCGCCATGCAGAAATGGGCGCGCTTGTCGAACACCATCACCGGGGCGACACCATCGGTGAGGAGACCGGAAGCCAGGACCGGCAACGTGGCCCACGCCGCTGCCGAGCACGAATTGAGGGTCGCCACATCCGCCCCGAACAGATCGCCGAGTGCGCACTCGGCTTCTTCGAGGAGCGGAAGGGTCATCCGGACTCGCGACAACGAACTGTTCAGGACCATGTTGCTCCGCAGCGCGGCGATCGCGGCGTCGATGATCCTCGGGCTCTCGTCCAGCCCCAGATAGGAGTAGGACGACATGTTGACCGCTACTCGACCGTCCGGCGCGCTGAGTCTTCCTCCCGGGACGGCCTGCAGCACTGCGCCATGGACTCCGAGCCGTGCCGCCGAGTCCCAGTAGCCGTCACTCAGGTGCCGGAGCTTCTTGACGTCGGAGAAGCCGTGACGCGAATTTTCCATCCCCACATTCCCTCTCACATCCTTAAGACAACGTTCCGGCCGTCGTGGCGATCTCGTCCTTCATCGCTGTGAGCCGATCCCAGTCCTTGGAGAACACGAGCAGTTCGGCTCCCGGACCGAGATCCGAGTTGCAGCCGAGAACCACAGCCCCTTCACCTGAGTCCTTGTCGTACCTCACGCCCGCCCTCTCGATCGACCGGAGAAGGTCCGCGAGCCCCGCGGGCACAACATTGAGGATGGAAGAGAAGAAGTTGTTGCGGGCGTAGTCGTGCCCGAGGAGTCGTTCGGCGACGGTGTGGTAGATGAGACCGCCGCTCCAGCGAGCGTTGATCTCGTGGAAGAAGACCCGGCCATCGTCCAGCACGATGCCGTCGATGTTCACGTACCCGCGGTAGCCGATGGTCCGGACCAGTTCGATGAACTCTTCCGCGGGCTTCAAGGTCGCCTCGAACTCAGAACGTGACGGGGAGTCCAGTCCGATCCACTTGGCGCTGCCGCCAGAACCCTCCGGCAACTGCTCGTACTTCAGGATCGAGCTGTGCAGGAAACGTGCACGGTCGCCGTCGAGGTGGTACTCGAAGAAGAATCGTTGGTCTGCGCGGTGGTACGTCTCCACCGTGATGAACTGGTTCTGGGTGTCCGTCAGCTGCGACCACAGGGTGTCTGCGAGGGTATCGAGCTGGTCGTTGGCGTACGCCAGGACCTCGCGCGTTCCCGGGAAGGACGACTCCGGCGACGTCGATATTCCGATGTTGCCGTGGCCGCCACCACTCCTGTCCTGCTTGGCGATGACCATTCCGGTCTCAGCGATCAGTTCCTGGATCGCGCTCCGCACCTCAGCCGGACCGCGAGCGACGACGCCGTCCGTCAGCGGGGTGCCGAGACCGGCCGCCAGCCTGCGGAACGTCGACTTCATGTTCAGCAGATCGATGCCGTTCTGCATGGCGAACTCGTAGCCGTCGAGCGCTGCGACGTTCAGCTTCCGGGTCAGCTGCGCGGCGGCGCGCGTCGACACGCAGGGGAACAAGCTCCATCCCGCGCCGGTTCCCGTGTGCGCGGCGAGCCGGTCGATGAACTCCGGATCCTGCAGGACCGCTTCGCTCAGCGGAGTCTGCGTCCGCTCCACGTGGACGCTCGTGCCGTCGATGCCGAGGGTGTCCGCAACGTAGCCCGGGAAGTCGGGGTCCACGGTGTCGGGTATGACCAGCACGTCCCCGTCCTCCGCGTGCCACAGGAACCTCGCCGTCGTGTCGGTCGACGACGCCGTCGCATCCGAGATTCCCAACCAGTCGCGAACCTGCTCCGAGTAGTCGGCCCGGAAGTTCGGAAGGATGATCTTTGGCAACCGTGATCTCCGCTCTCTGTGGATACGTCATGCCGGCCGGACGCGTCAGGGATTCTCGTGGCGGAAGTCGAGCTCCGCGTGCAGTTTCGGGATCCCGTCGGACGTGATGGTCACCACGTTGTGCAGATGCCCTGGTCCGTCGGAGGTGAAATCGTCGGTCATGATGACGTCGCCGCCGTGGTCGCGCAACAGGATCGCGCCCGAGAAGATCAGGTGACCGTCGACCCAACCAGCACCGGACGTGACCGCATCGATGTGGTTGCCCCGATCGTCGAAGTAGATCGACACGAACTGCTCGAGCTCGGGGCTCCAGCCGAAGATGTATCGGCAGTGCTGACCCGTCGGGTGCAGCTCGTTCGGTTCCTGGGTGTAGTCCCACTCGTACCACGTGCCCCGGAGGATCGGCGAGAGCTTGCCCCGGAACAATCCCTTCACCGGGGAATCCTCGCGTCCCGGAGGGTACACCGTGGATTCGCATCGCCAGTTGCCCAGGAAGGGGGTGAGGGGACGCATCTCCTCGCGGGGTACGAACCCATCCGGCACGGGCAGGACGAGGCCCTGCGGGAGTTCGTGGGAGCTGGAGGTCTCGGACATCGTGTGCTGCTCCTGTCGATCGTCGTGCTGATGGGGATCTCGGAACACCGCGTGGTCGGCGTCGCGATGCGCCGGGCCCTCGCGCCGGCCGCTCATCGCGTCGAACGACGTGTGCAGCTACTGCCGGATCGCCGCAGTTCCGTCGGTCAGCACCAGCGACATGCGATGGTTCTTGTCGGCGAACCGGAACGACGCGACGCTGACCGTTGCTCCGAGCGGAGCGAATCCGGCCATGGCCCCGGTGGTCATGATCACGCCGTCGGGCATGGGCACGGCGTAGGTGTTCGTCCCGCCGCCGGCCGACGAGTTGTAGACCGTCACCATTGTGTGCCGGGACATGTTGGCTTCGCGCATCACGCTGCCCGGGATCTCCGCGCTCCCGAGCAGGCAGTCGTCCTTCGTGTCGTTGACGACGAGCCCCGTGATCAAGCTGTTGACCATCAGCCTGGGCATCAGCTCCTCCCTGAGCGGGTGTTCGTCCGGCACCGACCCCAGTTCCTCGTCACCGGTCAGGCGCTCGTACTTCAACGTCCCGGTGTCCAGCTTGTTGCCCGGGATGATGCCGTAGTCGACGATGGGCAGCGTTCCGTCCGCGTGGAGTTCCTGGCCGCGATCCCCGAGCCTGGTCTCCGAGATGATGCACACCAGGTCGCCTGCGCTCAGGAAGTGGGCGACGCTGCCGCGGGCTTCCACCATGCCGGTGTCGGAATGCACGACGAACGTGTGCACCCGGTTCTCGATGTTGCTGGCGCCGATGCGAGCGACGATCACCGCCTCCCCGAGCACGAGATCGCTCACGGCGCACAGCTCCGGCGGCAGCGCGATGCCCTCACGGATGGCGGAGTCCGACCGCGCGCTCTCGTCCGTGGATCGATCGGCCGCATCAATGGTCAGGTTGTGGATCGCGCTCCGCTTGCACGGCATCTCGGGACCGATCACGGATGCTCCTCCGAATTCGTTGTTGACGCATTGCCAGGTTCCTGCGCGCCGATCACCTGTCGGACCGGCGCTGCGGGTGTGGATACCGGCCGACCCGTGGACGTCGGCTCGTGCGGATCGGTGCATCGTCGTCTGCGTCCTCGGACCGAAGCCTGCACTCCCATATTCCGAATTCGAGTTCGTGCAGTCGGAACCCCACGAGATGTTCGACGATTCGCCCGCTTGGTCGGGCAGTCGGCACTGATTCTGATAACCGGCGCCAGCTATCCTGCTGCCGTCATGGAGATGGTGCCACATCAGAAGCCCCCACTAGTGAGTGGCTGTGATGTTGGCCGGAATTCGACGGCGAGATGTACGCGAGGGCACGTGAAACGGACGCCGATGCTAACAACCATGTCCCCCTCTAACCAGACTTGAACTTCCGGGCGCTTGCTGGTTCTGTGTCGCGCGTGTCGCGCGTCAGAGTTCTTGGCAGAGCCCGTTGCCTACGGGAGTTCTACCGCCTGAGGAGAAGACCCGTGAAGGTCTACGGCGTAACCGTGGCGATGCCGCAGGGGCATAGCCGGGCGCCTCACCCGTCGATCGATCAGCGGTGAACGTGGGAACCGTCCGCGATCTGCTCCCGACCCAAGTCGCCTCCAGCGGCACGGGACGGGATAGGCGCGTTGCCCGCCGAAGGGCGTGGGCGGGGCGGAGCCGCCGTAGTACTCCGGGGCCGGGAGAGCCGGCCGCACGGGGAAGGGCGGCAGCGTGACAGACAAGGAGAGGACTGCAACGTCCGAAGATGCCCTGGTGAACACCGGGGTCGGGATGGCCGCCGCTTGGCGGCTGGGTGTCCCGGTACGGAAGATGCAGCTCAAGTTGCACCAGTGGGCGCAGGCGGATGCCTCGCGCCGATTCGACGATCTGTACAACACTGGTCTACGACCCGGGGTTCCTGATCGATGCCTGGCACAGGGTCGCGGGCAACACCGGGGCGAAGACGGCTGGGATCGACGGGCTGACCGTGGCCGCGATCGAATCCGGGCCGGGAGTACAGCCGTTCCTGATGGACATCAGGGACGAGCTCAAGGCGCGGATCTACCGGCCCGCACCGGTGCGGCGCACCCAGATCCCCAAGTCCAACGGGAAGATGCGTGATCTTGGCATTCCGACCGTGAAGGACCGGGGCGTGCAAGCCGCACTGAAGGCGGTCCTGGAGTCCATCTTCGAGGCCGACTTCCTGCCGGTCTCCTACGGGTTCCGGCCGGGCCGCCGAGCCCATGACGCCATCGCGGAGATTGTGTATCTGGCCCGCCGGGGCTACTCCGTAGTCCTGGAAGCCGACATCGAGGCGTGTTTCGACAACATCGATCACGTCGCCCTGATGGACCGGCTACGGGCCAGGATCTCCGACAAGCGCGTCCTGGCGCTGGTGAAGGCGTACTTGAAGGCCGGGGTCATGCACCACGGCATCGCCAAGGACACCCCCACCGGCACTCCCCAGGGCGGGATCCTCTCCCCGCTGCTGGCCAACACCGCTCTGACGGCACTGGACGAGCACTTCCACGTCCGGTGGCACACCCGGATGGGCACCAGTTGGCAGCGCGAGAAGCGACGCAAGATCGGAACGGGAAACTGGAGATTGGTCCGCTACGCGGACGACTTCGTCGTCCTCGTCAGCGGCCCGGCCCACCGGGCCGAGGTGTCGGCCCTGTGCGAGCAGGTCGCCGAGGTCCTGGCCCCGCTCGGACCGCGGCTTTCACCGGAGAAGACCCGTGTGGTCCACATCGAAGACGGCTTCGACTTTCTCGGCCACCACATCCGCCGCCAGCGGAAACGCGACACGAACAAGCTCGTCGTCTATACCCGGCCCTCGAAGAAGGCCATCAAGGCCGTCAAGGACCGAGTCTCGGAACGGACCTACAGACACACCCAGAATCAGAGTCTGGCCACCCTCCTGGAGGGCCTGAACCGGACGATGACCGGGTGGGCGACCTACTTCCGACACGGCGCGGCGAAGCGGACATTCAACGCGGTCGACCACCACGCGTGGCACCGCGTCGCGATCTGGCTCCGCCGCAAACACGGCATCCCCAGCAGCCAGTTGAAGGGATTCTGTGACCAGGGATGGAGGTTCGCCGACAGCGGCACCGTGTTCCTCGGCGCATCCAGCGTCATGATCGAACGCTACCGCTACCGCGGAGCTCGGATCCCGACTCCGTGGACCATCGAAC
>NZ_JBWLKM010000172.1:0-6555 GCF_059026085.1 Streptomyces sp. a15 | reverse complement strand
CGAGGCCGAGTTCGCCGACGAGGATTTCTTCGGTGTGCTGGCCGAGGAGGGGTGGGGTGGTGATGTCGGCGGGGGAGTCGGAGAGTTTCAGTGGGTTGCCCACGGTGGTGAAGGTGCCGCGTTCGGGGTGGTCCACCTCGACGATCATGTCGTTGGCGGCCAGTGAGGGGTCTTCGATGATTTCGCGGGTGGAGAGGATGGGTCCGCAGGGGATGTTGTGGCTGTTGAGTCGTTCGAGGACCTGCCATTTGGGCAGGGTGGAGGTCCATTCCTCGATCAGCTGGAACATCTTGGCGAGTTTGGGCAGGCGGGCTTCGGGGGTGGCCCACTCGGGGTCTGCGGCGAGTTCGGGCCGGCCGATGAGCTCGGTGAGCGGGGGCCAGCCGACGGGCTGGACGATGACGTAGACGTAGTCGTTGGGCCCGCCCGGCGCGCACCTGACCGCCCAGCCGGGCTGGCCGCCGCCGGAGGCGTTGCCCGAACGCGGGACCTCGTCGGTGAAGTCGTCGTTGGGGTATTCCGCCAGCGGGCCGTGTGCCAGGCGCTGCTGGTCGCGCAGCTTGACCCGGCACAGGTTGAGCACCGCGTGCTGCATGGCCACGTTCACCCGCTGGCCGCGCCCGGTGCGCTCGCGCTGGAAGAGGGCGGCGAGGATCCCGGCGACGGCGTGGATGCCGGTGCCGGAGTCGCCGATCTGCGCGCCGGTCGCCATCGGCGGCCCGTCCTGGAACCCGGTGGTCGCCATCGACCCGCCCATCGCCTGCGCCACCACCTCGTACGCCTTGAAGTCGGTGTACGGGCCCTGACCGAAACCCTTGATGGAGGCGTACACGATCCGCGGGTTGATCTGCCTGATCCGCTCCCAGGTGAAACCCATCCGGTCCACCGCACCCGGCGCGAAGTTCTCCACCAGCACGTCCGACCGCTCGATCAACGCGGTCAGGATCTCCTTGCCCCGCTCGGTCTTGGTGTTCAGCGTGACACTGCGCTTGTTGCAGTTGAGCATCGTGAAGTACAGCGAGTCCGCATCCGGCACATCCCGCAACTGCCTGCGCGTGATGTCCCCGCCCGGCGCCTCCACCTTCACCACATCCGCCCCCAGCCACGCCAGCAACTGCGTCGCCGACGGACCCGACTGCACATGCGTCATATCCAGCACACGAACGCCTTCAAGAGCCTTCGTCGTCACAGGTCACCTCCTTTGTCCCTATGTCTCGAGCGTCCTGGCGTGCTGGTCACGGGCCATGTCCGGCACATTGCATACAGTCGACGGATACTGTATGAAGATTGTTATCCCGCATCCCGTGGGTGATGTCCAGGGGTCGCGCAGCACTTTCAGTCGTGCGGCACCTTTGAGACGGGAGCCAGATCATGGACCTGTACGAGCACCAGGCCCGAGGGCTCTTCGAAGAACACGGCATCCCGGTACCGAGGGCGGACGTCACGTCCTCGGCCAAGGAGGCGCGTGAGATCGCCCGTGGGCTCGGCGGCCGCGTCGTCGTGAAGGCACAGGTCAAAACCGGCGGCCGGGGCAAGGCAGGCGGTGTGAGACTCGCCGCCGACCCGGCCGCCGCGGAGCTCACAGCACGTCAGATCCTCGGCATGGACATCAAGGGACACACGGTCGGCAAGGTCATGCTGGCCCAACCCGTCGACATCGAGGCCGAGTTCTACGTCGCCTACGTCCTCGACCGCGCGGCGGGCCGGTTCCTCGCCGTGGCCTCGGCGGAGGGCGGAACGGAGATCGAGGAGGTCGCCGCCCGTCGCCCGGAGGCCGTCGCGCGCATTCCCGTCGACCCGGCCGAGGGCGTCACCTCGGCGAAGGCGGGCGAGATCGCCGCGGCGGCCGGGCTTCCGCCGCAGGCCGTCGACGTCCTCGAGCGGCTGTGGGAGGTGCTGGTCCGGGAGGACGCCGTCCTCGTGGAGGTCAACCCTCTAGTCCGTACGAAGAAGGGCCAGATCCTCGCTCTCGACGGCAAGGTCACTCTCGACGACAATGCCCTCTTCCGGCAGTGTCGTTGGGACACCGAGGGCGCGGTGCACGACGACCCGCTGGAGGCGGCGGCCGCCGCGAAGGGCCTCAACTACGTCAAGCTCGACGGCGAGGTCGGCATCATCGGCAACGGCGCCGGCCTCGTCATGTCGACCCTCGACGTGGTCGCCGGCTGCGGTGCCCGCCCCGCCAACTTCCTCGACATCGGCGGCGGGGCATCGGCGCAGATCATGGCCGACGGGCTGTCCGTCATCCTGTCGGACCCGGACGTGAAGTCGGTGTTCGTCAACGTCTTCGGCGGGATCACCGCCTGCGACGCGGTCGCCGACGGCATCGTCCGGGCCTTGGACGACGTGCGGTTGACCAAGCCGCTCGTCGTGCGCCTCGACGGCAACAACGCCGTCCGCGGCCGCGCCATCCTCGACGAGCGTGCCCACCCCCTGGTCCAGCAGGCCACCACCATGGACGGTGCAGCCCGCCGTGCCGCCCAACTCGCCCACACCAGCTGAAGGAGCGGTAGATGGCGGTCTTCCTCACCAAGGAGTCCAGGGTCCTCGTCCAGGGCATGACCGGCGGCGAGGGCATGAAGCACACCCGGCGCATGCTCGCGGCCGGTACGAACGTCGTCGGCGGCGTCAACCCGCGCAAGGCGGGGCGTACCGTCGACTTCGACGACCGTGCCGTACCCGTCTTCGGGTCGGTGGCCGACGGCATGCGGTCGACCGGAGCCGACGTCACCGTCGTCTTCGTGCCGCCCGCCTTCGCCAAGGCGGCGGTCGTCGAGGCCGCCGACGCCGGGATCGGCCTCGTGGTCGTCATCACCGAGGGCATCCCGGTCCACGACTCCGTCGCCTTCACCGCGTACGCGAAGGAGAAGGGCACCCGGATCGTCGGCCCCAACTGCCCCGGGCTGATCACACCGGGCCAGTCCAACGCCGGCATCATCCCGGCGGACATCACCAAGCCGGGCCGCATCGGCCTGGTGTCCAAGTCGGGCACGCTCACCTACCAACTCATGTACGAGCTGCGCGACATCGGCTTCTCCACCTGTGTCGGCATCGGCGGCGACCCCGTCGTCGGCACCACCCACATCGACTGCCTCGCCGCCTTCCAGGACGACCCCGACACCGAACTGATCGTCCTCATCGGAGAGATCGGCGGGGACGCCGAGGAACGGGCGGCCGCGTACATCCGTGAGCACGTCACCAAGCCGGTCGTCGGCTACATCGCCGGCTTCACCGCGCCCGAGGGCAGGACCATGGGCCACGCGGGCGCCATCGTGTCCGGTTCTTCGGGCACGGCGCAGGCGAAGAAGGAAGCCCTGGAAGCCGTCGGCGTCAAGGTCGGCACCACCCCGACCGACACGGCCCGCCTCGTGCTCGCCCTGCTGGACACCGACCGCGACACCACGGGCGCCGACCGTGACACCGCCAACGCCGACCACGACACCACTCGCGGCTGACACGACCGACCGCCGGGAACGACCGAGTGTCCGCCGCAGACACGCGGCGCCTCCGCGTTCCCCCTCCTACCCGCGACCAATGGTCGCGCGGCCACGCATGCTGCCTCCGGGCAGCTGTCCGGCCTCCCGCCCCCGACTGTGCACCGAGAGCGGAGACACCGAATGACCACCACCCTCAACTCCACCCATCTCGTGGTGAAGTCCGGCACGTCCTGGGAAGACGCCTGGCGACGCTGCCTCGCGGTCGCCCCAGAGGCGTTCCAGGACGACCGCGTCCTCAACCTCTGGAACTCCGCCTGGCAGGCGGACGGCCGGGCACTGCCCGCAACCAGCCCCGTCGACGGCAGCCCGATCGCCGGCCCGCCGCGCCTGGACGGGGTCACCGCCCAGCAGGCGGTGCGCGCCTCGCTCGACCAGCACCGCGCCTGGCGGCACGTCCCCCTCGACGAGCGCCGCGCCCGTGTCGCGGCCACCCTTGACGCCCTCACTCAGCACCGCGAACTCCTCGCCCTCCTGCTCGTCTGGGAGATCGGCAAGCCGTGGCGGCTCGCGCAGGCGGACGTCGACCGGGCCATCGACGGAGTGCGCTGGTACGTCGACGGCATCGAGCCGATGGTCGAGGGCCGGGCCCCGCTGGACGGCCCGGTGTCCAACATCGCGAGCTGGAACTACCCGATGAGTGTGCTCGTTCACGCCATGCTGGTCCAGGCACTGGCAGGCAACGCGGTCATCGCCAAGACCCCGACCGACGGCGGTGTCGCCTGTCTGACCCTGGCCTGTGCGCTCGCCGCCCGCGAGGGGATTCCCGTCACCCTCGTCAGCGGCAGCGGGGGAGAGCTGTCCGAGGCGCTGGTGCGGGCGCCCGGGATCGGCTGCGTCTCCTTCGTCGGCGGTCGCGACACCGGCGCCGCGGTGGCCACCGCCGTCGCCGACCTCGGCAAGCGCCATGTACTGGAACAGGAGGGACTCAACACCTGGGGCATCTGGAACTACACGGACTGGGACGCGCTCACGGCCGTCGTCCCCAAGCTCTTCGACTACGGCAAGCAGCGCTGCACGGCGTACCCGCGCTTCGTCGTCCAGCGGGAGCTGTTCGACGAGTTCCTGGCGGCGTACCTCCCGGCCGTGCGCACGCTGCGCGTCGGGCACCCGCTCGCGGTGGAGCACCCCGACGACCCCTACCCGGCACTGGACTTCGGGCCAGTGATCAACGCGGCCAAGGCGAAGGACCTGCGCGACCAGGTCGCCGAGGCCATCGCCCGCGGTGCCGTCCCCGTGCATCGCGCCAGTGCGGCGGACGCCCGCTTCCTGCCCGGTCAGGACACCTCGGCATACGTCCAGCCGGTCACGCTCCTGAATCCGCCCCCGTCCTCCCCCCTGCACCACGCCGAGCCGTTCGGCCCCGTCGACACGATCGTCCTGGTCGACACCGAGGCGGAGCTGCTGGCCGCGATGAACGCCTCGAACGGCGCGCTCGTGGCCACGCTGTCCACGGACGACCGGGCCACCTTCGACCGGCTCTCGCCGCAGATCCGTGCGTTCAAGGTGGGTCACGGCAAGCCGCGTTCGCGGGGTGACCGGAACGAGCTGTTCGGCGGGTTCGGCGCGTCCTGGCGCGGTGCCTTCGTCGGCGGTGAGCTGCTGGTACGCGCGGTCACCCAGGGTCCGGCGGACGAGCGCCTGCCCGGCAACTTCCCGGAGTACCAACTGATGCCGTGACCGGCGGCCGGGCGGTGCCCGCGTCAGGGCGCCGCCCGGTGACCGATCGACCCAGCCCGCTCCACGCCCCGCGGCCCTCGCGGAGGCGGCGTCTGCGCCTGCTCTCCGCCGGACGGTGGATCGAGCGGGGGAGGCGCGATCCTCACGGCGCCCCTGGCGCCGTACACACCAAGACGGACCAGTGAGGTGGCGATCATGACGAAGGCTCTTGAAGGCGTTCGTGTGCTGGATATGACGCATGTGCAGTCGGGTCCGTCGGCGACGCAGTTGCTGGCGTGGCTGGGGGCGGATGTGGTGAAGGTGGAGGCGCCGGGCGGGGACATCACGCGCAGGCAGTTGCGGGATGTGCCGGATGCGGACTCGCTGTACTTCACGATGCTCAACTGCAACAAGCGCAGTGTCACGCTGAACACCAAGACCGAGCGGGGCAAGGAGATCCTGACCGCGTTGATCGAGCGGTCGGACGTGCTGGTGGAGAACTTCGCGCCGGGTGCGGTGGACCGGATGGGTTTCACCTGGGAGCGGATCAGGCAGATCAACCCGCGGATCGTGTACGCCTCCATCAAGGGTTTCGGTCAGGGCCCGTACACCGACTTCAAGGCGTACGAGGTGGTGGCGCAGGCGATGGGCGGGTCGATGGCGACCACCGGGTTCCAGGACGGGCCGCCGATGGCGACCGGCGCGCAGATCGGCGACTCCGGCACCGGCATCCACGCCGTCGCCGGGATCCTCGCCGCCCTCTTCCAGCGCGAGCGCACCGGGCGCGGCCAGCGGGTGAACGTGGCCATGCAGCACGCGGTGCTCAACCTGTGCCGGGTCAAGCTGCGCGACCAGCAGCGCCTGGCACACGGCCCGCTGGCGGAATACCCCAACGACGACTTCACCGACGAGGTCCCGCGTTCGGGCAACGCCTCCGGCGGCGGCCAGCCCGGCTGGGCGGTCAGGTGCGCGCCGGGCGGGCCCAACGACTACGTCTACGTCATCGTCCAGCCCGTCGGCTGGCCCCCGCTCACCGAGCTCATCGGCCGGCCCGAACTCGCCGCAGACCCCGAGTGGGCCACCCCCGAAGCCCGCCTGCCCAAACTCGCCAAGATGTTCCAGCTGATCGAGGAATGGACCTCCACCCTGCCCAAATGGCAGGTCCTCGAACGACTCAACAGCCACAACATCCCCTGCGGACCCATCCTCTCCACCCGCGAAATCATCGAAGACCCCTCACTGGCCGCCAACGACATGATCGTCGAGGTGGACCACCCCGAACGCGGCACCTTCACCACCGTGGGCAACCCACTGAAACTCTCCGACTCCCCCGCCGACATCACCACCCCACCCCTCCTCGGCCAGCACACCGAAGAAATCCTCGTCGGCGAACTCGGCCTCG
>NZ_JBWLKM010000171.1:0-6723 GCF_059026085.1 Streptomyces sp. a15 | reverse complement strand
AACGGCTACTCCTACGCCAACAACTCACCGGTCACGCACGCCGACCCCAGCGGCATGATCATCCCGGAGTGCCGGGAGGGCCTGATCGAATGCCGTGGCGGTCAGCCGTACTTCCCGAAGAACGACGTCGAGAAGGCCGAGTCGGAGAAGGACAAGGCGTCCTGGAATGTCACGCAGGCCCAAGGTCAGCAGTCCGCGGCCAAGCAGCGCATCAAGTCCGCGGGCAAGGCCCTGGTCAAGATCGCGCGCGACATCCTCGGCGTCGACGCGGCCCTGGACTGCATCTCCAGCGGTGACGTCGGTGCCTGCGGCGAGACCTTGCTCAACATCGCCGGCAGCTTCGCGGGCGGCCTGGCGGGCAAGATACTCGCCAAGTACGGCGCGCCGTGGAACTGGGCCAAGGGCATCAAGCTCGCCAAAGCGGGTTACCGGCCTGGTCGGGGACCTGATCGGTGGAGCCAGGGACCTGTGGAATGCCAACAAGGCGGTAGGCAAGGCCCAGGCCGGCCTGGCCAAGGCCGGCGACAAGCTGAAGAACGCCAAGAAGCAGGCGGCCGAGGCCCTCAAGAAACGGAAGACCAAGTGCCATAGCTTCCTGCCCGGCACGAAGGTCCTGCTGGCCAACGGCAAGACCAAGTTGATCGAAAAGGTGACGCTGGGCGACAAGGTCGTCACCACCGACACGAGGACCGGCAAGAAGACGACTCGCGAGGTCGCGGGCACCTTCGTCACCGAGGACGACAAGTCCTTCTCCGACCTCACGGTGAAGACGGCTTCAGGCAAGGTTCAGGCTCTGGTTGCCACGACCACTCATTCGTTCTGGGTGAAGTCGGAGCGGGCCTGGATCAAGGCGGGCAATCTCAAGCCCGGCATGACGCTGCACACACCGTCGGGTGACGCGGTCGAGGTCCAGGCCAACCGTCTCTTCGAGAAGCGGCAGCGCACGCACGACCTCACCGTCACGGGCATCCACGCCTACTATGTCCTGGCCGACGCGACGCCCCTTCTTGTGCACAACTGCGATGTCGCTCTGGGCTGGCAGGACAACGGCAAGCTCGACAAGTGGGCGGGGGACAATGGCTTCGAGACCTTCTCCAATGTGCCCGGCGACGGTTGGAAGATGGTGGCGCGCAAGGCCATCGTCGATCCCAATGTGACGCTGCATGTCAATAAAACGGGTCTGGGGGACTTCATGGAGGCCGCTCAGCGCGGGCTCACCAACGGCGAGGCGGGATACGCCACCGACCTCGAGATGTCCTACATCGCCCGAGCCCTGGCCAACGGTCAACGCTCATGGAGTTCGATCAAGTGGTATTCCCCGACCTCGAGCGGTAAAGGCGTGACATTGGACGCCGAAACGGCGATGCCGGACCTATCGGGGCTGAAGGGCGACATGGATCGTGTCAAGGGCGGGGTCCTACCCCACTGCAGTTGTTGAAGGGTGGAGCATGGATGCGAAACTGATGGCCCTGTATCCGGACGTGGCGACAGTCGACGGCTTCGGAGCGGCCGTGACGAAGGCCGCGGAACAGCGCGGATGCGACATCGGGCCGGTCGGTCCGGTGTCCGGGCCCGTGCGGATCGAGACGGACAGGGGGGTCATCTCGATCGGTCTCGCGGCCGAGGAGCGGTTGTTCCTGATCGGTATCCACACACCGGGCTTCACCTGGGCGACCGGCTCCACGGACGATCTCGGGTCGGCAGTGGAGGCGGTAGCGGCATGGCGTGAGGGGACTCCACTCGACGACTTCGAGGCGAGGTTCGCGTTCATGCGGCTTGATGAATTCGCCCGGCCGCTCGCAGCGGGGAATCCCACCCCTTTGCAGTGGTCCCGCCTCCTGTCGTCCGACTTCCACGCAGATCAGCGAAACCTGCTGAACCGCGTGCACGCGGATGAAAGGCTGCGGTTGCTGTTCCCGACCGTCACACACGGTGTCGTCCGCCTTCGGGTGGATCCGCTGGATGGGGGGAGCCGTCAGTTCCTCGTGCAGGAAGTCGCTCGGGACCGGTACCGGGTCGAAACGGTGGGGGACACTGAGACCGCATGCGTCACTGTTCCGGCCGCGGACCTGGTCGCGCACCTGAGGGTCCTCCAAGACCAGCGGTGAGGTCGGAGGCGGACCTGTAGCCGCCGACCTCATGCGGGGCCCGGTTTGACCCCTCAAGCCGGGCCCCGTGACCTTGACCGTCGGCGTGTCGAGTGGCGCGCCACATCCCCGTAAACCTCTTCCTTCCGGACGCCGGTCTCCGGTGGCCGGGAGAGGTCGCCGGTGTTTCCTGCCCGGGTGGCTGGCCTGCGGGGGTGCCGTTCTCCGAGCGAAAGAGAGACCCCGCGTGTACGCCGTCGGGCGCAGCGGTGGTCGCCGGCATTGAGGGTGAGGAGTATGCCGAGATTCTCACCTGAAGCGGAGGACGCGCTGCGTCGCTCCGGCTGGTTCCCCGGTCGGCAGGCCGACGTCCGGTCCTGGAAGGAACTGATGCCCGGGTTCTCCTGACATGAGGCGGCAGTAGTGTTCCTGACAGAGTTCGGTGGCCTGTCAGTCGACGTGAGCGGGCCCGGCGTGAGCTGTGCGCGGGAGCCGTTCGAGATCGGTCCGGAACTGGCCGTGGGAGAGGAGGACAGGTTCGAGGACCTGTCGGAGCGCTTCGGCCGACGGTTCTTCCCCCTCGGTGAGGCCGGGACGGAATTCTTCCTGGCGATCGACGAGGACGGCCTCCTGTACCTTCTCGCCGCCTGGGCTTTCCGTCTGGGACCCTCGGACGAAGCACTTGAGAACCTGATCAGGGGTGTGAAGGCGGAGAAGCTGACGCTTCCCGGCCGGTTTGACCCCTCAAGCCGGGCCCCGTGACCTTGACCGTCGGCGTGTCGAGTGGCGCGCCACATCCCCGTAATCATGAGGGGGACCGGTGAGGAATAAGTCGTGAAGCACGGTTCCCAGGTCGAGCAGAGGACGACGGAGAAGATGGAGAACCTGACGGAAGAGATCGAGCGCGCCCTGTCAGCCGCCGGATGGCGGCCTGGCAGGCGGGTGTCGACCAGCGAGTGGCAGAGCCGCCTGGAGGCCTCCGGAGAGGTCACCATGCACGAGGCGGCCCGCCGGTTCCTCGCGGAGTTCGGTGGACTGTCCTTCCCTCACGCGGGGACCGGCATCTCGATGGCTCGTCAGCCGTTCGACCTCGACCCTCTGCTGTGCCTGGGGGGGGAGGGACGGTTCGCCGAGTGGAGCGACGAGAGCGGAGAGAGCATCTTTCCGGTCGGCGAGTTCGACGAAGGCCGGGGAGGCTTTCTCGGCATCGACGAGAAGGGCATGCTCTACCAGGTCGTCGACACGTTGAGCCGCTTCGCAGAGGAACGGGCGGGGCTGGAGTGCCTGATTCTCGGAATCGCTCCGGAGCCGCTCCTCGACTGAGCGGTTGAGCCGCCTGCTCCAGCAGGCTGAGGACGGGGCCCGGTTTGACCCCTCAGACGCTGTTGGTTTGATTCGGGCCCTGCGTGACGTCGGCCTTCAAGACCTGATGGTGGTCTTGAAGGCCGACGTTGTCGTGTGGGGTGGGTGCGGGTGTCGATGCAGCCGAAGGGATCAGGGCAGATCCCGGCGGAGACGGTGCGGGTGGCGCGGGTTGCGTTCCCGAAGGGGAGCCTGGCGATCCGAGTCCGGGACGAACTGGGACCACTGGTCACCGAGGTGGAGTTCGCGGACCTGTCCCCGGTGCGGAGGAAGCCTGCCTGTTTACCGGGCCGGGCTGGCGTTGGTGCCGGCGCGAAGGTTCTGAATGCCGGAGGGGTGACCGACATCCCCCTCGACAGCACCAGGGACGCGACAGGATGGCTCATCAGACGGCACGGATGATCAGGTGTAAGAGGAAAGGAGCGAAAGACATGAGCTTCCCCGAAGGCTGGGAGTGGCTGGGCGAGGGACCCACATGGGACCCACCGGCGGAACTTCGACAGCCCACCCAGGTATGGGTGCACAACCTGGTCGTCTCGATGCTGTCCAGCGAATACCTGGGCAATACCTCCGTGAGCCTCGTCGGAGCGGTTCTGACGCAGTACGCGGAGTTCAACGCCTGGGTCGCGGCCGAGGGCAAACGCACGCTGGGGGCCCGGGAACTACTGGAGCGAGCCGGGACGCTTGACACCCTGACCGCTCGGGCCTACGAGGCATGGACCGCGTTCCGGACCCGGTACGAGGCGGAGGGCCGTAAAGTCGGGGCGGCGGAGCAGGAGCGACTCGCTTTGAACGTGACTCTGCGTTCGATCGCTGCCGAGCTGGAGGCTCTGCGGAAGCCGGACGAGCGAGGTACGGCCGGCTGACCGGTCCATTCAGGTCAGGAACGGGGCCGGCCCGGTTTGACACCTCAAGCCGGGCCCCGTGGCCCAACGCACGGCCGGGTATCCCGCCGGTTCTACTCTGCGGGATCTCCGAAGCGACAGAGCTCCACCTGGACGCCGCGTCGACGGGCGAAGTCCGCGATTCTCTCCCGGCGTCCGTCACAGCATGTCTCGGCGGGCGACTCGCCGCTCACCCACTCAGGGCGTGGTACGGCGTAGTACGGTCGGGCGTGGCCGCCGACGAGAACCAACCAGCAGTCGTACCGCTCCGGGCTCTCAACCAGCCCAGCAAGATCGCCGAACAGGTCGAGGCGGGGGCGACCCTGATTGTCACTCGGAACGGTCGGCCGATCATGGGAATCGTCCCGATAGAGCGTCTGGACGAGCCTGTGCATGCCTTCCGTACCGACCCCATGGGGGACCTGGATATCCCCGACCTGGACCTTCCCGCCGTCACCGACGAGGAGATCGACACCGCCCTGCGCGGTATGGGTGGCACCCTCGATGACTAGCGTGCCCGTCGCCATCGCCGACACCAACGGCCTTTATCGCGTCCTGGCGAAGAAGGACCCGCGTCACGCCGAGCATGCCGCCGCACTCGCCCGCATCGGTCACCTGGTGGTCTCGCCCCTGGTCCTTGCGGAGCTGGACCACCTGATATGCGAGAGAAGCGGAAGCCGTGCGGCTGGCATCGCCCTCGATTTCATTGCGAAGCAGGCCGACCTGGGGCGCTTCGAGATTGCGGACGTGGGTCCGCGCTTGCGGACAGCCGTCAGCGTTGCCGAGGGCTATCGCGACCTCGACGGCGGCAGGGGTGTGGGGCTGACAGCCGCCATGAACGTGGCCCTTGCTGGCGTCTATCGGACCGACGCGGTGTTCACCACGGACAAGCACTTCCGTGTCATGCGCCCTCTGACCCGGCACGACGCATTCCGACTGCTGCCCGAAGATCTCGGTGACCTCGGTGACCTCGGTGACCTCGGTGACCTCGGTGAGTGACGCACCTACGTCTCGTACGGCGCGCACAATCGTCGTAGTGCGGCCCCGAACCGCTTCGCGTACGCGTGCTGCAGCCCCCGGGTCGCCGCGCCGCCCGCTCGGGCGTACCACTTGGCGCCCTTGCTGAACGCGGAGATCGTCAGCCAGACCGTGCCGTCGCCGTGCGGTCGACGACGAAGGACTCCTCGCCGCACTCGGGGTGGCCGGACAGCGTGCCGTAGGCCCAGCCGGCGCGGCGGGGTTCCTCGACCGTCCAAACCACGCGGCACGGGGCTTTGATCAGTGGGCCCTCCCCGCCATCGCCAACCTCGTCCTGGGCGTCGCCGTCGTCGTCCCCCTGTGAGTCAGGCCGCCAGGCCCGGCTCCGGCCCGTTCCGTTTCTGATCTATCAGGCTCGCGATGCGAACCTCACTCGGGGGTGTGACCGGAATCGGCTTCGCGCTCAGGCTCGGTTCCACGTGTGCGGCGAATGAACTCCGAGGTGTCCAGCTCGAAGTCGAAGGGGGCGGGAACCTGTACGGGGCGCCCGAACGGGACGTTGGTCCGCGACCGGTATCCCTTGGGAGACGGGTCCCAGAAGACCGAGACCTCCTGCACCTGCATGTCGAGCACGAGGTATACCGGCACGATCCGCCCGTACGTGTCCAGCTTGTCGAGCCAGTCCGCGTCCTTGGTGGAGTCGGAGGTCAGCTCGGCGACGAGGGAGAGGGCGGCACCGTCGGCGTGGCGGCCTTCGGCGTCGAATGCGGATTCATCGGCGACGAAAAGGTCGGGGCCGAAACCACGCTCAGCGGGAGGAAACACGAAGAGGAACGGTGAGGTCTCGGTCACGTGCCCATCGGGGGCGTGGGCCTCCACCTGTGCGCGCAGCCTGCGCATGGGACGCAGGTAGCGCAGCTTCGACCACGGCGACACGACGATCTTCCCCCGGATGAGCTCGGCCTTGTAGCCGTCAGGTGTGTCCAGTTCCTCGACGATCCGGAGCATGTCTTCGAAGGCTCCGGCCGGAGGAGCGTCTATGGGCGCAGGTCGCTCGGTCATGGTGGGCACCGCGATCCTCCATTGATTACAGAGCGTGTCGCTCGCTCCACGATAGCGTCGCACCGTGTCGACCGCCCGCGACTCGGCCCCCCCACGCCGCAGCCACCCGCCCCGCGGCCTCCGGCCCCACCTCACACCACAACAGCTTCCCGCCCCGCCCGAAGAGGTCGTCTCCGAGCGGATAGCCGCCCCAGGTCTCCGCGTAGTGGCAGACAAGGAACAGCCCGCGCCCGCCGGCGGCCGTGGCCGGAACCGGGCGCAGGGGCTGGGACCGCTGGTCGAAGGGCGGTGGGATGTCCGGGTTGGTGTCCCAGACGCTCACCCGCAGCCGGTCGCCGCCGAGTCCGCGC
>NZ_JBWLKM010000170.1:0-7001 GCF_059026085.1 Streptomyces sp. a15 | reverse complement strand
TCCATGATCACTGAGGGCCGTGCCTTCACGCGTCCTGCCGGCATAGCTTCTCTCGGACGATGGTGCGACCCTTTGTGAACCGCCCCGGGTTCGGTGGAGACTCGAACACGTGTAAGGATTCGAGTCATGGCACGACCTTCCTCTTACCCGCTCGAGCTCCGCCGCCGTGCGGTGCGCATGGTCGCCGAGGTGCGCGACGACTACCCGAACGAGACGGCCGCTTTGCAGGCGGTGGCCGAGAAGCTCGGCATCGGGTCCCGTGAGACGCTGCGGAACTGGGTGAAGCAGCACGAGATCGACGCGGGGACGCGAGCGGGGACGACGACGGAGGAGTCCGCCCGAATCAAGGCGTTGAAGAAGGAGAACGCCGAGCTGAAGCGGGCCAACGAGATTTTGAAGGCCGCGGCAAGTTTCTTCGCGGCCGAGCTCGACCGGCCACAGACACGCTCGTAGCGTTCGTCGACGAGTACCGGGACCGCTTCGGCGGCGTCGAGCCGATCTGCAGAACCCTCACCGAGCACGACTGCAAGATCGCCCCTTCCACGTATTACGCCCACAAGAAACGCCTCGAGACTCCCTCCGCCCGTTCCATGCGCGATGAGGAACTCAAGGAGCGGATCCAGGAGGTCTACACGTCCAACTACCGCGTCTACGGGGCCCGGAAGATCTGGCGCGAGCTGAACCGGCAGGGGCATGCCGTGGCCCGCTGCACCGTCGAGCGCCTCATGCGCGAGCTCGGCATCACCGGCGCCGTCCGCGGCAGGAAGGTGATCACGACGATCACCGAGGCGTCCGCCGAGCGGGCCCCGGACCTCCTCGACCGCGACTTCGTCGCCAGTGCCCCCAACCGCTGCTGGGTCGCGGACTTCACGCATGTCGCCACCTGGAGCGGGGTCGTCTACGTCGCTTTCGTCGTGGACACCTTCTCCCGCCGCATCGTCGGCTGGTCCGCCTCCACCACCAAGGAGGCCAGGTTCGTCCTGGACGCCCTGGAGATGGCCCTGTGGCAACGTGACCGGGACGGATTCCCGCACGCGCAGGGCGAGTTGATACATCACTCGGACGCGGGGTCGCAGTACACATCGTTCGCGCTGGCCGAGCATCTGGACCGAGCAGGCATCGCGGCATCGATCGGCTCGGTCGGCGACGCCTACGACAACGCCCTGATGGAATCCACGATCGGCCTGTTCAAGACCGAGCTGATCAAACCCGGCCGGCCCTGGAAGACGCTGTCCCAGGTCGAGCTCGCCACCGCCGAGTGGATCGACTGGTACTGCCACCGCCGACTCCACGGTGAGATCGGCCACGTCCCGCCCGTCGAGTACGAGACCACCTACTACATGCAATCCACGAAACCCCAGGTCACAACCATAATCTGAGATCTCCACCGAACCCGGGGCGGTTCAGTTGCACGGTGGCCTGCCAGTTGAGCAGGGAGCAGTCACCGGCAGGCGACGCACCCGAGGGAGCGGAACCCGCGCACTCAACCGCGGAGATCCCTAAAACCACACAGTGGGACGCCATCGTGTGGCAGCCGGATCTGGCGAGGGTGGTTACTTCGACTCCAGTCGTCCCAGCGGGTGGGGGTCACCAGCGAGCGCGGCTTGCGCCGTTTCCCAGTCGGTGTGGTCGATGCCGGTGACGTGGCGGAGGTAAGCGAGGGTGACTTGCCGGACGAGGGCGACGCGGCCGGGATGTTCGTCGGTAGTTTCTGCTGCCTCGTAGCCCGCGATGCCGCCGAGGGAGTGCTGGCCGCCGTAGACCGTCAGCAGGCTCTTGCCGCTGGGGCTCAGGGTGTACGGGTCGGTCGTCCAGGACGGTCCCCGGGTGGAGAGCGGGAGTTCGTCCTTGTCCCCGGCGACGACGAGTCCGGGCGCGGTGATGTGGGAGAAGTCCTGGCCGAGCAGCCAGGGAGCGCTCTCGAGGGCGAAGCGGGTCAATTCGTCGCCGCCCTTGCCGGCGGTGGCCAGCTGGACGCTGGCCATGACCCGGCGGTCGGACATGTCCTGCGCGATGCCTGTCGTCGGGTCCATGAGACGCAGGCCAACGAGGACACCCGCGGTCTGACCGCCGAAGGAATGCCCCGCCGCGACGATGCGGCTGCGGTCCACCCGGCCGGCCAGGGCGGGTACGGACGCCTCCAGGTGATCGAGTTCGTCGAGGATCTGCTTCATGTCTTGCACGCGGTAGCGCCACATGTGGGGCTTGCGGGGATCGTCAGCGGGGATACCGAAGCGCTTGGAGTCGAGGTGTGTGGCCTGGATCACTACGAAACCATGGGACGCCCAGTGGTCGACCAGCGGCGCGTAGCCGTCCAGATGCGAACCGAATCCGTGCGCGAACAGCACGATCGGCAGATTCGTACCGGTGACCGGTGCGGAAACGCGTACGGGCAGGTCCTCGCCGCGATACGGCGCGGGAAGCACGACCGGCTTGACCGACACAGTCGGGGTGAACGGGGGGTCCGTGAGGCCGGTCATCTGGCTCGCGGTCATTCTCGCGTACTCCTTTCGTTCGGGCCTTCGTGCGCCAGGAGACGAACCGGGCGAGCCCCGTGGTGAGGCGCACGTCGGTTACGCTAAAACCTCACGTTGACGTCAGAGGCAAGTCGCGTGACGGAAGTCGCACAGGAGACGAGATGCGCGTCGGAGAACTCGCCGCCCGGACCGGCGTCAGTGTCCGGGCCTTGCGCTACTACGAGGAGCAGAACCTGCTCAGCGCCGAGCGCAGTTCCAGTGGCCAGCGCCACTACCCCGAGAGCGCGGTCGACCGGGTCCAGCTCATCCAGCAGCTGTACGCCGCCGGGCTGTCCAGCAAGACCATCGCCGAGCTCCTGCCGTGCGTCATCGACGGCCGTGCCACACCCGCCCTGCTCGAGCGGCTGGCGACGGAGCGCGGTCATGTCGACCAGCGCATTACCGATCTCCTGCACGCCCGGGACCGGCTCGACTCGGTCATCACCGCCGCCACCAGCAACATGCTCACGGGCATGTCCTGCCGACGGGAGGCCGGAGTCCACGTCCAGCGCTGACGGACGATGAGGGGCGTCGATTCGGCCGCGAGTCGTGCGTCGGCGCGACGGACGTCCCCGCGGCGCCGTCCGCGGAGGCGGCAGCCCGCGATGCGTCCTGCCAAGGCGGGTTATACGCGGACCCCTACGTATCCTCGGGCTGCGGGCTCCGGCGCCTTGATCCCCTACACCACCTCGCGGGACGCCATCCAGAAGAGCTTGGTGGGCGGGCGCCACAGGTCCCTGCGGCGCCCGCCCATCCCATAGTCTCCTCCTACGGACTCAAGAGCTCTTGCGCATCGCCGGTGTGCGCCAAATGCGGTCCGGCCACCTGCGGAAGTGCTCGACGCACAGCAGCCCAAGATTCGCTGCCGCACCTGCACCGACTATGGCTGCAGCAGGCGCCAGGAGACCGGAAAGCGCGTAACAGCCGATCCATGCCCCGAGGAACGCCCCGCAGACCGCGGTCACCAACCCAGCGCGCCGCATCTGGGATGAGCGCTCATTACGGGTCCAGGCCAGATAGGCGCCGAGGCCTACCATCAGGCCCGTCCCGGGCACGATCACGCTCGCGCTGGCCACGAAGTCATCGGGACCTACCGTCCAGATCAGCAGAACCCCCAGCAGCCATCCGCCAAGGCCGAGCGGGATCACGGTCCCGGTTCGTACCCAGACACTCGCGCGGGGGCCGAAGCCACCGCGCCTGCGCGACCAGCGTGCGACCACGGCAAGCAGAGCGAGGCCGAGGGTTGCGCCTGCGAGGGTGACTGCGATCAGTATCTTGGCCACCGTGGACATGCTCCACGGAACGGCCTCGAAGTTGACGGGCCTCCTGTCGAACTGGGACCTGTCCGCCTTGCCGGTGTCGAAGAAGGTGGTCAGTAGACGTTTTCCGGCTTCGGGACGGTGCTCCCAGAAGTCGGCGGTGTGGCCCAGCCCGGGAAGGATCACCTGCTGTCCCCGGGACAGGGCGGGCAGCAGTTCGTCGGTGGCCAGTTGCGCGGGGGTGGAGAAGTCGACCTCACCGCTGACGAGGAGGGTTTCGACGTGACTGGGCCGCATCTGGCGATACTTGGCGTTGTCGGGGCTGTCCGGCCATACCGTGGACAGACCGGACTCGCCGGCCCACAGGAAGTCGGTTGAGGCGTTGCCCAGGGTCGAGCCCGGATCGCCACCGCTGTCGTAGTAGCGCTGTGCTGCTGGTCCATCGATCATGGCGAAGGAAGCGAACTCGCCCCAGACGATGGAATCCGGCAGTGTGAGGTCACCGAGGACAGACATGGCCCACAAGGCGCCGGTGTCCCGGCTGAGATAGGCGTCGATGACGGTCGGAGCGTTGTTCGGTGCCGAGGCCGGACCGTTGTGATGCATGGCGTACTGGCTCAGAACCCGGACGTTGGTGTCCTTGATGCGGAAGGGCCCCCAGCGTTCAGGGATCTCGCCGGCGGTCTTCCGGATCGATTCGGCGAGGTCAGATGTACGCGCGGCGCAGGCGTCGTCGTCGCACAGCCGTGTGTACTGGGCGAACTGCGCATCGGTGATGCGCGGGTCCCAGAAGAAGTGCCCGGGCGGATTGACCGACACCATCGCGGAGCGGTGCAGCACCGCCGGGTGCCGCCAGGAGTAGATCATGGCGGTGCGTGTTCCAGCACTGGAGCTGAGGAGGTCGATCTGTGAGTAGCCCAGGGCGGTACGGGCCGCTTCCAGATCCTCCACCCGCTGGAGAGCGGAGTAGCCGGTGAGGTCGATCCCGTCGTCGGTGAGACGGTCCGCACACAGTTCGAACGCTTTGGTCGTGGCAGGCAGTGTCTTCGATCCCGCGATTCCGTCGGCGGACTGCATGACCGCGGTGACCTCGGGGCAGTCCAGACGGCGCGATCCATCGATGCCCCGGTAACCGACCAGGACCACATCGTGTTGGCCGGTGAGCCGGCTTGCCTGCGGGAAGTCCATGTTCGTTCTTCCGGGGCCGCCGCCCAGTCGGAAGATCGGTTCCGCGGGGTCTGCGGAAGTGGCCCGGACGCGGGTGACCGGAAGTGCTATCAGCTCGGACTTGGGGTCGCGCCGGTTCTCCGGGACGGCGAGTGTGCCGCAGTCGGCGGCGACGGTTCCGGCTTCGGTGTCGTAGTCGCAGGGGCGCATGGTGAGCGACCCGGAGGCGGCCCCCTTGGGTACGGACAGGAGATGTTCTGGCCGCAGCGCCAAGTAGCAGAGCGACACCAGGAGTCCGCCGGTGACCACGAAGGCGAGCAGGGGCCGCCATGACTTGAGAAGTGTCATTTCGTTTCCGTATAAGTGCGCGCGGGCCCGAGCTTTCCCCAGGGGAGGTACGACGGGCATTGGCGCGTGGGGTCGTCTCGAGTGGTTCGGACCGCGGGGAGCCCTGTCAGCCTCGCTCCCACAGCGGCAACCGGAACATGGCGTAGGTGAACTTGCCGCTGATGCGCCCTGCGGTGTCGAAGTGGAACACGTCCACGCCGTGCCACTGCATGCGGCCGCCGTAGCGCGCACGGGCGAACAGGCGCAGTGGCAACGGCACATGACGGCCGGACTCTCCGCTCATGTCGAGCCGGCAGGCCCAGCGGATCGTGGCGAGCCGGTTCGGCTCGTCGACGATCTTGTCGTACACGGCGAAGTGCATGGCGCCGTAGCGCCCGGCGAAGTGCGGCTCGAACTCTTTGCGGATCGCCGCGATGCCACGTCGCTCCGGGAGGTGGCCGGGCAGGTACACGGCGTCGTCGGCGAAGAAGGACATGACCTTGTCAAGATCGGGGCTCGGCTCGTTGAAGGCGGCAACGAAGTCGTCAATGGTCTGACTGAGGTTGGTCGAGGTGGCGGAGATGGTCTTTCACTCCCGGAGCGCGATGGGGTTGTCGGATGCCGGGACATTAACAGAACACCCGTATCTTAACAAGAGATGGGTGTTCTGTTAGATCTGGACTAGGATGAACGGTCATGTCAGCGCCATTCCAGCGGGCTCGACGCCCTGATCAGAAGGACCAGCGCCGTGAGGCCATCCTCACCGCCGCTCGGGAGCTCGCCGAGCGTTCCGGCGTGGCCAGGGTCAGCCTGCAGGACATCGCCACCGCGGTCGGACTCGCCAAGTCCAACGTGTTGCGCTACTTCGGCACGCGTGAGGAGATCTACCTACATCTGCTGATGAGCGCGGGTTCTGAGTGGGCGAGCGTGGTCAGTGCCCGGTTGCAGGAAGTGAGTGGGACCGAGGCAACAGCCGGCGTTCTCGCGGATGCCTTCGTGGACCGGCCGCTCTACTGTGATTTGACCACGCACGCGGAGACGATGCTCGAGCACAATGTGTCCGTGGAGGTGCTAAAGGTCTTCAAGAGGTGGGCCATCGACACCTACTGGGCGATCGGCCAGCGCATCTCCGCCGCTTGCCCGGAACTGACCCCCGCCGATGGCGCCGCACTCGTGATGACAGCCAGCGCTTTCGTCGCGAAGCTGTTTCCCATCACCCGTCCGCCTGAGGCGCTGCGTGAACTGTACGCGCGCGAGCCGGAGATCGCGGGGGCGTTCCCGCCGTTCCGCCCCACACTGAAACGCATGGTGGCGGCCACTGCAGCCGGCCTGCCTCTGGTGCGACAGTAGACGACTGAAAGGGTGTCAACAGGCGGGGGATGAGACCCGGTTGCGGCTGTGAGGTCCGCGAGCCGGGACCGGGCCGACCGCGACGGCAGCTGGCGCAAGAGGGTCCTGCCCCTACTTCGAACAGGGCCCAGCACACCAACCTGATGGGTGAGAGCCTGGAAGTTGGGACGGCAGTGTGGTGAAGCATCAAGTAGACGAGCCTTTCGGCTGAGTGGACCGTCGCCACCGCGGGCGTCGCATGTTCGTCTATTCGCCCGGCCGTGACGCGGCCCCGCACCCCGCACATACGGGTTTCGACGCACTCACTTAGACCGACCGGCGAATGGATCACTTGAGGCGTCGGGTGGTGGGGCGGTCGTCCCAGCGGTAGCGGCTGGTCGCG
>NZ_JBWLKM010000169.1:0-7065 GCF_059026085.1 Streptomyces sp. a15 | reverse complement strand
GATGCGCGCGATCTCGATGCGCAGCGCGGCCTGGCGGAGCGGGTGCGTGAGCACTTCGGGGAGCTGGACGTGGCGTTCCTGAACGCCGGTGTCTCGGACTGGCGGCCGTTCGAGGACCACACGGAGGACAGTTTCGACCGGCTCTTCGACATCAACGTCAAGAGCGTCTTCTTTCTCACGCAGGCCCTGGTGCCCGTGCTGGCCAACCCGTCCTCGGTCATCCTCAACGCGTCCAACAGCGCGCACGGCGGCTACGGGCATTCGAACGCCTACGCCGCGACGAAGGCGGCTGTCGCCTCCCTGATGCGGTCGTGGAACGCGGACCTGCTCAGGTCGCACGGCATCCGGTTCAACGCGGTCAGCCCCGGCCCGGTGGACACCCCGCTGTACTCAGGGGCCAAGCTCGGGATCGATGACCCCGCGCAGCAGACGGCGGTTCTGGAGGCGATCAGCTCCACCATCCCGCTGGGTCGCATGGGTATGCCCGAGGAGGTCGCGGAAGCCGTCGTGTACCTGGCCTCCGATGTCTCCGCCTTCGCTGTGGGCCAGGACCTTATCCTGGACGGCGGCCAGACCGTCCTCTGACAGCGAGGATGCGGCTGGGAGACGGGCGAGGGGCGTGGACATGTCGGTGGCGGACCGTGACCGAGCGGAAACCGGTGGCGATACGTGTCAGGCCGGGTATCACGCGCAGATCAAAGCGGAGAACCGCGCGCGCATCATCCGCGCCGCCCGCGACCTCTTCCTCGCCCGGGGATACGACAAGACCTCCCTGGCCCAGATCGCCAGGGAGGCCCGCGTCTCCACCGGCACCCTCTTCAAGCGGTACCCCTCCAAGGCTGCGCTGTTCGCGGCCGTCACCTCCGAGCAGTGGCAGCTGGATGTGCAGTACGCCGAACCGCCCCCGCCCGGTGATCCCCGGTACGGTCTGGACCACATCGGCCGCGACTACGCCTGCCTGGTCTCGCGGCCCGGCACGGCGGCGCTGTGCCGCCTCATCATCACCGAACTTCCCCAGATGCCGGAACTCGCCGACATCGTCGGCACCGGCTTCGCCATCGACCGCGGACCCTTCTTCGACCGGCTCCGCGACTACCTGGACGCCGAAGCACAGGCCGGCACACTCGACTTCCGTTCGGCCGACGGACAGACACAGCCGGCATCCGCAGTGGCCGAACAGTTCCTCGGCATGATCTGCGGCCAGCTCCTGTGGCCTCAACTCGTACGGACCGACTTCGTCCCGCCCGACCCCACCGACACCACGATCGTTGACGAAGCCGTCGCCCTCATGCTCACCCGCTATCGCGCCGGATCCTGAACCCCGGACCACCCGTTCACGCTGCCAGGGCCCCGATACGTCGCCCTACCGGGACAGGTGCAAGTGCCCCGCCCGGTACTGCCGGCGTGCGCCCCCGGCGTTGCGCTCGGTGGCGCGACCACCGACAAGTGATCGAGGAAATCCTCCAGCACGTGCGAACCCGGGGCGACGTCGGCCCCACTGTGACGGTGTTGGCCTGCTGCGGCGTCGACCACCGCGGCTGTACCGGCTACTCAGCGCCACCCGCAGACAGCGCGTGATCTGAAAAAGATCATCGTCCGCGAGCGCCGCGAGACAAGACGCAGTGTTTCAGGCCGGAGTCCCTCTGGTCCTGTCCTATGTGCCTGATGGCGCCTCCCTCAAGAGAACGAGCCCACGGGCGATCCGGAGGAATGACACGGTGGAGATCGAGCTGCGGATCAACGGATCCGCCCAACTGCTGGACGTCGCGCCACAGGTGAGCCTGCTCGACGCGTTGCGCGAGTACCTGGGCCTGACCGGTACCAAGAAGGGCTGCGACCAGGGCGCGTGCGGCGCGTGCACGGTGCTCGCCGACGGCCGACGGATCAACGCCTGCCTCGCGCTGGCGGTGCAGTACCAGGGCCGCGAGATCACGACCATCGAAGGGGTCGACCACCCGTTGCAGGCGGCGTTCGTCCGCACGGCCGGATTCCAGTGCGGCTACTGCACACCGGGCCAGATCTGTTCGGCGATCGGGATGCTCGCCGAGCACAAGGAAGGCGCGCCCAGCGCGGCGACCGAGCACCTCGCCGCCACCGGCGGGGAGCTGGACGAGGCGGAGATCCGGGAGCGGATGAGCGGCAACCTGTGCCGCTGTAGCGCCTACAACGGCATCGTCTCGGCGATCAAGGAGGTCGCGAAGTGAAGTCGTTCTCCTACGTCAGCGCACCGGACATGGGCACGGCGCTGCGCACGATCGCCGGCAACGAAGACGTGAAGTTCCTCGCGGGCGGGACGAACCTCGTCGACCTCATGCGGGAGGGCATCGAACAGCCGTCGACGGTCGTGGACATCACCCGCCTGCCGCTGACCGGGATCGAGGAACTGACAGGCGGCGGGATCCGCGTCGGCGCGCTGGTGAGCAACAGTCGGCTCGCGGCGGACCCTGTCATCCGTGCCCGCTACCCGGTGTTGGCGCAGGCGATCCTGCTCGGGGCGTCCGCCCAGCTGCGGAACATGGCGACCGTGGGCGGGAACCTGCTGCAGCGCACCCGCTGCATGTACTTCTACGACGAGACCGCGGCATGCAACAAGCGCACGCCCGGCAGTGGTTGTGACGCGATCGGCGGGTTCTCCCGCGGCGGCGCGGTGCTGGGGGCGAGCGAGCACTGCATCGCGACCCACCCCTCGGACATGGCGGTGGCGCTGGTGCTGCTCGACGCGGTCGTCGAGGTGGAGAGTGTGCGCGGTGTGCGGCGTATCCCGGTCGCCGAGTTCCACCGGGTGCCCGGTGACACGCCGCACATCGAGACGGTGCTGTCCGCCGACGAGCTGATCACGGCCGTCGAGCTGCCGCCGGTGCCGGTCGCGGCGAACTCGCGCTACCGCAAGGTGCGCGACCGCGCGTCCTACGCGTTCGCCCTCGTTTCCGTCGCCGCCGCGCTGGCCGTCGAGGACGGCGTGGTCACCGAGGTCCGCCTCGCGCTGGGCGGCGTCGGCACCAAACCCTGGCGCGCCACCGAAGCCGAACGCGCGCTCCTCGGCCGGCCGGCGACCGAGGAAGCATTGCGGCGGGCGGCGGAAGCCGAACTCGCCGCCGCGGAGGGCGGACCGCAGAACGCGTTCAAGATCGAACTCGCGCGCCGCACGATCGTGGCGACCCTGCGACGGCTCCTGACCGACGGGAGCGCCGCCTGATGCCGAGGTCGAAGACAGCCACTGTGAGAACCATCCCTGCCCGGCTCGCGCGACTTGCGCGCGGCGGGCGACAGGACGACCGTACGGAAGAAGGCAGGGCGGCATGACCACGATCGGACAACCGCTCGACCGCGTCGACGGCAACGTCAAGACGACCGGTGCGGCCAAGTTCGCCGCCGAGCACTCCTATCCCGGCCTCACGCCCGCCGTACTCGTGCACGCCACCATCAGCCGCGGCCGGATCACCGCCCTGCACACCGACGAGGCGAGCGCGGTGCCGGGCGTGGTCGCCGTCCTCACCCACCTCCACGCGCCCCCCCATGAAACCGGCGCCGAAGCCCGGAACGTTCAACCTCACCTCACTGTTTTCCGGCACGTCGGTGAACTATCTGCAGAGCGACGAGGTGCACTGGGAGGGGCAGCCGATCGCGGTGGTCGTCGCGGAGACCTCCGCCGCCGCCCGCGAGGCAGCCGCGCTCGTGCGCGCCGAGTACATGGTGACCAAGTCCGTGGTGGACTTCGAAGGGGCCGAGGAAGACGCACAGCCGCAACCGAACAACTCGTTCTTCCCCCGGGGGGGGCAAAGAGGGGCGATGCGGAGGCCGCGCTGGCTACCGCGCAGGTGTCGCTGGACCTGCGGTACACCACCCCGCCGCACAGCCACAACGCGCTGGAGCTGCACGCCACCACCGCCGTCTGGGATGGCGACCGGCTCACCGTCCACGACGCGACGCAGTCCATCGACTGGCTCCGCACCCACCTCGCGCTGCGGTTCTCCGTGCCCATGACGAACGTACGGGTGCTGGCGCCCTTCGTCGGCGGCGCCTTCGGCGGCAAGTTCGCGATGTGGCCCGGCACGATCCTCGCGGCGCTGGCCGCACGCGCGACCAGCAGGCCCGTGCGGCTGGTGCTGTCGCGGGAGGCGGTCTACCGGACGGTCGGCGGGCGCACCCCGTCCATCCAGCGGATGGCGCTGGGAGCGGACCGCGACGGCAGGCTGACCTCGCTGGTGCACACCAGCGTCACCCGCACCGGCCGGGTCGGCGGTCATTTCGAGCAGGTCGTCTCCGCGTCCCAGCATCTCTACGCGTCCGAGAACATCCTCGTGCGGCACGACCTCGTGCGGCTCGACCTGCTGCCGAACACCTTCATGCGGGCGCCGGGCGAGTCGATCGGCACCTTCGCGCTGGAGTCCGCGCTCGACGAGCTGGCGTACGAACTGGGCATGGACCCGATCGAGCTGCGCCTGCGCAACGAGACCGCGGTCGACCCGATCGACGGCAAGAAGAAGTTCTCCCACCGCAAACTGCCGGAGATGTACGCGCTGGGCGCGGAGCGGTTCGGCTGGCACGACCGGAACCCCGAGCCGCGTTCGACGCGCGACGGGCGGTGGCTGGTCGGGACCGGCATGGCGACGGCGTTCCACCCGGGGTTGTCGATGCCGGTCAACGTCACGGTCCGCCTGTCGGCCGACGGCAGCGTACTGGTGCGTTGCGCCTTCCACGAGATGGGCATGGGCGCAGCCACGGCCCAGGCCCAGATCACGGCGGACGCGCTGGGTGTGCCGTTCGACGCCGTCCGCGTGGAGTACGGCGATTCCGATCTGCCGATGGGGCCGGCCGCCGGTGTGTCCGTCCAGACCGCGAGCACCGCCGCCAGCGTGATGCAGGCGTGCGAGGAACTGAAGCAGACGCTGAAGTCCATGGCACAAAAGACGGGCGGCGACAGCAACGAGGAGATTCTCCGGCGCGCGAAGGTGCCGCACGTCGAGGCCGTGATCGGATCGGAGACGCGGCTCGGCCGGATCGCCGGGCGGATACGGTTCCTCCCGAAATTCATGCGCGATGGCCAGAGGTGGATCAAGGCCGCCTCCGGCGTGCAGTTCTGCGAGGTGCGCGTGGATGCCGAGACCGGTGAGACACGGTGTCGAGGTGGGTCGGCGTGTTCGACATCGGCAGGGTGATCAACGCGAAGACGGCGGCCAGCCAGGTGCGCGGCGGCATCGTGATGGGCCTGGGCCTGGCGATGGCCGAGGAGACCATCGTCGACCCGCGCAACGGACGGATCATGAACCCCAGCCTGGCCGAGTACCACGTCCCCGTGCACGCCGACATCCCGCCGATCGACGTGTCCTTCCTGGACGACCCGGACCCGACCACACCGCTCGGCATCCTCGGCGCGGGCGAGGTGGGTGTCGTGGGTGTCGGAGCGGCCGTGGCGAACGCCGTCTATCACGCGACCGGCAAGCGGGTGCGGGACCTGCCGATCACGCTGGAAAAACTGCTCTGAAGCGACGGCGGTTCGATCCGTCCTACAACAAGAAAGGCACGCACGTGCTCGACATCGCGGACGAGTTGAACCGGTGGCTCGAGGAGGGGCGGGACTTCGCCGTCGCCACGGTCGTGGCCGTCAGCGGCAGCGCGCCGCGCGGGCCGGGCGCCGCGCTCGCCGTCGACGCCGACGGCACCGCCATCGGATCGGTGTCCGGCGGCTGTGTCGAAGGCGCCGTCTACGACCTGTGCGCCCAGGCGCTCAAGGACGGCCAGGCGGTGCGCGAGCGGTTCGGCTACAGCGACGAGGACGCCTTCGCCGTCGGGCTGACCTGCGGCGGCGTCCTCGATATTCTGGTCACACCCGTGCGAGCCGACGGACCGGGCAGGAAGGTGCTCCAGGTGGCGCTGTCGGCCGCCGCCCGGGGTGAGGCGGCGGCATTCGCCCGCGTGGTCCGAGGACCGGCACAACTCCTCGGCCGGGCGCTGGCAGTCCACCAGGACGGATCGTACGAAGGCGAACTCGGCGGACACCCGGACCTGGACCGCGCCGTCGTCAACGAAACCCGCTCCCTGCTGAACGCCGGCCGCACCGGCACCTTCGACATCGCGCGGGACGGATCCCACTGCGAGCCGGACCTGACCCTGCTCGTCGAGTCGAGCGTGCCGCCGCCCCGCATGCTCGTCTTCGGCGCCATCGACTTCGCCGCGGCCCTGGTACGCATGGGCAAGTTCCTCGGCTACCACGTCACCGTGTGCGACGCCCGACCCGTGTTCGCCACCCGGACGCGCTTTCCCGAGGCCGACGACATCGTGGTCGACTGGCCGCACCGCTACCTGCGCCGTACCCGGATCGACGACCGCACGGTGGTGTGCGTCCTCACTCACGACGCCAAGTTCGACGTACCCCTGCTGGAAGCGGCCCTGCGACGGCCGGTCGCCTACATCGGCGCGATGGGGTCCCGCCGCACCCACGAGGACCGCGACCGCAGACTCCGCGAGAGGGGCCTCACCGAAGCCGAACTGACCCGGCTTCACTCACCCATCGGCCTCGACCTCGGTGCCCGCACGCCCGAGGAGACCGCCCTGTCCATCGCCGCCGAGATCGTCGCCACCCGACAGGGCGGAACAGGTCTTCCACTGAGCGGTTCGCACACACCGATCCACCACGACACCGAAGCGCGCCGATCCGGGTCCGCATCTCGGGTCGGGAGCTTCTGAACGCCGGCTGAAGAGACCAACTCATTGAGCTCTGCCACCTCTTCTCTAAGGGGTCCTTGCGGAATGATCCTTCTGTGGCACGGTGGATGTGTATGTGATCCCGTGTTTTGTGGGGTGTGATCATGGCGCGGCGGAAGCCGTGGGAGGTCAGTGACGAGTTGTGGGCGGTGATCGAGCCGTTGTTGCCGAAGCATGAGCGGCGGTTCCGGCATCCGGGGCGCAAGCGGATCGATGACCGCAGGACGCTGCAGGGTGTGCTGTTCGTCCTCTACACCGGCATTCAATGGGAGTATCTGCCGCAGGAGTTGGGATTCGGTTCCGGTCCTGCCTGCTGGCGTCGGCTGGCCGAGTGGCAGCAGGCGGGGGTGTGGGAGGAAC
>NZ_JBWLKM010000168.1:0-7299 GCF_059026085.1 Streptomyces sp. a15 | reverse complement strand
GGGTGGTGGCTGTATTCCGTGGTGTGTGAGGTATGCGGATGGGGGCGGGCTGACCGCTGCGGGACGTCGGCGCCGGGAGTCGGTACGGCTGCAGGCGGCTGAGTTGTTCGAGCAGGAGATCAAGCCGTCGGAGGTGGCACGGCGCCTGCGGGTGAGCTTGAAGTCAGCCTGTCGGTGGCAGCAGTTGTGGCGGGACGGCGGCGTGCAGGCTCTGGCCTCCCGCGGTCCGAGCGGATCGCGGTGTCGCCTGTCCCCGCGTTGTCTGGAGAAGCTGGCCGGGTATCTGGAGCAGGGGCCGGCCGCGCATGGCTGGGTGGAGGACCAGGTGTGGACCGCGGCGAGGGTGGCCACGCTGATCGGCAGGAAGTTCCACGTCTCCTACAGCGTCTCCGGGGCGACGAGGCTGATGCACCGGCTCGGCTTCAGCCCGCAGGTCCCCGCGCGGCGGGTCGCCGAGCGTGACGAGCAGGCCGTCACCGCGTGGAAGGAGGCGACCTGGACCGAGGTAAAAGAGCCCGGGCGGCTTGCGGAGGCTACGTCTGTTTCGAGGACGAGGCAGGCTTCACCCGACGGCCGCCCAGAGGACGTACCTGGGGCCGGCGCGGCGTGACTCCGCAAGTGGCGGTCAGCGGGCGACGCTCGGGGCGGCTGTCGGTGGCCGGGCTGATCGCGATGCGGCCCGGCTCCCGCACCCGGCTGTGCCACCGCCTGCGCGTCCACCGTGCGGGCAAAGGCAAGCGCCGCAGCATGGGCGAGCGCGACTTCATCGCGCTGATCGACGGCGTCCACCAGCTCGTCAAAGCGCCGGTCGTGTTGGTGTGGGACCGTTTGAACACCCACGTCTCCCACGCTATGCGTGAGTTGATCGCCGAGCGTGCATGGCTGACGGTGTTCCTGCTGCCCGCCTACTCGCCCGACCTCAACCCCGTCGAGGGGGTATGGGCGCACGTCAAGCGCAGCCTGGCCAACCTCGCCGTGGTCGCCCTCGACCGGCTTGAGGCCCTCGTCCGCAACCGACTCAAGCGTCTTCAGTACCGGCCCGACACCCTCGATGGCTTCATAGCGGGCACCGGCCTGGCACTCGACGAACCAGCGTCACCCTGACGAGCCGAAGTCAGTAACTCCGCGGCATTGCTACTACAACAGCATTGCCGCTATAGAACCTGCGCGGCTCCGCACAGCGTGCACAGCCGGGTGCCCGGGTGCTCTGCCGCGTCCAGGGCGCGGTCCGCATCGAGCAGCGGCGCACCCTGCGGTGCTTCCTCGCAGTCCGGTGCGTGCAGGACGGAGTGGGCCGGGCCGCGGCCGTCGCGCAGCTTCGCAAGCAGCCACCCCGAAGGCCGGCGCTCCCCGAGGACCTCATGGACCACCGCCTGTGGTGACCGCTCCAGCTTCTCGGTGACGACCTGGTCGTAGTCGACGCCGTCGACCGGCCGTACGTGGTCGGGGGCGCGCACCCACACCCGGTACTCCGCCGCCTCCACACCGCCGTCCAACTGGTGAAGAGGCAGTATTCCCGGGGTGCACTATTCGGGCTCAGCCGACTTCTGAGCCAGCTCGGATGCGGGTTATCTGTGTGATCTAGAGGGGATGAGGATTGCTTGGGTGGTGAGGTAGGCCTCGAGTGCTTTGGGGGCCAGGGGCGGGGAGTAGTAGAAGCCCTGGCCGTGGGGGCAGCCGAGTGAGTGCAGTCGATGTGCTTGGTGGGGGGTTTCGATGCCTTCTGCGATCACGTCCAGGTCGAGAGCGTGTCCGACCTGGAGGATGGCCTGGATGAGGCTCTTGTCGACATCGCCGCCGCCTCGCAGGACGAAACTCTGGTCGATCTTGACGATGTCGGCCGGGAGGTCGCGCAGGTAGGCCAGGGAGGAATACCCGGTGCCGAAGTCGTCGATGGAGATGCGTACACCGAGGTCGCGCAGTGCACGGATGTGGGTGGATGTGGTCTCGGCGTCGGTGACGAGGGTGCTCTCGGTGATCTCCAGGACCAGGGAGGCCGGGGGGAAACCGGTCTCGTGCAGGACCTGCCGTACGGTGTCGGGAAACCGGTGGTCCTTGAGCTGCTGGCCGGAGACGTTGACAGCCACGCTCAGCGCCTGGGCTTTCGGTACGGTGTCGTGCCAGTGCCGGCCGTGGCGGCAGGCTTCGCGCAGCACCCAGGCGCCGATGGGGCGGATCAGACCTGTTTCCTCGGCGACGGGCACGAACACCTCGGGCGGGGTGGGGGATCGCCCTTCCCGCTGCCAGCGCAGTAGGGCCTCCACGCCGGTGACCTGTCCGGTGAGTAGGTGGATGACCGGCTGATAGTGCACGGCGAGTTCGTCGCGGGGCAGCGCGTAGCGAAGGTCCTGGGCGATACGGGCCCGGCTCTGCCGTCCCAGGCTCATGGCGGGCTCGAAGAGTTCCGCGCGGTCGCGGCCGCGTTCTTTGGCCACGTACAGGGCGATGTCGGCGTCGCGTACGGCGTCGTGGAACGTGGTCGGTTCGGTGATGGCGACTACGCCGATGCTGGCGGTGATGAAGACGCTGCGATGGCCGGAGAGTGCGAAGGGCTCCTGGAAGCGGTCCAGGAAGCGCTGGGCGTAGGTCAGGACGGGGGTCTCTTTGAGGTCTTCGGCCAGGACGGCGAACTCGTCCCCGCCCATGCGGGCGACGGTGTCGTTGCGGCGCGCCGCGCCCAGGAGCCGGTGGCCGACGGTGATGAGCAGTTCGTCGCCGACCGGATGGCCGAGGCTGTCGTTGATGTCTTTGAAGCGGTCGAGGTCGATGAGTAGCAAGACGGTGTTTCGGCCCGCCGCGGGGCGGTGGAGGGCGTATTCCAGGCGCTCGAAGAACAGTGCCCGGTTGGCCAGGCCGGTCAGTGCGTCGTGGAAGGCCTGGTGGGTGAGTTGCTGCTGCAGCGAGGTCTGCTGACGCAAGGCGTCCTCGGCCATGCGTGCGCGGGCTCTGGCCTGGTCGGCTTGGTTCTCGGCGAACCGGGCCAGGAGCATGATGCGTACGACCAGCAGCACGGTCAAAGCGGCCACGATGCTCGCGATGGCCGCGGCGTCCATGGGCTGTGCCCGCACGCCGCCGACGTCGGCGATCAGTAAGGCGGGACCGAGGAGGGCGGGCAGGATGAGGGTGGTCATGCGGGCGGGTGACAGCCTCTCCTGCCTGCGCGGCACCAGCTGGGTTGTTCTGGCCATGGATGGGTGCAGAGCGCCCGCGCCGAGCAGCGGATAGGAGGCCATCCACAGGGTGTAGGAGACGCCGGCGGCGATCGGGGCGCCGGTCGCGGCGAGGGTGGAGTAGTACAGGGCGTCGGCGGCCAGTGTGGCACCCACCCACAGTGTGAACAGTGCGAGGGCCGGCAGACGGACTCCTGCGACGAGTACCAGCTGGGCGGCGATGCCGAGCAGCAGAAGATCGGCCAGCGGATAGGCCAGGGAGACCGTCAGCGGCAGCGCCGACAGATGGCTGTGCAGGTAGGGCATGACGATGAACGCCCATGCCAGGGCAGACATCCCCAGGGTGATGATCCCGGCATCCAGCACGGCTCCCCATCGCACGCCGCTGCCCCATGCTGCCATCAGACTGACCAGCCCGGCGGCGAAGCACGGGTAGGCCGCCAGATACAGCACGTCGGCCACTGAGGGAAACGGCACCACCCTGCTCGCGACCTGGTAGGTGCCGAAGACGGCGTCCGCCACCGTGAACAGCCCCATGCCGGCGGCGAACAGATACCAGGACCAGCTCGGGCGCGGCCGGTGCCAGCGGACGCCGACCAGGATCGCCACCGTGGCGCAGGCCGCCAGCACCGGTGAGAACAGGTGACGCACGGGCGCGGTGACGAGGAAGTAGACGATGATCACCACAGCGCCGGCCGCCAGAAACCACCACCAGGCGTGCCGGGCCTTGACCCGGAATCTTGGACACGGGCTATGCGGCTTGGGTCAGGGTAGTTGGTGTTGTGTCGAGTGCTGTCTCGTAGGTGATGGGACTGCGTTGTCCGAGGCGGGAGTGACGGCGTCGGGTGTTGTAGCGGTTGAGCCAGCGAAACGCGTCGAGGCGGGCCTCGCGTTCGCTGGACCAGGTCTTGCGGCCCTGAAGCGTCTCGCGCTTGAACGTTGCGTTGAAGGACTCGGCAAGCGCGTTGTCCGCGCTGGAGCCGATCGCGCTCATGGACTGGCGGACGCCGGCTTGGCGGCAGGCATCGGCGAAGGCCCGGCTGGTGTACTGGGCCCCGTGGTCGGTGTGCATGACCGCCCCGGCGAGGCTGCCGCGGGTCCGTTCGGCGGCGGCCAGGGCGTCGGTGACGAGGCCGGTGCGCATGCGGTCCGCGATCGCCCAGCCGGCCAGGCGGCGTGAGGAGAGGTCGATGACGGTGGCCAAATACAGGAACTTCCCGCCGTCCAGCGGGAGATAGGTAATGTCGCCGACGTACTTGGTGTTCGGCTCGCTTGCCGTGAAGTCGCGGCCGACGAGGTCCGGGGCCTTCGCCGCGGCCGGGTCCGCAACAGTGGTGCGGTGCCTGCGACGCAGCCGCAGGCCTGCCAGGCCGATGCTGCGCATCACCCGCGCGATCCGCTTGTGGTTGATTCGCTCGCCGTCGTCGCGGAGTTCGGCGGTGATCCTGGGGACGCCGTAGGTGCCGTCCGACTCGCGGTGCACGGCCCGTATCCGGGCGGCGAGGCGGGCGTCGGCCGCTTGCCGGGCGGCCCGGTCCGCGGCCGTCCGACGCCAGTAGTAGAAGCTGGAGCGGGCGATGTTGAGGATGGTGCACAGCCGCTTCACGCCGTAGTGGCGGTGGTGGTCGGCAACGAACTGGAAGCGGTTCACCAGCGCGTCTCCCCGGCGAAATACTTCGCCGCCTTGCGCAGGACCTCACCTGATGGCCGTCACCCGGGCTGGCAAGACTCTGCCCAGCAGGCAGCCCAGCCTGTCACCACTTCAGCGCCAAAAGAGGCATGAACACGAATTTCCTCCTCATGATGCTGTGTGCTGGGGAGCAGCCGGAGGAGCAGCGGCCGCCGCGGCAGCTGCCGTACGACGACCCGGCGTTCATCGCCATGCACCTGGTGCGGAGGATGGATGAGCCAGCCTTCTTCAAAATGCTCGAGTTGGTGTGTCGAACCAGATGGCCCGGGAACGCAACGCGGGCGAGTTTGAGAAGGTCATGCGTCAGTTCACTGATCAACCAGCAGCGCAGGCGGGCTGACGGCCACCACAGCTGGTCCTGCTCTCCGGCTCACGGCGGGAGAGCAGGACTTCTGTTTCAGGCGGCAGTTTGAGTGTCGTCGGTAGCGTGTCAGACCAGTACGACGTGGAGCCAGCGAAGTGCGGGGGGCCCGCGAGCCACGCCGCGACGGCCAGCCGCTATTACGGCGTGATAGACGACGCGGATGCGTCAGTGGGGGAGCAGGCCAGCGGGTTGTCTCGCGGCAGGTGAGGCCACCGTGCTCACCTGCTCAGGGGGCGCTGTCGGTGGACGCTGGAAGGCCGGCGCCTCGGGCCAGTCATCGGGAACGACGGGACGTAGCCCGTAGGCGGCCTGCATGGCGGCGGTCGCCTGTGTCATGCGGTGTGGTGCAGCCAGCGTTGCAGGGTGGTGTTGATGCTGTTGGGGAGGGCGCTGAGTTGGTCGATGGCGTCGCGGTCTTCGGGCCGTGGGGGGATGCCGGCCGTGGTGAGGGCGGCGTGCAGGGCGAGGCGTCGCTGGTCACGGGGGTTGAGGGTGTAGCCGAGGCGGTGGGCGGGGTTGGGCGGCGGCAGCAGGTAGTCCGCGTTCTGCTCAAGTGTGGCCGGGGCGGGCCAGACGGCTTCGGTGGTGTCGACGGCGTAGGGGTCGACGAAGCCGCGCGGTGAGTGGTGTGTGAAGGCGCTGGTGGTCACGTTGATCTCCTTAACAGCGGCATGCGGATCTGCTGGAACAGAGCCTCATCGGGCCGGCCGCGGTTGCAACCGCGGCCGGATATCACGCCGATGGCGTCATCGGCGGCTGATCCTCTGGTCCGACCAACGGGAAGCCGGGATCGCCGGCGTGAAAGGCCACTCGTGCGGCGCGGTGTGCGGCTGCCGCGGCGGGGAAGCCGGACACCGCTCTGGGGTGCGGTGTGCTCCCCGAGTTCCGACAGCGCGGCGGCCGCAGTCCAATCCCTGAATCGGCTGCGGCCCACCCATTCCGGGCCGCTGGCAGCGGCTCACCGTCGTGGCCGCCGCGGCCGAGAGCGGCCTGCTTCCTCAAGGTGACCTCCGGCAGCGGCGCTGTATCCAGCAGCTGGCCCCGCTCGGCCGGTGAGGCCGCCTCAGCGGCCGGGCCAGAGACGGACCGCCTGGCAGGTAAAGCCCTGACCGGCGTTCTCGGGGAAGAGCACATTGGCGAGGCGCCGCGGCAATCGAGCTCGCGAGCGACGACGGCCTGGCCGAGAGTAGACGAGCGATCCCCTTGCTGTGCACGTCGCGCGAGGGGCTCAGCCGTGCACAGCTTAGGGTCCCTACGTGTTGCGTCCTGAAAGCTGGTCCAGGCTCGCGGGTGGGAGTCCCGTCCGGGTAGACACCGGAGTGCCCGGTAGCAGGTCCCGGTTCGTCGTGGAGACACGGCGGGCTGAGCGGGATGTCAAGAGCCTCTTTGGAGGGAGCAAGCACGCGGGCCGTAGCGTAGAGCGAACTTTGCAGCCTCGTCATACCAACAGCGGAGAAGCCGAGCCCGTCATGTCGGGGCGAAGGCCATGTCCTGAGGGCCCTGTTCCGGGGTCAGCCCTCGGGGTTCTCCCGGGGTACGGAGGGCGGTACGTGTGCACAGTCTGGGCCGGAACAGGAGAGACCCGTCTGACCACGTCTGACGTCGGGCAAGAGACCGGACGTATAAGCCGATGGTGAAGTCGTCCGGAGGGCAGCGGGAGTCCGAGCGGGGCGTAGTACCGCTGATCGGCGTGCAACATAACGCGCCGGGAGGGAAGGGCCCGCACTTTGATCACGCTCGTGGCGAAGGTAAGCATGAGGGCATGACCGGGACCGTCCGGTCCAACAACCCCGACGGGCGATGCCCCGTCGTAGTGGACGGGCCTGCGTCCGTCTCGAAAGTGCGAAAACTTCAACGCGGGCTATGGGCTGCGGCCAAGCAGTCTCCGGAGCGGCGTTTCCACGCCTTGTATGACCGTATCCACTGAATCGCCCCGGGTTTGATGGAGACATCGAAGACCCGGAAGGATGCCGATCATGGCTGCTCCCCGTAAGTACTCCGACGAACTGCGCGAGCGTGCGACGCGGTTGGCGGTCGAAGCCCGCAAGGATCCGGCCGGCCGGGCCGGTGCGATC
>NZ_JBWLKM010000167.1:0-7303 GCF_059026085.1 Streptomyces sp. a15 | reverse complement strand
CCTTCCGTCCGGCACACCGAGAGCACGCACCGGACACCGCGGGCACCGCACAGGACTTTCGAAACACCCCCTAGCGGATCCGACTCCCGGCGCGGCCCGCACGGACCTGGCTCAGTGCGGCCGGCACCGGCACCTGCTCGGCGCGGCTCGCACCACTTGGCGCGGCGTGGCCCGCACCAACCTGGCTCTGCGCGGCCTGCACCGGCACCGGCTCGGCGCGGCTCACACCAATCCGGCTCTGCGCGGCTCACACCAACCTCCCTCGGAGCAGCCTGCACCACTTGGCGCGGCGTGGCCCGCACCAACCTGGCTCAGCGCGGCCTGCACCGGCACCGGCTCGGCGCGGCTCACACCAATCCAGCTCGGCGCGGCTCGCACCAACCTCCCTCGGAGCAGCCTGCACCACTTGGCGCGGCGTGGCCCGCACCAACCTGGCTCAGCGCGGTCTGCAGCGGCACCGGCTCGGCGCGGCTCGCGCTGACCCGGCTCGGCGCCGCCCGCACCGGCACCGGTATCGGCTCGATGCCGCCCACACCAACCCCGCCCCGCCGTCGCCACCCCAACACCGGTCACCTGGCGAGACACTCCTTACGCGACCTGGTTTCTTGCACATAGCATCGGTCTCCGCATGAACACCATGACCCTCTGGCACATCACCGGCTGGGAGTTCGCCGCCCTCGCCTTCGCCGCCCTGCTCGTCGGCTTCTCCAAGACCGCCGTGAGCGGGGCCAACACGGTCAGCCTCGCGATCTTCGCCGCCGTCCTGCCCGCCCGCGCCTCCACCGGCGTGCTGCTGCCGGTCCTGATCGCGGGGGACCTGCTCGCCGTGCTCACCTACCGGCGGCACGCACACTGGCCCACGCTGTGGCGACTGTTCCCGGCGGTCGCGGTCGGCGTGGTCGCCGGCACGCTGTTCCTGGTGTGGGCGGACGACGAGATCGTACGGACGTCGATCGGGGCGATCCTGCTGCTGATGGCCGGGGTGACGGTCTGGCGCCGCCGCAGAGCCGACACCGAGGAGGAACCCGACTCGGTCGCCACCCGATCGGGCCGCGTGAAGGCCCGTTCGTACGGCGTCCTCGGCGGCTTCACCACCATGGTCGCCAACGCGGGCGGCCCGGTGATGTCGATGTACCTGCTGTCCGCCGGCTTCCGCAAACTCGGCTTCCTCGGTACCTCCGCCTTCTTCTTCCTGATCGTCAACGTGTCCAAGGTGCCCTTCAGCGTTGGGCTCGGTCTGATCGACGGCCGCTCACTGCTCCTTGACGCGGCGCTCGTGGCGTTCGTCGTGCCCGGCGCGTTCATCGGCAAATGGGCTGTGAACCGGATCAACCAGCGCCTGTTCGAGCAACTGGTGATCGGTGCGACGATCCTGGGCGGCCTACAGCTCCTGCTGCGCTAGTCCCAGCAGGGCGGGCAGGTCCGCGAAGGACTCGATGACGTGATCCGGCGTGCCGCTCGCCGCCTCGTGGGTCTGTGGCAGGTACTTGCCGGTCTTCACCAGCACCCCGGTGACACCGGCGCGCTGCGCCGCCAGTACGTCGGACTCGATGTCGTCGCCCACCATCACCGCGTCCTGCGCGCCGACGCCGAGGTGCCCCAGGGCCGCCGCGAAGAAGGCCGCCGACGGCTTGCCCGTCACCTCGGCCTCGACCCGCGCGGCCTGCTCCAGGCCGACCAGGAAGGCGCCGGAGTCGAGCCGCAGCCCGGCGTCGGTGCGCCAGTACAGATTGCGGTGCATCGCCACCAGCCGCGCACCGCGCTGCACCTGGCCGAAGGCCCGGTCGAGCGCCGCGTAGTCGAACTCGGGACCGGCCCCGCCCACCACCACGACATCCGGGACACTGTCGGTGTCGTCCGCGTCGAGGACCGTGACACCCTCCAGATCCAGGTCCTCCCGGATGTCACCGCTGTTCAGCAGGGCGCACCGCGCGCCGGGCCAGTGCTCGGCGAGATACGCGGCCGTGACGGCCGGCGCGGTCAGGATGTCCCCGGCGGTCACCGGGAACCCCGCGTCCGCCAGCGTCGCGGCGATCGACGCCCGCGTCCGGGACGTCGTGTTGGTGACCAGGGCCACCGCGAGACCGGCCTCCCGGATCTCCCGCAAGGCCTCGACCGCCCCCGGCAGCGGCTGCCACGACACGGTGAGAACCCCGTCGATGTCGATCAGGACGGCACGCACGGATTCCATGTCCGGACGATAGCCACCCGGGCCCCGGAAGTCGGCTCGTACCCGGCGTGCTGTCCTCCGTCCGGGCCTCGTAGGCTCGGCGCCATGCCTTCGCACGTCCTCATCCTCGGTGGTACCGCCGAGGCCCGGGAGCTGGCCGCCGTGCTCGCGGCTCGCCGCGGTCTTCGTGTCACCACCTCGCTCGCCGGACGCGTGGCGCGGCCCGGGGTGATCGCGGGGGACGTACGGATCGGGGGCTTCGGCGGGGCGGAGGGGCTCGCCGACTGGCTGCGCGAGCAGCGCGTGGACGCGCTCGTCGACGCCACGCATCCCTTCGCCGCCGGGATCACCGCGAACGCGGCGGCGGCCGCGGCGGGGACCGGCGTTCCGGCGGTGGTACTGCACCGCCCGGCCTGGCAGGCCGGCCCCGACGATCGCTGGCACCCGGTCGCGTCGCTGGACACGGCCGCGGACCTGCTGCCGAGCCTCGGCCGCCGGGTGTTCCTGACCACCGGACGCCTGGGCCTCGCCGCCTTCGCCCACCTGACGGACCTGCACTTCGTCGTACGGGCCGTTGAACTGCCCGATCCGCCGATGCCACCGCACACCGAAGTCCTGCTGGCGCGCGGCCCGTTCACCGTCGCCGACGAGTCCGCGCTGCTGTACGACCACTGCATCGACGTACTGGTGACCAAGGACAGCGGGGGAGAGTCGACGTCGGCCAAGCTGACCGCCGCGCGCCACCTCGCGCTGCCCGTCGTGGTCGTGGCCCGCCCGCCACTGCCTCACGGTGTGACGACGGTCCCCGATGTGGCGGCGGCCCTGGCCTGGCTCGGCCTCTAGGCCCTGTCGGGCCTAGCCCGCGGTGACGACGGAGGCGCGGAGACGGGCGACGGCGCGCAGTACCTCGTCGCGGTTCTTGGCGCTCTTGATCCAGGTGGGCAGGCGGGCGACGTAGGTCATCTTCTGACCCGTGTCGTACCAGGGAGCGCGTTCGCGCAGGGAGGAGCCGACGAACTGCCCGAGCAGATCCAGCTGTTCGAGGTTGTACGCCCAGAGTCCGCCGTGCCGGGTCTCGACCTGCAGCCAGAGCGGCAGGCGGAAGTACGGATCGCGGGCCGGCGAGTGGCGGTCACCGGAGAACTCGATCGACCGGCCCTGCCAGGTCCGGGACAGCCCGCAGGCGCGGCAGACGAGACAGCGGGGCGCGAACAGCCGCGTGGGCAGCGCTTCTTCGGTCGTCCTGTGGGCCTCGACATGCGCGATCCGCGTACAGCGTGGGCAGCGCACCAGTACCGAGTCGGCGAAGTCGTATGTGGTGCTGCGCGGATCACGGAAGCGGGTCGGTGCCGGAGACATGCCGCGAGTATGGCCATCGCTCCGTCCACCCGGCACCTGGTTTTCAGCGGGTTCAGCGGGTTCAGCGGGTTCAGCGGGCCGTGCTCGACGCCAACTCCGCCGGCTGATGCTGTGTCACTCCATGAGTGAGGTCCTCCACCAGCAGCCGCTTCGCGATGGTGTCCACCGCGGCGCGCAGATCCGTCCCCGAGGGGCGCCCGATGTCCTGCTGTACCCGGTCAGCAAGCCAACTGCCCCAGGCCTGGCTGATGACCCGGGCCTCCCGTGCCCCCGCCTCGGTGTGGGACAGGAGGGAGCCGTCGCGGGTCAGATAGCCCTCGTCGACCATGCGGTCGAAGACCGGCAGCAGCACCTCCGGCGGCACATGGCGGCGGGCGGCGATCATGCCGAGGCTGGCGTGGCCCACCATGCGTGTGAAGAGCTCGACCTGCATGACCGCCCAGGCACCGGCGATGTCGAGCCGGGTGTCCGCCTCCGTCATGAGCCGGCGGGCGGTGTCCAGGTCCGTACTGCCGATGATCTTTCCGACGGTCGCCTCCAGCACGCGCTGCGAGTCCGCGCCGGACGGCTGGGCGAACCCCTCGCCCATGTCGGTCGAGCCGGCCCGCGCACTGTCGCGCAGCTCGACCTGCTTGAGGAACAGGGCGACCACGAAGCCGATGGCCGCGACCGGCACCGTCCACAGGAAGACGGTCTGGATGGTGTCGGCGTAGGCGCCGATGATCGGGGCGGCGACGTCGGAGGGGAGTTCGTGCAGGCCCTCGGGGCTGGTGGCCGTCTGGGTGACGGTGGCCGCGTCCACGGACCCCACCTCGGCGGCGGACGCGATCCCGTCCCTGAGGTTGGGCGTGAGGGAGTTGGTGTAGATCGTGCCGAAGACGGCCGTGCCGAAGGAACTGCCCAGCGTACGGAAGAAGGTGACACCGGAGGTGGCCGTGCCGAGGTCGGTGTAGTCGACGGTATTCTGCACGGCGATCGTCAGGACCTGCATGCACAGTCCGATGCCGGTGCCGAGCACGAACATGTACAGGGACTCCAGCCAGGCGCCGGTGGACGGGTCCATGAGCGACATCAGATACAGGCCGATCCCCATCACCAGGGCGCCGACGATCGGGAAGAACCGGTACTGGCCGGTCTTGCTGACCACGTTGCCGCTGAAGACCGACGCGATGAGCAGACCGAGCACCATCGGCAGCGTGCGCACGCCGGAGACCGTGGCCGAGTCGCCGTCGACGTACTGCAGATAGCTCGGCAGGTATGTCATCGCGCCGAGCATCGCGAACCCGACGATGAAGCTGAGGATCGAGCAGACCGTGAACACCGGATTGCCGAACAGCCGCATCGGCAGCATCGGTTCGGCCGCCCGCGTCTCCACCCAGCAGAACAGCCCGAGGGCGACCGTACCGCCCACGAACAGTCCGACGATGACGCCGGAACCCCACGCGTACTCGTTGCCGCCCCAACTGGTCGCCAGGATCAGCGCGCTGGCGCCGACCGCGACGAACGCGATGCCCAGGTAGTCGATGACCGGCCGGATCGCCGACTTCACCACCGGGATGGTGCGGGCGGCCGCGATGACCACGACGATCGCGATGGGGACGTTGACGTAGAACGCCCAGCGCCAGGTCAGATGGTCCGTGAACAGGCCGCCCAGCAGCGGCCCGATGACCGTGGCCACCCCGAACACCGCGCCGATCGCGCCCTGGTACTTGCCGCGCTCCCGCAGCGGGATCACATCGGCGATCAGGGCCATCGACGTCACCATCAGCCCGCCCGCGCCGATGCCCTGCATCGCCCGCCAGAGGATCAGCAGCGTCATGTTGGAGGCCAGACCGCACAGGAACGAGCCCGTGATGAAGACGATCGCCGAGACCTGGAAGACCACCTTGCGGCCGAACATGTCGCCGAACTTGCCGACCAGGACCGTCGCCACGGTCTCCGCGAGGAGGTACGACGTGACGACCCACGACATGTGCTGCGCGCCGCCCAGGTCCGACACGATCGTCGGCAACGCCGTGCCCACGATGGTCTGGTCGAGCGCCGCGAGCAGCATGCCCAGCATGATCGTCACGAAGACGACGTTGCGGCGGCGCTTGTCCAGCACGGGGGGTTGGGCGGCGGCGGGCAGTGCGGTTTCCTCCACGACTGTCACGAGGTCACCTTCACACCGGTGGATTGCTCCCGCATGCAGGGCGGGCCGCACGAGTGCCCGGACTACCCGTGCCTCACTCCTGCCGATTCCGGCGCAGCAGATACGTGTCCATGATCCAGCCCTTGCGCTCGCGGGCCTCCGCGCGCAGCCGCTCGATCCGGGGCGCCGCCTCCGCGATCGGGCCGGCGGCGAGGATCTCGTCCGGCGTGCCTATGTAGGCGCCCCAGTAGATGTCGATGTCCTGGTCCGCGTACTGCCGGAACGTCTGGTGGGCGTCGAGCATCACGACCACGTCGTCCACGCCCTCGGGGAAGCCCTCGGCGAGCCGCCGGCCGGTGGTGATCTGCACGGGGCGGGCGACCCGGTTCAGGCCGGTGCGGTGCCGGGCGACGAGCGCGGAGACACTGCTGATGCCCGGCACGACGTCGTACTCGAACGCCACCGCGCCCCGTCCGAGGATCTCCTCGAGGATCCCGATCGTGCTGTCGTACAGCGCGGGATCCCCCCACACCAGGAACGCGCCGCTCTCGTCCTCGCCCAGCTCCTCGGCGATCAGCCGGGCGTAGATCTCCGCGCGGGCACTGCGCCAGTCACCGACCGCGGGGGAGTACGCGGCCCCGCCGGCCGCCCGGTCGCGCTCCGGGTCGCGCGCCTCGACGACGCGGTACGTGCCCTCCGGTACGTGCGCGTCGAGCATGTCCCGGCGCAGCTGCACGAGGTCGGACTTCACCTCGCCCTTGTCCAGGACGAAGAACACGTCCGTGCTCCGCAACGCCCTGACCGCCTGCAGGGTCAGCTGGTCGGGGTCGCCCGCGCCGATACCGATGACATGAATCTTTCGCACGCCCCGAGTCTGCCGCACGGCACTGACACCGCGGACACCGCGTCCACGCCGGCCCCGGCTGCTACGAGGCCGTGTCCCCTCGCAGCCGCGGCGCCCGCGCCCGCGCGTCGACGCTCCGCTCGTCCCGCTCCACGTCGTGGGCCAGCCGCCGCGCCCAGCCCACGATCCCCGGCAGGTCCATTCCGTACGGCCGCTCCCGCCCCGCCGCCGACGCCCACTCCTCCACGGCCCCGGCGCCGCGCCGCAGCAGCCGGGCGCCGCCCGTGACATTGCCCCGGGCCGCGTGCGTGAGCCCCACGGCGAGCTGCGCCAGGCCGCGCCACAGGCCGCGCTCCTCTTCGGGACCCGACTTCCAGGCGTCCTCGAACACCTCGTGCGCGTGGAACGGCTTCCCCGCGTCCAGCAGCTCCTGGGCCTCGGCGACGCTCTCGTCCGGCGTGCGGACGACGCCCTCGGGCTGCCGCTCCACACCGTCCGAGCCGTACGGCAGCGGCCGCCCGAGCCCGTCCCGGGGCCGCGCGTTGCGCGCCCGCCCCTCGTCGTCCCGGTCCCGCGCGTCGGCCTGTCGTCCTGAGGATGCACTGCCCATACGCCGATTGTCCCGCGCACCGCCCCCCACCTCGCCCCGCCCCGCCTTCGGCGAGGCCTCCGACGTGGGGTAAAGTGCTCTTCGCGCGATCCCGCGGGTCACCGCGGGAGGCGCGCACCGGGACGTGGCGCAGCTTGGTAGCGCACTTGACTGGGGGTCAAGGGGTCGCAGGTTCAAATCCTGTCGTCC
>NZ_JBWLKM010000166.1:0-7556 GCF_059026085.1 Streptomyces sp. a15 | reverse complement strand
TTCGGCCGGTGCGGCGAGAGTGCGTGCCGGGCGCCGTGGGTGCTGTGCGGGACTTTCGAAACACCCCCTAGCGCATCTCGCCCGCTCCCGCGTAGGGATGGGGGCTGATGAGCGGGCTGCCCTCGGCGAAGCGGGTGAGGCGGAAGTCCGTGGCATGGACCGCGGGGTCGTTGGAGTGACCGTCGAGGAGGAGGTCGGCGACCAGGCACAGGAATCGATTCCTGGAAGGACCTCGACTCCATCGACACGCTCCATCCCTTCCCGGGCTCGGAGTACGTCCTCGTGGTCGTCGCCTTGCTGACCTGGATCGGCTTCCACGTCTGGCAGGTGAAGGCGGAGAACGACGAGTTCGAGGAGGCGCTCACCACCATGGACGCCGAAGCCCCGGAAGACGCCGAAGCCGGGAGCGCGGAGGCGGCGGAGCCCGTCGCAACGGCCGAGGACGAGAAGGAGATGGCCGCGGCGGCGGAGAAGTCCTGAACCTCCTCCCGCACTTGTCGCGGACTGGTTGCGGACGGCCCGGTGGCGATGGTCACCGGGCCTCGCCATCGGCTCTTCAGGTCACCGCCCGGCCCGAAGAAGACCAGGATCTCCCTCTCCCGCTCCGGCGCGCGCCGGGCTGGCCGGCAGACAGCGAGAAGGCGTGACTCCCGGTCGGCGCAGTCTCGCCTCCTGCACTCGCGGGCCGCGAGGGCCCGTACGACCCCCTGGAGCAGCTCGCGATGCCGCTCACAGGGACTGAGGGGCACGGCTTTCAGCCTCTCCAGGCGGCGGCGAGCGCGTGGAGGGCGTCGTTCTCCTCCGGCAGACCGATCGTCCCCCGCGGACGCCCTCGCCGAGGAACGGGCGGCCCACCACCTTCCCGTCGAGGCAGTGCACGGCGAAGTCCGACAAGCGTCGGACGGCCTCCGCGCGCTCGCCGAGGGCGACGACGGCGGCCTCCTGGGCGAGAGCGCTGACGCTGAACGGCACCTGGGTCTGGCGCACCTGGGCACGAGTTCCGGCGGCGCCACGCCATAGCCGACCCGCAGGCCCGCCAGGCCGTACGCCTTGGAGAAGGTCCGCAGCATCACCACGTTCGCCCGGTCACCCAGCAGCTCGAATGCGTCGGGAACCAGCGCGGACATCACCCGCCTGGCTTCCGCCGCGACCGCGGACGTGGAGTTCGGCACCGACCGGATCGGCGCGTACGAGCTGTTCCCGCCGTCGGATCCGGACCAGTGCGCCACGGACCTACAGCCCGCGACAGTCCCTCCCGCCACACCGGCCCCGTGGCCCAGCAACCATCCGTGACCAGTGGGTGTGTCGAATCAGCGGCCACCACGGGACCCGCGACCCCGATCCCCGATCCCCCCGGCACCGGGCTGTCCGGGCTGTCCGGGCGACAAGCGGACCAGCAACCCACCGCCGACCGCCGAGCGGTGCTGCGCACTGTGGGGGCCTCAGTCCGGGAGCACCAGCCGGCAGATCTCACCCGGCTGCACGCCGACCGAGCGATCGGGGAGGTGGATGTCGATCGGGGAGCGGTCGGACGACGGTACGGCGATCTCCAGCCGCCCGCGCTCCAGGCGCAGGTGCACGCCCCAGTGGCCCTGGTACCGGAGTGCGAAGCCGTAGGAGGAGAGCTCGGGGAGGGGGACCGGGTCCAGCCACAGAGCGCCGCCCCGGGGCTCCAGGCCGGTCAGGCCGCGCTGGACCAGGTCCAGGGTGCCGGCCATGGCCCCGAGGTGGATGCCCTCGCCCGTGGTGCCGCCCTGGACGTCGGCGATGTCACCCCTGAGGGCCTCCTGGCAGAACGTCCAGGCATCGGCGCGGCGGGCCCGGGCGAGGACCCAGCCGTGCACCAGTCCGCTGAGCGTGGAGCCGTGGCTGGTGCGGTGCAGGTAGTAGTCGACAGTGCGCCGCCAGGTCTCCTCGTCGAGCCGGTACCCCAACCGGCTGAACAGCCCCTGCAGTTCGGCGGGCGAGAAGAGATAACCGAGCATCAGTACGTCGGCCTGCTTGGACGCCTGGTAGCGGTTGACGGTGTCGCCCTCCGCCTCCAGGATCCGGTCGAGCCGCCGGATGTCGTCGTAGCGCCGGCGGTAACCGACCCAGTCCAGTTCGTCGAGCTTGCCGTAGTGCTCGAACTGGCTGATGACGCCTTCGTGGAAGGGCACGTGGAGCGTGCGCGAGACGTCCTCCCACTGTTCCAGTTCACCGCCGTCGAGTCCGGTCCGCTCGACGAGTTCCCGGCGGCGTGGTTCGGGCAGGGTGTCGAGGAGTTCCAGGGTGCGGGCCAGCACCCAGGCGGCCGTGACGTTGGTGTACGCGTTGTCGTCGAGGCCCGGCTCCGCCGCCCAGGGGTAGGCATCGTGGTACTCGTCGGGACCGACGACCCCGCGGATGCGGTGCCTGCCCAGCGTCTCGTCATACACCGCCGAATCCGCCCAGAAGCGGGCGATCTGCAGCAGCATCTCGGCGCCCTTGGTGTGCAGGAACTCGGTGTCGCCGCTGGCCTCGCAGTACTGCCACACGTTGTACGCGATCGCCGATCCGACGTGGTACTGCAGCCGGGAGTGATCGGGCAGCCAGCGTCCGGAACGCGGGTTGAGGTGCAGTCGCTGGGTCTCCTCACGGCCGTCGCTGCCGCTCTGCCAGGGATACAGGGCTCCGCGCCGGCCGAGGTCGCGGGCGGCGGAGCGGGCGCGCTCCAGGCGTCGGTGGCGATATTGCAGCAGGGCGCGGGAGACCTCGGGGAAGTGCAGGTTGAGGTAGGGCAGAACGAACAGCTCGTCCCAGAACACGTGCCCGCGGTAGGCCTCACCGTGCAGCCCCCTGGCAGGCACACCCACGTCGAGGTCGGCGGTGTGCGGGGAGAGCGTCTGCAGGACATGGAACAGGTGCAGCCGCAAGATGCTGCCCGCCTCGCCCGGCACGTCCAGCTCGGCCCGACGCCACAGCTGGTCCCAGGCCGTCAGGTGCGACTCCAGCAGTTCGTCGAAGCCCGGCGCGTGGCCCACCCGTTCGATCGCGGCGTACAGCGGATCGCTGATCGCCAGGTCGCGGGAGGTGTGCAGCGCGACGGTCTTGTCGACGGTGGCGGTCCGGCCGGGAACCATGCGCAGGCGCACCCGCTGGACGGCCCGAGCCAGTTCGTGCTGTGCCGTGGCCGGCTCGTCGGCGGTCAGCCGGGCCGCCATACCGACCCGGATGGCGGAGGTGCGGGTACGGCAGCGCAGCCAGACCGCGTCCGGAGCGGCGGTACCGGTGTACACGTGAGTCAGATGACGCCCGTCCAGCTCGCGGTAGCGCGGCACGCCGGAGTTGGTGACGCTCCCGTCCAGGGCGGACTCGACCTCGAGGTCGCCGGAGAATCCGTCGGCGGTGAACTCGGTGCGCAGGACGGCCAGGTGGGGTTCCGCCATGTGCACGAGCCGCTCCTGGCGGACGGACAGGGCGCGTCCCTCGCCGAGCCCGTAACGCGTCCGGCGCTCCAGCAGCCCCGAGGCCAGGTGCAGGACCTGCCGGTGCTCCAGCACCTCTGCCGTGTCGGGGGTGAGCCACTGCTGCCCTTCGACTCGGAAGCGCAGCGGCAGCCAGTTCGGCAGGTTGACCATGTCCTCGTTCTCGACCTCGCGGCCTGCCACCTCTGAGGTGAGCCTGTTGTAGCAGCCGGCCGCATAGGTGCCCGGGTAGTGCACGTCGTCCGCGACACACTCGGGCAACGCCCCGCGGGTGGCGAAGTAGCCGTTGCCCAGCGTGCACAGCGACTCGCGCAGACGCTCCTGAGCGGGATCGTAGCCCTCGTACTCCCAAATCCGGTCCGTCACTTCGGCGCTCCTCACGCGAGCAGTTCTGCGAGGTCTCCCACGACGACATCGGCACCGTGCCGAAGCAGTTGGAGGCGCTCAGCCGTCCCAGGTCCAGTCGGCGACCTCCGGCAGGTCGGTGCCGTGTGCGCGGATCCAGGTGTGGTGGCGCAGCCGGGTGTCCTCCATCCGCTGGCGTACGGCGGCGGCGCGTACCGCGAGGCCCGGGACGCGGTCGATGACGTCCATCACCAGCCGGTAGCGGTCCAGGTCGTTTCGGACGACCATGTCGAACGGCGTGGTCGTGGTGCCGATCTCCTTGTAGCCGCGCACGTGCAGGTGGGCGTGGCCGGTGCGCCGGTAGGCCAGGCGGTGGATCAGCCACGGGTAGCCGTGGTAGGCGAAGACGACGGGTTTGTCGGCGGTGAACAGGCCGTCGTACTCGAAGTCGCTCATGCCGTGCGGATGTTCCTCGCTCGGCAGCAGGCGGGCGATGTCGACGACGTTCACCACGCGCACGGACAGCTCGGGCAGATGCGCGCGCAGCAGTTGTGCGGCCGCCAGGATCTCCTGGGTGGGGACGTCGCCCGCGCAGGCGAGCACCACGTCGGGTTCGCGTGAGCCGTCCTCGCTGCCGGCCCAGTCCCAGATGCCGGCGCCGCGCGCGCAGTGGGCCTTGGCCTGTTCCATGGACAGCCAGTCGAAGCAGGGCTGTTTGCCGGCCACGACGACGTTGACGTAGTCGCGGCTGCGCAGGGCGTGGTCGGCCACGGACAGCAGGGTGTTGGCGTCCGGCGGCAGGTAGACCCGTACCGCTTCGGGACTCTTGTTGAGGATGTGGTCGACGAAGCCGGGGTCCTGGTGCGAGAAGCCGTTGTGGTCCTGGCGCCACACGTGCGAGGTCAGCAGGTAGTTGAGAGAGGCGATCGGGGCGCGCCAGGGCAGCCGGCGGGTGGTGCGCAGCCACTTGATGTGCTGGTTGACCATCGAGTCGACGATGTGCACGAACGCCTCGTAGCAGGAGAAGAGCCCGTGGCGGCCGGTCAGCAGATAGCCCTCCAGCCAGCCCTGGCAGGTGTGCTCGGACAGGATCTCCATCACCCGGCCGTGCCGGTCGAGGTCTTCGTCCACCTGGAGCGTCTGCGCCTGCCACGCCTTGCCGCTGGCCTCGTACACGGCCTGCAGCCGGTTGGAGGCGGTCTCGTCGGGGCCGACCAGGCGGAAGTCGCGCCGGTCGGCGGTGGCCTGCATGACATCGCGCAGCAACTCGCCCAGCACGCGGGTGGGTTCGTGCAGGGTGGCGCCCGGCTTGTCGACCTCGACGGCATACCGCTCCAGCGGTGGCAGGGGCAGCTCGCGCAGCAGCAGTCCGCCGTTGGCGTGCGGGGTCGCGCCGAGCCGGCGTACTCCCTCCGGGACGCAGGCCAGCACCTCGGGCCGGGGACGGCCGTCCTCGTCGAACAGTTCCTCGGGCCGGTAGGAGCGCAGCCACGTCTCCAGCTGCCGCAGGTGCTCGGGGTTGTCCCGGACGGCGGAGAGCGGAACCTGGTGGGAGCGCCAGGTGCCCTCCACCGGCAGCCCGTCGACCTGCGCCGGGCCGGTCCAGCCCTTCGGTGTGCGCAGCACGATGACCGGCCAGTGGGGACGCTCCGTCGCGCCCTCCTCGCGGGCGGCCCGCTGCAGGGCGGCGATCCGGTCGAGGGCGGTGTCCATGGCCTCGGCCATGCCGCGGTGGACGGCGGCCGGGTCGTCGCCGGTGACGTGGAGGGGGTCGTGGCCGTACCCCTTGAGAAGCTCGTCGAGTTCCGGCTCGGGGAGCCGGGCGAGCACCGTCGGGTTGGCGATCTTGTAGCCGTTCAGATGCAGGATCGGCAGGACGGCGCCGTCGTGCACCGGGTCGAGGAACTTGTCCGAGTGCCAGGAGGCGGCCAGCGGGCCGGTCTCCGCCTCGCCGTCGCCGATCACGCAGGCGACCAGCAGGTCCGGGTTGTCGAAGGCGGCACCGTAGGCGTGTGAGAGCGCGTAGCCCAGTTCGCCGCCCTCGTGGATGGAACCGGGCGTCTCGGGCGCCACATGGCTGGGCACTCCGCCGGGGAACGAGAACTGCCGGAACAGCCGGGCCATGCCGTCGGCGTCCCGCGTGATGTCCGGGTAGGTCTCGCTGTACGAACCCTCCAGCCACGAGTTGGCGAGCACGGCGGGCCCGCCGTGGCCGGGGCCCCAGATGCACAGGGCGTCCAGTTCACGGACCTTGATGACACGGTTGAGATGCGTGTGCACCAGGTTCAGGCCCGGGGAGGTGCCCCAGTGGCCGAGCAGCCGCGGTTTGACATGTTCCGCGCGCAGCGGCTCGGTCAGCAGCGGGTTGGACATCAGATAGATCTGGCCGACGGCCAGATAGTTCGCGGCGCGCCAGTGGGCGTCCAGCGACCTCAGCTCCTCCTCGGTGAGCCGGGCGGACGCCTGCTGCGTGTCGACGGACATGGGAGATCCCTTCCGGGCCGGGGTGTCGATCGGAGGTACAAGCCGGTCCATGCCTTCCACTCTCGGCCGGTCCACCGGGTACCCGACAGGGCCAACCGGCCCACTCCTGGTCCAGACGTGTTTCCCTGATCCGTCAGCGATACAGCGGAATGGAGCATGGCGCGACTCGCCAGTGCTCACGCGCATGTCACCACCGGCTTGCGGATCACCCGTGAAGCCGGAAATCGTCATCTGGAAGCGTTGCGGCTGGTCGTCCTCGGAGTGACCTGCCGGGATCTGGGCCGGCTGCGTGAGGCTGCCGATCAGCTCGAACTGGCCATCAGCCGGAATGCGGAGATCGGCTGGAACGACTACAGCCTGGCTCTGCAGAACCTGGGCTGGGTGTACTGGGAACTCGGCCGTCTGGCCGACGGCCTTGACGTTTTCTCGGTCCCGAGGCGACCACTGACGCGCGAGGCCGATACCGCAACGACCGCGCCATGATGCTCGACGCCGTCGCGAAGATCAACGTCGAGCTCGGCCGCCACGACGAGGCGCTGGAACAGGCCGAGCGTGCCTTTGCCATGGTCAAGGAGAGAGGGCGGCGCTGGATTCAGGCCAGCATCCTCAACACGGTCGCCACTGCTCTCAAAAGCTGGCGGATTTCGACCGCTCGCTGCGGACCGGAAGGCTGGCTCTTGCCCTGGCCCGCGAGGCGAGATACGGACGCACCGAGGCGGACAGCGTCCTGGGCCTCTTCCTGACGCACAAGCAGCTGGGCCGCCACAACGAGGCCCGCAGCCATGCCGAGCAGGCACTGAACCTGGCACGCGATCACGGGTTCCGCGTGGTGGAGGGTCAGGCCCTGACCGTCCTGTGTGGGATAGCGGAGTCGGAGTCGTCGTACGCGACAGCCATCGCCCTCGGCCAGGAGACACTCGCGATACACCGCCAGACCGGCCACCGGCTCGGCGAAGCCCGCACGCTGGTGGTCCACAGCCGCGCGCCCTCCACAAGAACGAGGACGCTGCCGCCGGCCCTATGAGGCAGCAGGCATGGGAGATCTTCTCGGACATCGGCGTGCCCGCGGAGGAGTACAAGGATCTCGACTGGTGACATTTGCACGAGCGGACGGTTGGACAAGGGGTCACTTCGACATCAATCGGGGCCGTACGACTCGAGCGTGCCGCGCCGGCGGATGTCGAGTGTCGCGCAGTGGAACGATCCGCCGAACGGCGCGTAGTGCAGCAGGTCGCACGGGATCGGTTCGAACCCCCACGCTTCGAGCGCGCGCAGCATGCC
>NZ_JBWLKM010000165.1:0-7960 GCF_059026085.1 Streptomyces sp. a15 | reverse complement strand
TTCGGAATGTCCCGGAGAACACCGTCCTGTTCGAGCGGATCGTCAACGTGCTCATCGACCTCCAGCCGGGCATCCGGCTGTGCTTCGCCACGGGTCCGGAGAACATGCTCGAGGCGCTGCAACGCTGGCTTGACCGCTAGGGCCTGTGTGATATCACGATCGTCTTCCTACCGGATCCGGTAGTAAGACGATCGTGACGCGCAGACAACACACCGATGAACAGTGGCAGTTGATCGAGCCGTTCCTACCGATAGGCGAGTACGGCCCGAACCCCGAGCGGCTGCGGGATCAGTTCGAGGGCGTGATCTGGAGGTTCAGGACAAGCGCGCAGCGGTGGGAGATGCAGGGAGAGCTCGGGGCCCTGGCCGACCGTCCATGGACGCTTCCGGTCTGGCGGAACGCTGGCGTTCACCGCCCTTGGAATGCCTGATCGCCGAAGCCGCCCGCCAGGGCAAGACAGACTCATCCCTGGTCAGCGTGGACTCCACGACCGCCCGCGCCCATCACGACGCCGCCGGAATGACCGTCGCCAAGGACGTCATGGAGGCTCTCGAGGAAGCCGCCGCCGAGCAGGAACGGGCTCGGCGAAAGGGGGCGGCGAGGCGGAACAGAACGGGCAGCACAGCGGAAACGAGCCCGAGCGTTGGAAGCGCCGACGCGTGCGCCGCCGACGCAGGCTCCGCCTGAAGCAAGCCCTGCTCGGCAGGTCCCGCGGCGGACTGACCAGCAAGACGTCACGCCTGCGTGCCGCCATCCACACCCTCGCCGACCTGGAGCTCGATCCCGGCGAGCTGCTCACGCGCCTCGACGGTCTCGTACAGCGCCTGGCCGGCGAGGCGCCCCCGGAGCACCGGGACACACTGAGCGCCCCCTGCCCGTACGCCGTCTACGACCCGGTCAGCCGTCAGTGTGCCGTCGCCAGTACCGGGCACTCTCTGCCGGTGGCCGTCCGCCCCGACGGCACCGAACAGGACATCCCGATCTCTCCAGGTCCACCGCTCGGCGTCGGCGGCATGCCGTTCGAGATCACCACGGTCACCCTGGAGTTCCGGCAGTACCCTCGCCCTGTACACCAAGGGTCTGGTGCGCTGCCAGGACCCCGACCTCGACGCCGGTCTACGCCGTCTGACGGACGCGCTCGCCTCGCACTGCCGTTTCGGTGTTCCCCTGGACGCGCTGGGCCGCTCCGTCCTCGCAGGCATCGGCGAACCGCCGGTCCGCGAGGACATCGCGCTGCTGCCGGCCCGTACGCGCGCCGTGCGGGGGCGAGAACACCGCGAGCTGGGCCTTCCCGGCCGACCCGACCGTCGTGGTTCAGGCATGGGAGGAGTTCACCCGCCAGCTGACCGCGTGGGGCTTCGACGACATCGCCTTCGCCACCGAACTCGTCGTCAGCGAACTGGTCACCAACGCCGTCCGATACGCCGGCTGCCCGGTCGGGCTGCGTCTCATCCGGGAGGACGTGCTGATCTGTGAGGTCGCTGACCCCAGCAACACCCAGCCACGGCTGCGGCGGGCAAGCCACACCGACGAGGGTGGCCGCGGCCTGTTCCTGATGGCGCAGTTGACCACGCGCTGGGGCTGTCGCTACGGGCAGACGAGCAAGACCATTTGGGTCGAACGCCCCTCACCGCGCAGGCGAGTCCGGTGATGTGGGAAACGCAGACCTTGGTTCCCTGAAGCGCGGACCTGCCGAGGGGCCGGAAGCGCGGCACGGGACAGTCAGGGCAGGACGGGTCGCGCCGCGCTTCCGGGGTCTGAGCCGCTCCTCAGGGCGGTAGCTCGCTGCTTAGGTGATCAGTCAATGACGTCTACACACTCGCCATGGCAGGGACGGTGCGTTGGCCGACCATGGATGAGTAACACGCGTGGTGCAGTTTTGTCCGGCCGCAAGAGCGGCTCGGGGTCGGCTGTTGCAGTCGGATTCGAAGTTGCCCACCGCTGACTTCCAGGCGCTGGTCCGCCTGACCGATGTACCCGAGGGACGGCAGCGGTTTCCGGATGTCGCCCACGCGCTGGAATTGGGGAAAGAGCCGGATGTCGCATCATCGCCCGGATGGCGAAGCGCGGGCTTGTGACGCGAGAAGACTCTCCCGAAGACGGGCGTGGCGCATTCGTGGTAATCACACCTGCGGGTCGGAAGGCGATCGAAGCGGCCGCTCCGCTCCCATGGCGAGGCGGTACGTTCGTTGTTCCTCGACCATGTCACCACCGCGGAGCCGACGACGCTGGCCCGGATCTCCGAGTGTGTGATCGAACGGCTGGACAAAGAACTGCTCTGACCGGGACACGGTCTCCAACCGCTGCAGGGGCGGCCGGGACGGTGCCCCAGGGGGCAGGCTCACATGGCCAATCCGAGGGTGACGGCGGTCGCCGCGGAGACCAGCGCGAGGATGATGGGGGCCATGGCGTTTCCGCGCGTGGCGGGGTCGGAGTAGTCGCCGACCTTGGCGTGGAAGCCCACCGCGCCGATCATCGTGATCCCGAAGCCGACGGCGGCCGCGATACCCAGAGGCTGCCAGAAGAGCCCCACGACCAGGCCCACGACCGCGGCGACCTCGGCCAGTCCTACGAAGCGGACCAGCCCAGCGCTCAGGCCCATGTGGGACTGGAGCCCCGCGGACACATCGCCCTTCAGCATTACCTTGGGCACACCGGCGGCCAGCGACACAAGGGCGAGCAGCACGCTGAGGACGGCGGCGGTGATGTACATGGGAGTGGTCCCTTCCAGGGTGGCCCGCGCCCCGGCCGGGGTTCGTAGACCATTGGTTGTTGCGTCAACGAGAATCGTCACCCAGGAACATAGGGAAACTGTGGTGATGTGTCAACTAAAACATGTCGTCTACTTGCTCGTGATCGCGAGTCGGTCGAACGCGTTGACGGTGATCGCCACCCAGGCGACCGCCGAGGTCTGGTCCTCGGTGTGCACCTGGCGCACAGCATCGCAGGCGAGTGCCTGGCGGTCGGTGTCCTGTGGGTCGGTCGTCGCCTCTGCCACCGATGCGCAATGGCGCGAACCGATCGCCAGGTCCCCGTGGCACAAGCACGTGCCTGCCCGCATCGAGGCCTTGCTGGACTGAGAAGGGCGCCGCTGGCCGACGTGTCGGGGCGCACGCTTCGCGTCGGTCCCTGGGGCTTCGCGCGGTGGGTGACCAATTTCGCTGTCCGAGAGTTCGCGAGCTTCGGATACATGTGGCTGGCCGTATTCGGGGGCTGCCTGGCGTGCCAGGCCCGCACTCCGATTTCGTGCCTGGTGATTCGGTGTCATCGGGGCCGGCATTGCCGAGCGCATGGACCAGAACACCGCTCAACTTTCCGGCCCGCAGCACCTCCAAGCAGCCCCACTGACCGGACGAGCCGAGCAGGAGTACGTCTTCGCCGCCGAGCGCATCGGCCTCTGCTTCCTGAAGACCTCCAGGGGAAGGCGGTTGTCATCGCCCCCGCGGCGGACGCGTTCCAGGCGGCATTCGACGTGCTCTGAGCATCTCCGTTCCGACAAGTGCGCTAGGTGCTCCCGTTCGGCCGATCGCGGCGGATCCGTAAGCGGATCACTGGTGTGGTGTGGTGGGGTGAGGTGACGGTGCCGTGGAAGATGTAGGCCCGTTTGATGCCTCTCTGGATGTCAACCGGCCGGGATGCTGTACCGCGCCGAGCGATCACACCGAAGGTCGCGGCCGTACGCGCGGGGGAGCGCCGACCACCTCACCCGCCCCGGCTAGGCCCTCGGCCTGAAGGCGGACACGCTGGTCACGTCGCTCGTACGGACCAGAACGAACCCCAGGTGCCGCCCTTCGAGCCGGAGGAGTACGCGCGCGTCGAGGCCGCCGCCGACATCGGCGCCAAGTCCCCCGAGGCCTTTCTCCGCGACGCGGCGCTCCCGGCCGCCGACGACCCGCTCCTCAAGGCCCTCGGCGAGACCCGCGACCGCGCCCCGCAGCTCGCCGGGGTCTTCGCCACCCAGGACACCCCGCGCAGCAGACACTGGCACCGCCGTGTGGCCTGAACGCGCCCATGGGCAGCCACGACCTGCACGAGAACCAGCACGGTCACGCGGCGCGAACCGGTTCCTCGCCCCGCAGGACCTTCTGCAGATCGCCCACACCCTCCCGGGCGATCCGGCCTGTCTCGTCCTGGGCGTCCTGGGCGCCGTCTGCGCTCGCGCCGCCCGGGTACAGGCCCACTTGAGTTCCAGCGATCGTCGTCCGTGCTGACGCGCACGAGCCCGATGAGGGCCAGTCGCCACCTCCCGTCCGTAAAACGTCCTGTCAGTGCAAAGCGAACCGCTAGCAGAGAGTGAACGGGAAAAGGAACGGCCGAAACGGGGCAGTCGGGGCGCCGGGTGGCTCGTCGTTCATGTTCGACAGACGTCTTCCGATCGTCACTCGGCGGCTAACCCTCCTCGCAGGCCGACCTTGGCGCCGGAGCACCACGGCTGATGCTGTCTCCAGCCTTCCGATGGGCAGTCGCTACTGGCCGTTCGATCCTCCTCAAAGCCCTTTCGGTTGCTCAGGCGAAGTCAGTTGGCGGGCTTGCCGAACCAGCGGGAGAGGTGGTCGTCCAGGTCCTGCTGATCGTCGCCGATCCAGGCGACGTGGCCGTCGGGGCGTAGCAGGACGCACGGAACATCCAGTACCGCAGCGGGATCCCCGAGGTAATCGACCCGGTCTGACCAGCCGCCGACGGTCAGGCGTTCGGTGCGGTCCAGCAGCAGGCCGCGGCCGCGATGCAGCAGAGCGTAGAGGTGGCCGTGTCTCACGTCGATGTCGGGCAGGCGGCGGCCGAGCAGGTCGGGGCCTTCGCCGAAGTCGTAGCGGATGCCGATCGCGGTGATCTTCTCGATCAGATAGCGGTTCACCTCGTCGAAGTCCATCAGTTCGGTGAGCAGCCTGCGCACGGCCTGCGGGCCCGGTTCGGTGGAGTGCAGTTCCATCTGGGCGCGGGTGTTGTCCAGCACGTCCTCGGCGACCGGATGGCGTTCCGCCTGGTAGGTGTCCAGCAGTGTTTTTGGCGCCCAGCCGCGGATTTGTGCGGCCAGTTTCCAGCCGAGGTTGAATGCGTCCTGAACGCCCAGGTTGAGGCCCTGTCCGCCGGTGGGTGGATGGATGTGTGCCGCATCGCCGGCCAGCAGCACCCGCCCGACCCGATAGCGTTCGGCCAGCCGGGTGGCATCCCCGAAGCGGGACAACCAGCGCGGGGAGTGCACGCCGAAGTCGGTTCCGGCGATGGTGCGCAGCTGTTGTTTGAAATCCTCGATGGTGGGCGGTTCCGCGCGATCGCTGACTCCCGCGGCGGGGACTACGACGCTGTATGCCCCTTCGCCGAAGGGCCTGAGCCAGAATCGCTTATTGGTCTCGCTGATTTCGCTCACCTTGGCCGCGACCTCCTCCTGCGGCACACCCACTTCCATCTCGCCCATCAGCGTCTCGGTCCGCGAGGGCTCACCGGGGAAGCCGACGCCGAGCAGTTTGCGCACCGTACTGCGCCCGCCGTCACAGCCGACGAGATAGCGCGAACGCAGCTGTTCGCCGTCGGCCAGCTCGACGGTCACACCCTCGTCGTCCTGCTCGAAATCGGCCACCGCACAACCGCGCCGGACCTGCGCACCCAGTTGGGTCGCATGCTCTTCGAGCAGGTGAACGATGACCGGTTGCGGGATGCCCAGCAGATAGGCGTGCGCGGAATCCAGGCCCTGGGGCGCGGGTTTGTTGATGGCGGCGAAGAATCCGCCGGCCGGACGCTGTCTTCCGTGTTCGCGAATACGATCCAGCAGTCCGCGCATTGCCATCAGCTCGAGACTGCGAATGTGCAGACCCACGATGCGGACGAACGACACGGGCTCGGTTTCCTTCTCCAGAACGAGTACCCGCACATCGTGCAGCCGCAGTTCGGCGGCCAGCATCGCGCCAGTCGGCCCGCACCCGGCAATGATCACGTCGAACAGGAGGGGCGCGCGATCGGGGCCGGAGGCCGACGACCGGAGTCCGGGGACGTCGCCCACAGTGAAGTCGCGCTCGACCGTATCGTTCGACGACGGCTCGGCGGTGAACTGCGGAGAGGGCATAGGTGTTGCCTTTCGAGAGTGCCTTGTTGGCGAGGCACTCCCGGCGACGCCTACGTCAGTCGCCCGACCGTGACGGGAAGGGGGAGCACCCACATCGATACAGCGTTCATGGGTCTCACCTCCTCGGGCGGTGTCACAGTCAACTGCAAGCTACAAGCCCGACATCACCCCGTCCAATCCTTTCCCAGCCACGTGATCACGACTCCAAACGGGCCCGTGCGGTTGCAGGGCGAATCCGGCGTGGCGGCCCGCTGTTCCCGGTCACGGTCACGGTCCCGGTCGACGATCTGATCCTGGCCGCCCCGAGGCGGACCGGATCTCGGAAGCCGCTGCGCGCTGGAACCGGAGGCGCTCGGCGAACGCGAGCGGCTGCGCGAGGCCCACGAGCACGGTGACCGGCCGCCCCGCGCAGAAAATGCCTTCCGCTTGGACCGACAGAACCCCTCGACAGGGTTCATCGTCCCAACTCAGAAGGACTTCCATATTTCGTCCCCGCGCCCCATCTCAACCGAAACGGCGAAGTTAGTCGCCGAGGATCCGCTCCCACAGCAGCCCGTCCCGCCAGCTCCCGTCGAGAAAGATCGACGAGTGCGCGACGCCGTACGGACTGAACCCGTTGCGGCGCAGCACCCGCTGCGATGGCAGATTCTCGAGATGGGTGGACGCCTCGGCGCGGTGCAACCCTAGTTCGTCCGTCATCACCCGGAGTGCAAGCCCGACGGCGTGCCCGGCGTGCCCTTGATTCTGGGCGACGCTGGCGATCCAGTATCCGACGGAGCCGCGGCGCAGGTGCGGCTGCGGCAGGATGCCTCCGATGGTGACCTGCCCGATCACCTGGTCGTCGGCGAGCACCACGCCCGGCCAGACCGCGCCAGCCCGGTATCCGGTCAGCAGGCTGTCGATCCGTTCCGCCTGGCCTTCCGGGGTGAAGAAGTCGGCCGGCTGGCCGGTTCCCACGGCCGGAAAGCCTCGACGTCCCGCACGCGATGCGCGGCGATCGGGGCGGCGTCGGTGGGCTCGATCAGGCGGATCCTGGTGCTGCTGCGCATGGGCTGATCCTGGTCGCGGTGCATCGAATGAGAGGCCAGCCTATGCGAGGGTCCACAAGTCCCACGGCTTGCTGTTCCTCGGGATCACCGACACCCGTGGTCGGCTGATCTGGATCTCCGTCGCCCTGCCCGGGCGGTCCTCCGAGATCACCTCCGCCCGCCACAACAACTTCACCCGCCATCTCCGCGAGGTCGGACTCGGTGCCATCGCCGACCTCGGCTTCACCGGCCTGGACGACGACCCCGCCAATGCAGTGATCATCACCGGCTTCAAGAGCGCCCGGACCAAGCCCCTCACCACGGCGAAGAAGCAGATCAACAAGTTGATCGCCGCCGAACGCGCCGCCTGCGAGCACCCTTCGCCCACCTGCAGAACTGGCGCATCCTGACCAAGCTCCGCCTCCACGCCAGGCACGCCACCACACTCCTGCCGGCCCTCCTCGTCCTGACCAACCTCGATCCCAACCGCTGACAGACGATCTACTCCGTAGACTGCCGCCCACCACCAGCCAGAGCAAGCCGAGAACCCGTCACACCGGCCCATTGACCTGAGGCTTCAAGTTGGCGGATGCAGAACTGTGCAGGCCGAAGTAGGCGAGCAATCGAAGCTGGACGAGCTCGGTCGGGCTGCGGGCGTCGCGCTCGATTCTCTGGGGGAGCGACTGCGGTGCGAGGCTTGCCGAGGGGGCTTCATACAGCTCAGCGCCGGTTCAGGTGAAGCCTGACTGCAGCCGGCCCAGCAGTCCATTCCGGGGGCGCTCCAGGCCGGAACCGGGGTGCAAACGGGGGAGTTACTTGGACTCTTCTTCCGGAAGGGGGCGGTTGTTGATCGCGTCGGTGATGGCGTAGG